>CAZASB010000067.1:0-17990 GCA_964487655.1 uncultured Planctomycetaceae bacterium
CAAATCCGCCCACCAAGTCAACACCAGTTTCACGGGGTTATTGAGAACTTACGTTTCAGGCTAGCTACAGCCTATCTCAAATTTCAAATTTGAGATATCAGTATCCCAGTCCTGAAGGGACATCCCTAAGTCAGCCCAGGGTGGAGTGACGTGAGCCTCAGCGAACGTCGCGCAACCCTGGGTCGTGAAGGTTGGGAATAACAGAATCCCGAAGGGATGGCCCGTACAAAGGGGTAAAACGCGCTAGTCCAAGGCTTTGTGAATCCTTACTTCAGTTGTTTGTCGAGCTGGTCGGCTGAAAGGCGTGGCGCAACGATGTAGACTGGCTCGCCCGTTTGCAGCATGGGCGTCGCCATCTCGTTTCCCATCAGGTCGAGCACAACGGCATCGTCGATCGAAAACGTTCGCCGCCGGTCGCTCCAAACAACGGCGACGGAGCCGGTTCCCTTGGAGAACAGGTGGACCGTCAGGCCGTTGCGTCGTCGCACGCCAAAGGCGGTGGCGCCGTCGAGCTGTTGCTCTAGCGCGCTATAGGCCATCATGGTCGGCTTCGGCCGGCCGTCGTAGTCCATCAGAACGTAGTAGCCGTTGGCCATGGTGGAGAACCAGGGCATGGCGCCCCGCTCGCCGCCAGTGTAGTAATAGCAAACGTTCGTCACTCCGGCCGAGAGCATCTGCACCATGCCCCGCACCAAACCACACGATGCGTCGAGCCCGGTCAATGGGAGATTCACACCAGCCTTCGACCCGAAGGCAGCGCCGAGGCTGAAGCCCTCCTTGGGCAGCCAGGACGCGAACGGCGGGCAGCGAAGACCGCCTTCGGTCATGTAAATCGGCTTGGGTTTGCCGTACTCTCGCATGAACTCGTTGAAATGCTCCACCTCCTGCTCGATATGCGTCAACTCACCCGGCGCGGCCGGTTCCGTCACCGGCGGACTCCAGTAGACATGGTAGGAAAGGGCGTCCATAAAGCTGAGGCCGTCCTGCTCCAACACGCGCCGGGTCCACTCGGGCGCATGGGATGAGAAGCAGCCGCCGATGACCACCGCGTTCGGGTCGGCGCGCTTGATTGCGCGGTAGGCGATCTTCAACAGTTCAGCGTATTCCTCCGGCGTGCCGCTGAAGAATCCCTGCCAACACGGCTCGTTCCAGACTTCCCAGTGCCGGATACGATCGCGGTAGTGCTCGACCGTCTTGAAGACGTAGTTTTCCCACTCGGCCGCGTCGCGCGGCGGCGAGCTGGTCCACGAGCCGCGGTCCTGCTCTTTCGGATGCGGCCGGCCGGCCCACACCGGCGGATGGCCCAGGTTGGCGAGAATCATGAAGCCGCGGTCTCGCAGGTCGTCGATCTCGGCGTCCCGCCATACGAAAGTCCCCTTTTCCGGCTCGACCACGCGCCAGTGACAGAAGTCACCGAAATCGTGCAGCCGCACCCATCGCGCGCCCATCGCTTCTGACGCGAGAAACGTATTCGTCGGCTCCGGTGAAGTCGCCGTGACGTGCGTGCCGAACGGCGAATCGGGCCGCAACGCGCGGTCGCGTTTCGGAAACACGCCGAACCAGACCTCGCCCTTCGCTGGCCAATCGCCAGCCTGCACAAGCACGCGGTACATGCCCGGCCGCTCGGGTGAGAAGGTCACGCATTCCGCCACGCCAACCTTTGCCTCGCGAGTGACCGTGTTGATAGGTCGCGACCATAAGTCTTCAAGCGTGAAGCTTAGCGCAACCTTCTCCAGCGACTCGGCGGCCGCCACATGGGCCGTCACGTTGACTGGCTCGCCGACGCGGCGCCAACGCGTGGGCGTCTCGGCGCCGACCTCGACGGCCTGCGCGGGTTGATAGTCGCTGACGATGCCCTCCTCGATCTGTACGTCGTCCAGCCAAATGGTCCCGGTCGGAACGATGCGAGCGACGTAGTCCTCCCACATATTGGGCAGGGCGATGCCGTCGAACTGGTAGCGAGCCCAATCAGTCGTGGCCGTTACGGTGGTGCCGCGCTCGTTGCGCCCGGATGGCTGATCGCCGCCTTTATCCGCCCATTCGAAGAACCGAAGCGTGACGCGCGTGTTGGGCTCCGCGGCCTTGATCCACGCGCTGAGCGTGTAGCGCATCCCTGCACGGACGGGAAACGGCCGACATTCGATTCCAGGCGGCGCGGCGCGCGGTCGCACCCCGGCCGGAAGCGGTCGGTTCAATGGCAGCGTTACATTCGGCAGGTCTAGGGCACCCAGTCTCGCGCTATTCCGGTCTGAATGGGCCGTTGTCGAGTCAATGACAAAACCGTCCGTGGGCGTCCAGCCTTCCGGACCAGCCTCGAAGCCACTATTGAAGATGCGGTTGCCCTTCTCGGGCGGCATGTCCGACTCCGCAATATCCTCGTGGATGCCCGACAACAGCGCCACTTCGTCCACCCGCAGGGTGCCCGTGCCTGCAAACATGATGTAGATGCTGCATTGCGGATCGGTGTCGCTGGCGATTCCGGTGAGGATGTAGGGTCGCCATTCGTTCTTCACGCGGGCATGGCGTTTCAGGTAGCCCGTGTACGGCTCTCCATGCTTTCGGATTCCGACGTAAACGGGCGACTGCACGTCGCCTTTCATCCACAACCGTAACGTGTAGGGTTTGCCCCCTTCGACCGCGATGTTGCCGCCATGGAACTGCACGCCGCCGGTGACGAACTTCGTGCATGTGACACGTTGCGCCGAGCGGCCCTCGTGGACGTCGCCGGTTTCCTCGGCGAATAGGACCTCGTTGTCGCCATAGCAGTTTTTGACCCAGCCGACGGCCAATCCGCCGGGAAACGGGCCTTCCATGCCGCCATTGGCGAGTTGCTCGCGCTCATCGGCAGCCAACACGACCGTCGCCAGCCCGGCAAGAACAAGACATATCATCACGGAACGCTTGGTATTCGGCACGTTTCTGCTCCAGCGTCAAGGGGAGAATATTCGTATCTTTCAGTCGATTTGATGGTATCAGCGTACCGGAAGAGATGCAACTGGATGGGTCGCCCGATGGGAAAGAAGAAACGTAGGGTGGGTGGTTCCGACTGTCTCGGCAGTCGGGTTCACCCACGCGTTACACTGTGGTACACGTGCCGGTCGTTGTCACATGACCGACGTGCCTCGCGTGGCGTGTTTTGGAGAGCGCGTGGATGAACCCGGCTGCTGAGACATCCGGAACCATCCACCCTACGCGGCTGACTTAGGGCTGTGCCCTCGGCACGGAGGAGACAGGTTGACTTAGCAGTTCTCCTGTGGCTGGTCCCCTGGGGGAGAAGCGTCGGATGGGATACAATCAACATGGGTAGAAAAGATCGGTGATTCGCCCCCCGAAGAGGGCGAGAAGACTCGGGGCTTCCCCCGCAAATGAGTAGCTCTTGCCGGTATTATGCGCATCCTGGTTGTCGACGACGAAAAGATCAAGCGAGTTACCCTGGCCGATGATCTGGCCACGCAAGGGCACGACGTGGTTGTCGCCTCGGATGGCGAAGAGGCCCTGGAACATCTGCAAAACGGGCCGTTCGACGTGGTCGTAACCGACCTGAAGATGCCCAAGCTCGACGGAATCGAACTGCTACGCCGCATTAAGCAGGGGCCCTGGCCGGAGTTGGAAGTGATCATGATGACGGCCTACGGCAGCATTCCCGTTGCGGTCGAGGCGGTCAAACTCGGCGCGTTCGATTTTCTGACCAAGCCGTTCCGCAACGAAGACGTCTTTCCACTCTTGGCTCGTATCGAACGCGGCAGGCAGAGACCGGCGGTCAGCAAGGCCGAGTCGGAAGCCGGCATCGAGCAGCTCATCATCGGGCATTCACCGGGCATCGGACGCGTGAAGCACATGGCCGGTATCTGCGCCCGAACCGACGCCAACGTGCTGCTGTTCGGCGAGACGGGCGTCGGCAAGGACCTGGTGGCGCAGATGATCCACCGGAGTTCTCATCGGCACAGATTTCCCTTCGTCAAGGTCGGCTGCACGCTCTTTCCGCCGCAGCTTATCGAAAGCGAGTTGTACGGCCACGAAAAGGGCTCGTTCACTGGCGCGGAAACCCAGCGGCTCGGGCGTTTCGCCCTGGCCGAAGGCGGCACGCTGTACTTGGACGACGTCGACGACATCCCCATCGAGCAGCAATCGAAACTGCTCCGGGCCATTGAGGAGAAGGTGTACGAACGCGTGGGGGGCACGCAACTGATCGAGGCGAACGTGCGAGTCATCGCGTCGACGAAGCGCAACCTGCTCGAAAAGACCTCCGAGGGTACTTTTCGCGAGGACCTCTACTATCGGCTCGACGTGCTGCGCGTCAATATCCCTCCCCTTCGCGATCGACTCGAAGACATCCCCGAACTCGTCGGATACCTGCTCGGCCGAATTGCCAAGGAATCGCCGTACCGAATCGATTCGGACGCGGTCGAGCTGTTCGGGCAACATCGCTGGCCGGGCAACGTGCGTGAATTGTACAATACGCTGGAACGCGCGTTGCTGATCGGTGGCGGGCACATTACGGCGGAAATCGCTTGCCACGAAATCCGCGGTTTTGAGTCTGGCCGTCCTGACAACCACGCCGGCGGCTTTCAGGCCGCCGTGAACCGGACGGAGCGCGAGTTGCTCGAAGAAGCACTCCGCGCCACGGGCGGAAATAAGACGGCCGCCGCCGCCTCGCTCGGCATGAAACCCTCGACTTTTCGCGACAAGCTGGCCAAGCACGGCCTCTGACCGACCGGCATTGCATTGCAATTGTGGAGCGGGTCGGGATAATCATACAACCCTTTTCCCTCTCCATCGAGCGGGTAGAGTCAACAGAAGAACGTTTTTTTTCCTTTCCATCGAGGAGCTTTGGTTATGCAGGAACACTTTACCGAATACCGGGGGCTGACTTTCGACGACGTGCTCCTCGAACCGCGGCACAGCGAGGTGGTGCCCTCCGAGGTCGATGTTTCCACGCAACTCACCCAGCGAATCCGTCTGAACCTCCCCCTGCTCAGCTCCCCGATGGACACCGTCACGGAAAGCGAAATGGCCATTGCGCTCGCTCAAGAAGGGGGGCTTGGCGTCATCCATAAGAGTATGTCGATCGATCACCAGGGTGAGGAGGTGGAAAAGGTCAAACGGAGCGCGAACGGGATCATCGTGAACCCGGCTACGCTACCTCCTCACGCCAGTGTCGGCGACGCACGCGAACTGATGGACCAATACAACGTCTCCGGGGTGCCCATTACCCGCGAAGACGGACGGCTGGAAGGCATTCTCACTCGACGCGACCTCCGGTTCCTGGAGAACCAAGCCCTGCCGGTCGGTGAAGTTATGACCAAAGAAAACCTTGTAACGTCTACGAGGAACGTAACGCTTGAAGAGGCTGAGAAGATTTTGATGGCAAAAAAGGTGGAGAAACTTTTGCTGGTTGACGAAAACTTCAGACTGACGGGACTCATCACGATCAAAGACATTGACATGATGCGGCGATTCCCCCATGCCTGCAAAGATAGGCAAGGTAGGCTGAGAGTTGGAGCCGCTGTCGGCGTCGGAGATTACGAGCGAGTCGAGAAACTTATCCAGAAAGATGTCGATGTACTCATCCTCGACAGTGCCCATGGCGACTCCGCCAATGTGATTGATACCGTGCGCCGAATCAAGCAAAACTGGCAAATCGACGTTGTCGCAGGCAATATCGCCACGGCGGCAGGCTGTCGGCGGCTGATCGAGGCCGGTGCCGACGCCGTTAAGGTTGGAATTGGCCCCGGCTCGATTTGCACCACCCGCGTTATATCTGGCGTCGGAGTCCCCCAAATTACCGCAATCCAACAAGCTACGATGGCAGCAAAGGAGTCCGGCGTCCCGATCATTGCCGATGGTGGCATTCGCTACTCAGGTGATGTCACCAAGGCCATTGCCGCCGGAGCCCACGTTGCCATGATCGGGGGCCTTTTCGCCGGGTTGGAAGAGAGTCCTGGGCAACGAATCTTGTTTCAAGGACGCGTTTTCAAGGTATACCGTGGCATGGGGTCCATGGGCGCCATGGTCCACGGCTCCAGTGAACGTTATCGGCAGAGCGAGAAGAGCCAACCCGACAAGCTCGTACCCGAGGGCGTTGAAGGACGGGTTCCCTTCAAGGGATCTTTGGGGCAATTCGTATATCAGCTCATCGGAGGGTTGCGAGCCGGAATGGGCTATTGCGGCGCCCCAACGATCGACGAGCTGCGCAACAACGCGCGGTTCATACAAGTCTCACCAGCCAGCGTGCGGGAGAGTCATCCACATGACATCACAATTACGCAAGAGTCGCCCAATTACAGCATGGAATACGCAGCCGGCGAAAGCGGCTAGCGAAGCATCGCGCGCCGACGGTGGCCAGGCAAGTCCCTTGCGCCGCCGCTGGCTGCAACGGATTGGCATGGCAGCCCTGGCGCTGGCATGTTGGCCTCTGGCTGGAGCAGTCTCCGCCGCCCAGCCCTTTCGAACCATCGAGACGAAGGCGAATGCCGATGCGGGTAGGTTGAAGTGGTTGCCGCACCGGCCCACCATGCCTGGGCAGGGGCTCCTGCCGTTGTCGGAACGCCATGCCGCGAAGCCGCCCGCGCGGTTCGTGCAGCACAGCGAAGGCAGCCCGTTCAGCAACCCCTTTGGCGACACCCAGGACAACGCCAACCCACCGAAAGGCCCGGGACTCGTTCCGCTCATCCCGCCGGGAGGTTCCGCCGCCCAATCGCGAGATTCCATCGACAGCGATCCCGCGTATCCGCCCCTTGAAGTGGGCGGCGAGGCCGGAGCGGCCAGGGTCCCGTTGCCCGGCAGTCAAACACTGACCCTCGCCGAGGAGTTGGGAACACAAGCGCCGGACCTCGATTACGAGTGCCCCTCCCTCGACGAACTGAAGCCGATCAACAAGATTACCTACCGGACAACGCCCGAGGCAGGTGAGTTGCCCCGCGATTGCCTGCTGGGTGGCAAGAAGTACGAGCCGCGACTCTGGGCGCAGACCACGTTCACGTGGAAAGCGTCGGCCCTGTGCCACAAGCCGCTCTACTTCGAGGACGTCCACGTGGAGCGTTACGGCCATTCTTGGGGGCCCATGATCCAGCCGGTTATGTCCGGCGCGCACTTTTTCGGCAATGTCGTAGCCTTGCCGTATAAGCTGGGCATGGACCCGCCATGGGAGTGCATGTATACGCTCGGCTACTACCGACCTGGCAACTGCGCCCCATACATGCTCGATCCCATTCCGCTGAGCGTCCGTGGCGCGGCCGTCGCCGGCGGTATTTGGGCCGGTGGCGTGTACGCCATCCCATAGGAATCGGACGAGAGACGGCCGCCAAAGGCTGCTGATCAATTGGGACGCCCCAAGGCACAACGCCACCCAACGTGAACGACGGCCGCCATTCCCTTGCAGGTCTACTCCATTCCGCAAGCGCCCCCGGGGCAACTGTTGCCCATGTAACACGAGCCATGGGGGCACGCCGGCGCGTCGGTGGAACCTTGCGTATGGGCGGCCGGCACGCTAAACTTCTTCTCCAACTGCCGTTTGCCGCACGAGGGGCATTGGGCCTTCTCGTCGCCCCGAATGAGCTGTTCAAACGAGATCCCGCACGTCTTGCATCTGTATTCGTAGATGGGCATTTCTAAACTCCTTGCTGAATCGACGGTCACGTATTGTATACGCTGGCTGGTTCCGGCGGTGCAGGGGGGCCTCGAAAACTGCAATGTCAGCCGGGTATCTGGAAGCCGACGGTTTACACACGCACGGGGTATGAAAACAGTCACCTCCGGGCTTGTCCCGGAGGAACTCATGATTACATCCATGCAGGCTCACGGTTCCGCGTTCTCGCCGAATACGATCCGTCCCACCAACGCCTTGGAGTTCAAACGATGACCATTCTCACTCGCGATCAGGTGCGCCGCGTCGACCGGCTAGCAATCGAAGAATATGGCATTTCCGGCTTGGTGCTCATGGAGAACGCCGGCCGCGGGGTGGCCGACGTGCTTGCCCAACGCACGTCGCGCGGGCCCGTGGCCATCTGCTGCGGTAAGGGGAACAACGCGGGCGATGGATTTGTGATTGCCCGGCACCTGGAAATCCTTGGCATTGCGTGCCGCGTGTTGATGTGGGCGAATCCTTCCGAATTGCGCGGCGACGCGGCCGTCAACTTCCGCATTCTTCAACGGACCGACGTGCCCGTTGAAATCTTCACGGAAGGGCACGACGCCGCCCGACTGGAGTCGCTACTCGACGGCGCCACATGGATTGTCGACGCCCTGCTGGGCACCGGCGCGAAAGGCAACCCCCGGCCGCCACTCGACAGCGTTATCAATCAACTCAACGCGACCGGCTTGCCCATTCTGGCGGTCGACCTGCCCAGCGGCCTGAACTGCGACACGGGTATTCCAAGCTTGCCGACCATCCGCGCCGCCGAGACGTGTACCTTCGTCGCGATGAAGGCAGGCTTCACGTCGCCCAGTGCCAAGCCATACATCGGCACGGTGCATGTACACAACATCGGCGCGCCGCTGAAGATCGTCGATCGCGTGGCGAACACGCCGACAGCCGGAGGGTAAGGGCTCGCGAAGGAATCAATAGACGATTTACGAGCTGCGCCCATGGGAACCGGCTGCGCCCACGGAAACGCAGAGGACACGGAGAGCGAATCGTAGCCGGCGACGATGTACCGACGTTTTATTTCCTGTCGTTTTCCCGGGCAAGGGGGCTCCCGGGCTGCAACTCCGTTCGCTCGCTATTCTCCGTGCCCTCTGCGGTCTCGTAGGCGCATGGCCACTTAACGGCTAATCAGTATCTTATATCAAACGCATTCTCTTCTTGCAAGTGTCGACTTCGGTTACCCGGCCTCCAGCTTTCGTTCAACCCGGCGGATGGCTTCATCGGCGGTCCATGTGTGGTGCGAGACATTCAGCGGCGTACCGGCGGCCATCCATCCTTCAACGCGTTGCTGCGCCGAAACAACCGTGCTGTGGCGTCGCCGTCCGAAATACGTGCCTATTTCACTCAATGCCGCTCGCGTGTGCTTGCGTGCCAACCACATGGCTAACATGCGAGGGTAGCTCACTCTGCGAGTTCGGCCGCTCGACTGCAGGGTTCCGGAATCCAATTCAAACACTTCGCACACGGCGCGTTCGATATCGGGCAGCCGCACCACGGGCCCTCCCTGCCGGAGCAGTTCGTCCAGTGCATCTTTCGCCATCGGCAAAGTCACCGGCTTGCAGAGCGCTTCGCTCGTGGCCTGGAGGCGACACAAGGCGCCGGAAATCTCGCGAGCATGGCTAGTGACGCGGGAGGCGATGTACTGCTGAACGTCCTCGGGTACGGCAATGCCCAGCCGCGTTGCCATCTGCCGGACGATCCCAAGCCGAGTGGCATAGTCGGGCGGGTCGAGCCGGCACACCATGCCGCTTTGCAGCCGGGTGACCAGTTCCGGGCCCAGGGCGTTGAGTTGCCCCGGCGGCTCGTCGGCGGCAAACACCAACTGCTGCCCCTCGCGCAGCAACGTATCGACCGTGTGCAGCAGCTCGGTGCGCGTCGCCCGCTTACCCACCAGGAAGTGCAGGTCGTCCAGGATCAGCAACCCCACGCCGCGGTACTTGCGACGAAAGCTCGGCAGACCGCTGCCCCGAAGCGCCTCGAGAAAGGAACTGGTGAACTGCTCAGTCGACTGGTAGATGATGGTCAGTTGCGGGTGGCTCTTGCGGGCCTCCGCGCAGATGCTTTCGAGCAAGTGCGTCTTGCCGACACTGGTGGGGCCATGAAGGAACAGGGGCGTCTCGCCCGGCCGACGTGAGACACGTTCGGCCGCGTGCAGGGCGATTTGGTTCGTCTCGCCGCAAACGAAGTCGCTGAACGAGGCCAACCGCCGGTAGGACTTTCCGTTTGCGCCGACCTTGCGACCCGTTGGCGGCGCGCTCTCATCCACCACGCGCCGCGCGCTTCCGCCGCGCGACGATCTCGACGCTCCGTTCGAATCGCTTGTGGGCATGGGTTCGTCCGGCGCTGCGGCCTCGGTCGGATCGACACGGAACTCAACGTGCGGAACCCAACCGGCGACCTCGAAGCACGCCTGCTCGATTTGCTTACGAAAGTTCGCGCGAATCCACTGCTGGAAGAACTCGTTCGGAGCGCCGATGGTTAGTGTACGCTCCGACAAGTCGAACCGAGTGGTTTCACCGAACCAGAGTTCGTATCGGTCTTGTCCGACCCTGCCGGCCAGTGCGGAGCGCAAAGCCGACATGATCTCCTTATCGTCCGTGGTCACTGCAAGGCATCCTATGCGCGCATTCGTTCCGCGCAAAATATCGTCGTCAAAGTTGCCGCGAGGGCAAGGACTAGATGAACCAGACGAATTGGGGAACGGCTTCCAATTCAGCCGGCGTTGCCGCCGTCTCTCCCGCGCCGTTCCCCTGAGCGTCCCGCCCAAGTAAGTCTGATTCTAGCGTTGCTGGCGCTGCTGTCAAACCGTTCTTGGGCAGTCTCGTTCCTGGTACCCCGCTGTCGGCAAGACAACGCGGAAAACGCCGGGGAAAAGCATCCTCCGCCCCCCGCGAGTCCAATGTCCTCCATTTCTTCGGCATCACGCCAGCAACGTGGAAAACCTGTCGCGCGCTCTCGGCCGAATGTCGGCCGTTGGCCACAAAACATCGAGAAAATGCCGCATGTTCACGATAAAAAGGTACGGATGTACACGCTTTGGCGATCCCACGCGCGAAACCCCGCCGCAACATAGGCCGCCAGGGCGGGGCCATTGTCGGTATCGACCGCCAGTACCAGCCGCCTTCGCCCCAACAACCGCGCCCGCCACTGCGCCCATTGGGCAATCTCCACCCCCCATCCTCGGCCGCGCCACGCAGGAACCACTCCCATGTATACAAGTTCCAGGTTCTGCCGCGGCGGATGGTCGGCCAGAATCAAACATCCAATGTCCTCGCCCTCGCAACGCACAAGGTACCACTCGCTCGTTCCCGACCGCCCCACGGCTCGATAGCCGGCCAGCACATCGTCCATCTTCCGAACGCCGTCCAGACCCTCGCAATCGCGAGTCGCCTCGTAGGTCGCCTCGACAATCACCGCGAACCGGCCTTCGCCGTCCGGCGTTATCGGCAAGAAGTCGAGCATCGACGCCGGTTCGCTCACAGGAAACTGACTATTGACCGCCACCAAATAGAAAAGATCGGAGAGATGCGTGAAATGGGCGAAGTCCAGCAACTCTCGGTCTTTCTTCGGAACGGTGGCCAGTATCACTTGGGCCATGGCCGCGCCTTGGCCCTCGAGCCAGCGGCACATGGCATGCATGAGTGCGTTGGCGGTGGCGGGGGCCGCATCGTTGGCCAGTCGCGGCAGCCACGCATTGGCCGTCTTGCCCGGCTGCATCTGCGTGAGCACGGCTCCAACCACCCGGCCATCTCTTTCTGCGTGGAACAGCCCTTCCATCGTCGCGCCGTTCTGCTGCCCCTCGCCAATCGCCTGATTTATCTGCTCCGCTCGCTCTTCCTCCGATAAATCACCAAACACCAACTCCAACGCCTCCGGCCACAAGTGCGACGGAGTATGTTTGATTCGAAAGTCATCCAATTCAAGGCTCACTCAATCAGAGGTTTGTTGTCGGATCTCTACTCCAGCCCCTCAGATGGCACGCCTGCAATTCATGCTTCCAAGGTCGCTAAATCCGATTCAGTGCCATGATCGCGCGACTGAGGCTTGGCGAGTACTCTGACGCTCTGACGGAAGACCAGCGTTCTCGCACAAACTTGCATAGCACCGTGTTGTAGAGCGGGCCTATGCTGGCAGTCCCGGCAGGAAGCATTTGCCTGTGATATTTCCTGTGGCCTTTGCCGCGAATGACGCTAAGCAAATACTGCTTTGGATCGGGCAAAGCATCAGGTTTCGTGGAGAAATTACCCCGGGCAATACCGATATAATCCGACCAGGCATCGCGATCCGCCATGATCCACGACTCGATTTCGCGTATTGCCACCCGAAAGATAACCTGTTTGGGGAGTGCGATATTTTCGCCCTTGTACAACGCAAACCACTGTCGAATGAGAGCCTCCGCGCACACACAAGTATCCAAGTCAGCGAGCGAGAACGTGTAGAGCCCTCCCTTGGCCATGTTGAGAAACTTGGGACACTTTTTCTTCAGGGCGCCTTGTCCACCGGTCACTGCGGGAAAGCCATCGACAAACAACAACGAATAAGCCGCAGCGGCATTCCTTGTTGCCACGAGTTTACGTGCCACCTCCGCGGAAGGTGTATCTTCCACATAGGAATAACAGTAAATATCCATGTCACACCTTCTGGATAGTTGCTCCCGTCTTTGGGAGAAGCACGTCCGCGGGAGACAACCCTGCCCGCATTGCCATCTTGTCATCGTCAGTGGGTTCGTCGACTGACGTGGCTTCGCCAGCATGCCCCGGCCTAAGAATCAAGAAGTTCCCGTCAATGCTATTACTCGAGAGCATTGCCTCACTGTGCGTGCTGATCAGAATCTGCCCGCCGGACTTCTTTCGATGCTGACGCGTTCGGTAGATGAGATCGGGAATCTGCTCCACAACACTCTTGTGCAGAGATAGTTCGGGTTCTTCAAACAAGATCATGCTGTTTGACGAAAGTAGGGTCCAAAGCATGGCAATCAATCGTAGCGTGCCATCGGAAAACTGATCTTCCCTTTGCCACCCGGCCTTGGGACGCCAATGGTTATAGAACATCTCCAGATGCGGTCGTCCGGTCGTGTCATCCCTGGTGAACCGCAACTGCTCCAAATTGGGAATTACCTTGAGCAAGATACTTTCGATATTTCGCAATCGAAAACCGCGCGTTCTTTGAACTGTGTCGGCGATCTCTTCAAGAAAGCCTTGGCCAAATGGGTCGGACTCCAAGTGCCGGAGCGAGAGCTGGTCGCTGAATTTCAGTAGTTGTGGAACAAGATGGAGATAGAGCACCTCCTCGAAGAACAACGCAATGTCACGAAATTGCCGGTTCATATTGATCTGTTCGAGGTGCGTCTGCGTCAACCGCTCAGGGTCGGATCGGTCTTCCTTGTCCGGTCTTGAAAAAAGGAGTTTACCCGAGGCACTCGCTTCCTCCTTCAGGACAATCGGACGCTGCTTGCCCTTTCCTTCGTGGTTGATTGAGAGTTCATAAGTCCAGTCGGGCGGGGTATCCTGTTCTGCCAGGGACGCACGAAGCTCGAACGCCAACTCGATCTGTGGGTGTCTTCGAGCCGCGAGGCTTCGCACCTTGGACAGCCCCCCTCGGGATGCCAGAGCATGCTGAATGCCTCCTCCTTTGGGATTCACGATGTCTCGCATGAACCGAAAGATGTCGAGAAGGTTTGACTTGCCTGACGCATTAGGACCAATCAAATAGGTGGTTTCTTGAAACCTCACATCAGCGTTTGTGAAATTGCGCCAATTTCGAAATCGCAAGCGTGAAATGTACATATCGAACCTCATTACCTATTTCAGGCACTTAACTCGACTGGGACTGTGTCTCGATGTCTCGACGCGACATGCTGACGCCATTAGTGTAACCGGTCCCATACTGGACGCAATCCCTCGACGCGCGCACACAAGGACAGTCCAGCCTCACGTCCAGCCCTGGATATTGGCATGGGCCACAACGAGTTGGAGCAAAGTCGGCAACGATCAGGCCTGATACCGAGGGCTCCGCCATCCCACATGCTGCCGGCTTTCACAAAGCACCGCCTAATGGAGCCAGTCTTTTTCTCGACTGCGAACGGAGATGTAGGCTTCGGTTACATAGCTGATCTGCCGCCATCGCAAATCGCATCCCTTGCGGTCTATTCCTAATTGATGGAATAATGGACAGATACCATCACGACTGTCGCCGCTCGTCCAAGGTTGCGACTCCCTTTCAGAGCAGGCTCCCATGAGACGAACCATCGTTCTTTTTACCTGCCTGCTTGTGCCAACCGTGCATCTGGGAGCGATATCCGGGTATCGCTGTCTGGGGCAGGTCGAGCACGGTCCACCGGACGTGAAGCCCAATACGTCCTCCACCGAGGAACAGGCGGTCGAGCGCAAGCGGGAAGAGCGGCGGGAGTTCCAGTCGCAGGAGTTGATGCTGGCCAAGTCGGGCGCATGGATATTCAAGCTCGGCGAGACGCCTCGCATCGTGTGGCGCGACGTGGAAACCGTGCGGCGACTTGGGTGCGACGAACCGCTGCGAGTGCGCTGGTTCGACGCGAAACTGAACGAGCGGCCGGAGCCCGATGCGCCAGGTCGCTGGCTCGCCTGGATTGAAGGCACGGCGCCCAATGGCACTCCGTTGCGGCGCTCGCGCACGTTCTACGGGTTGCCGAAGCAGTTTCTCAACTCCTTCGCGCCCGACCTGACCGTCGCGTTTCCCAACTTCCCCGGCCCAGATGATCCCAGTGTTCTGAAAGAGCATGAGGCCGAAATCCTCCGCATGGCGAACGACACGCTTGTACAGGCGTTGCTTGGCAGCGAACGAGGCGCCATGCTAGTGGCCGGGCTCACCGAGGCTGAACCGCTGGGGCGCCCGGCTAGGTACGTCGAATCGACGGCCGTACGCAACAGCGAGTCTCATCTGACGCTAAAGCTCAAACTCCAGGGATTGCAGGACAAGGTGCGGCCGTTGTGTCCGCCGCGCCATCGAGATCGGCCAGCCACGACGCTCCACGAGGGTTCGCCCGCCGAAGCCGGCGTGGCCTCCGACGCCAAGGACCGGATCGACGCCGTTTGCCGCTCCTGGGCTGAAGATACCGCAGAGCCGTTCGTGACGCTCGTCGCCCGCCACGGCGTGATTGTCACCCACGAGGCCTTCGGCCGGGACGCCGGCGGGCGGCCGATCGACCGCGAATATCGCTGCTGGGTCGCCTCGATCACCAAGACGGTCACCGCTATCTTGTTCAGCCAGTTTCTCGACCAGGAACTGATCCACCTGGACGATTCGCTGGCCTCGGTCTTTCCAGACTACCCCGAAGACGACCCGCATGTGCCGACGTTCCGGCAATGTTTCACCCACACGAGCGGACTGTCGGGTCACGGCGAACTGGGCGACATGCACACCCCGCACCTGGAAAACGTCGTGCTGGGCGGGATCGATGTGAACGAGCCGGGCGTGAAGTACGCCTACTGCGGGCTGGGTTATGAATTGGCGGCCAAGGCGATGGAGATCGTCACGGGCCAATGCGCCGCACGGCTCTATGAGGAACGCCTCTTCCGGCCGCTGGATTTCGGCGACGCGCGGATGGGCAACGCCAGCTCCGGGGGCGAGTTTACCGCAAGGGAACTGGGCATCCTTGCCCAATGGATGGCGAATCATGGGAGCTACGGCCCATCGGAGTTCATTCGGCCAGAGACGTTCGAGCAGCTCCTGCCCCGGCCGTTGCCCGTGGCCGACCATGGCCACGCTGCCGAGGATGGGATTGGCATCCACTGGGTACGGCATCTCAAGCCCGGCGCGTCGCGGGGCTCGCGGCGTGACGAAGACCTGCTGTTCGGGCCGCATACCTTGGGGCATGGCTCGTTTTCCGGCTGCATCTTCCTCGTCAATCCCGACCAGGAGCTTGTCATCACACAGGTTCGCAAGCGAAGCGGTCCGCGCAGTGATGAGTGGTCGCCACGGTTCCTCCAGACGGTTGCCGCCGTGCTGAACGAATAGGCTCATTTTTCCAACATAAACGGGCCCATTTCACCCACTCCTACCCGCCCGCTCGACGGTTCGCCAGCCTCGACTTTGTAGTTCTCCTGGTGCAGGGTGAGACCGGGCATTGACCTTCTCGGGCAAAGCAACTACAATTGATCGGTTCGGCGATTGGAATCGTCGCTTCCATGAAATCTGAAGAACCCTGGCCCGATATGTACCGTACCGTGATTCCCAATCGATCGAGTGTGGAACGGTCGCGGATGGTCGCGCCTTGCCGGGCAAAGCTGGGTTCCGTGCCGCCCGCGCCGCCCTAGCGACGTTCGTGCCGTCCGATTGCGTCTGGTCGTGGTCATGTCCAGACGCCTTCTTCCCGCCCGGCCGCGACAGGTTGGGCAGCCACTGGCGTGGCGCTTGCTTGGTCTTTGTGTCACGGCGATTGGTTGTTTCAGCCGCACCTTCACCCCTTCCACCTACGATGAACGAGTTCGATCTCCAGGTTCAACGCGAAGTATCACGGCGGCGCACGTTCGCCATCATTTCACACCCAGACGCAGGCAAGACAACGCTTACCGAAAAGCTGCTACTGTTTGGCGGCTGCATTGACGTGGCCGGAGCCGTGCGGGGCCGGAAGGCGCAGCGCGCGGTCACATCCGACTGGATGGAGCTGGAAAAGCAGCGGGGAATCTCCGTGAGTTCCACCGTGCTCGCCTTCGAGTTCGAGGGGCATCAGATTAACTTGCTCGATACGCCGGGGCACCATGACTTCAGCGAGGACACCTACCGTACGCTCATGGCGGCCGACTGCGCCGTCATGGTGATCGACCTGGCGAAAGGAGTGGAAACGCAAACCGAAAAGCTGTTTCGCGTGTGCGCGCTGCGGAAGATTCCGGTCATTACGTTCGTCAACAAGGTCGATCGACCGGGACAATCGCCGCTAGCCATCTTGGAGGAAATCGAGGCGAAGTTCGGGATTGACGCGGTTCCCCAGAACTGGCCACTCGGCACGGGGCAGGATTTCCTGGGCATTGTCGATATGGCAACCCGCTCCGCTCATTTGTTTCAGCAGCGCGCCGGAACCCACCGCATACCATACCAGGCCGTCGAACTAGACTCGCTGACGGCAGACCCGGGCATCCGCTCTGAACTGCTTGCGCGGACAATCGAGGAAGTCGATCTTATCAGTGCGGCCGGCGTATCGTTCGATCGAGAGGCGTTCCTTGTCGGCAAGCAGTCACCCGTATTCTTCGGCAGCGCGCTGACGAACTGGGGAGTTGAACATTTTCTACACGGGTTCCTCGGGTTATGCCCGCCGCCGGGCGATCGCGGTAGTGACACGGGGCGCGTCGCGGCGGCTCGAAGCGAGTTTGCCGGATTCGTCTTCAAGATTCAGGCCAACCTCGATCCGAGGCATCGCGACCGAATTGCGTTCGTGCGTGTTTGTGCCGGCCGGTTTCGGCGGGACATGGAAGTGCTGCACTCGCGTACGGGCGATAAGATTCGGCTGCGGCGAGCGCATCGGGTGTTCGGCCGCGAGCGAGAGACGATGGACGAGGCGTTTCCGGGCGATATCATCGGGCTGGTCAACCCGGGCGAGTTCCGCCTGGGCGATACGATTTGCGAGGGCTCGCCAGTAAGTTTTGAGGCCCTGCCGCAGTTCTCGCCGGAGAACTTCGCCGTGGTGCGATGCCGCGATACGGACCGGCGGAAGCAATTCGAACGCGGGCTGAGCCAGCTTCTCGAGGAGGGGGCCATCCAGATGTTCTCCGATCCGCACGCCATGCGGCGCGAACCGATGCTCGCCGCGGTGGGCGAGTTGCAGTTCGACGTCGTGCGATTCCGGCTGGAAAGCGAGTACGACACGCCGACCGATATTCAATGGCTTCCGTTCAAACTGGCCCGCTGGGTGGGCGACGATCCCGAACGGCCGCCCGAGATGCGCTTGCCTTACTCGGCCAAACTGGTGCGCGACCAGTTTGGCCATCATGCCGTCCTGTTCCATTCGCAGTGGGATGCGGAATATGCTTCACGCGAGAATCCGGACGTGCAATTCTCCGTCATGTGCGCCACGAGGGCGGTTCGGTGAGTGGTGACGAAGCCAGTAGACGAACTCCGAAGAAAAAAGGGCTCTTCCGTTTCTGGATGCAAACCGGTGGTGAAAGGCGTAGGGTGGGTGGTTCCGGATGTCTCAGCATCCGGGTTCACCCACGTGTCACGCAATTCTACACCTATTGATTCCTGCATAGTCAATGAGCGGTTCACAGCCGTTTTACCGGGGAAGCCGGACTTCGCCCTCGTCCATTGGCTATGCAAGCCCCAAGGCGACCGGCAGATTGAAATATACCCAGTGTAGAACAATTGTCCCAATTGT
>CAZASB010000068.1:0-17831 GCA_964487655.1 uncultured Planctomycetaceae bacterium
ACAATACTCTGCTACACAATTGAGAGGTGGGGCGGTGTGTGCCGATGAAGGCGACGCGGGCCCACGAAATGCGAAGGGGACAGTCCCATTTTCGCGGCGGAAACGGTGGATCATTGGGAAAGAACGCCCTTTGTGCCGCGAAAATTGGGACAGTCCCCCTGTGAACGGTTACGGGTGGCCTGCCGCTTGTCATGGAGAGGTTTTCCCATAGAACGGGGGTTCCATGCGTTGTGTTGGTTCTGCTGACAGAGTTCTCCTTCTTGCCCTGTTCCTTGCCCTGGAGACGGCAACGTGGGGTCTGGCCGCCGAACTACTCATGCGGGACGGTCGCACGATCGAGGGTCGGTTGGCCCAGGTAGCCTCATTGGCCAGCATACCACAGCCCCACTCAGCCGAGGGGGACGGGCCAGTCAATCTCATCGTCTTGACCGACGACGACTTACGACGCACTTTTGTGCCGCGCTGGCAGATTCAGTCCGTTCGGCAGGCACCGGCGGCCGGGGCGGAAGACGAGAAGTTCCTCATTCGCCAGCGGGCATTGCGGCAAGGCAGCACGGTAAGAACTGTGGGGCCGACCATCAACGTCACGCCCTTCGACGAGTTCGGGCGACGTATCCTGCAAATGAACACGCGGCAGGGTCCGATTGACGTGGTGCAGGGGATCACGGAACTAACGCCCCATTGGGCAAAGGTCGAGGGCATCACCCACGTTTGGGACATGCGAATTGCCACCAGTTCCATTCCATCCAGCGTCCTCAAGGAAATCCTGCAAAAGCAGATCGATCCTGCCAACGTCGATCATCAGAAGAAGACGGCCCGCTTCTACCTGCAGGCAGAGCGGTTCACCGAGGCGCGTCAGGCCTTGGAGGCCGTGCTGGCGGCCGCCCCGGACAACGCAGAGTTGCGTGCCCAGCTTGATCCATCCATTCGCGCGCTGCGCCAGATGGGCGCGCAGCGATTGCTCCGGGAGCTTCAGTTTCGACGCGAGGCCGGACAACATCGGCTGGTGAGCGGCCGTCTGGAAGCCTTCCCTTCCGAGGACGTTGCCGGCGAGATTTTGCAAGCGGTCCGCGAGATGCTTGACGAGTACGCCCAGATTCGCCAGGAGGGCGAGAGCGTGCTCAAGCAAATCGAGTCGCTCGCGGCCAAGGTGGCCGAGCCGCAAACTCGTACAAATATTCAGCCGGCGTGCGACGAGTTGCGAGCCGAACTGAGCACCAATACGCTTGCGCGCATGGCCGCGTTCCGGCAACACGCGGACGATGAGCAGCTTCAGCCGGAACAGCGGCTGGCCCTGGCCATCAGTGGGTGGCTGGTTGGCAGCGACACGGCGACGCTGAACCTTCCGGTAGCCCTTTCGCTGTACCGGGTTCGGACCTTGGTTCGCGAGTTTCTAAACGAGCCGGTGCTGATCAACCGGCAGCATCTGATGGCGAAGTTTGGATCGGAGGAAGGGGCTTCGCCCACGATGATGGCCGCAATTTTGCGGCACATGAAACCGCCCGGCCCATCGGCCGAGCCCATCTCCAACGAGAAGCCGGGGCTATACGAGTTCGAGGTTTCCGGTCTGGCGGGCGATCCTCCGGTGCGTTACCTAGTGCAAACGCCGCCTGAGTACGACCCATACCGTCAGTATCCGACCATCCTCACGTTGCACGGGGCCGGAACCTCGCCGGAGCAGCAAGTGGACTGGTGGGCCGGCGGCTGGACTGAAGGCGGCTGGCGGGCCGGTCAGGCGACGCGTCATGGTTACATTGTCGTTGCCCCGAAATGGACCAAGGAGCACCAGAAGAAGTACGAATATTCGGCTCGCGAGCATATGGGCGTGCTCAATTGTCTCCGCGACGCCTGCCGGCGGTTTGCCATCGACACCGACCGCGTGTACCTTTCCGGCCACTCCATTGGCGGCGACGCCGCGTGGGATCTCGCCCTTGCGCACCCGGATTTGTGGGCCGGCGTCATCCCGATTGCGGCCAAGAGCGATCGGTATTGCGCGCACTATTGGCAGAACGCCAAGTACGTTCCTTTCTATTGCGTCTTCGGTGAGTTGGACAGTGCCGCTCTGCTGGCCCACAACGCACAGGATATGGACCGGTACTTCCGCAGCAACTACAACGTGACGGTCGTGGAGTACCTGGGGCGGGGACACGAGGACTTCTCCGACGAGGTGCTGCGACTGTTCGACTGGATGGGCCGGCTCCGCCGCGACTTCTTCCCGAAAGAGTTCGAGTGCCGAACCATGCGATCATTCGATAGCTTCTTCTGGTGGGTCGAACTGCAAGGACTGCCTGTCGGCTCGCAGGTTGATCCGGTGGACTGGCCGCCCGCGCGGGGCGCCCGGGCAGCCTCGGTCGATGCGTCGGTAATCGCGACGAACGGCTTGCGAGTGAACTATCGAGGCGCGCCGGTGATCGTGTGGGTTTCACCCGAACTGGTCGACATGACCGAACGGGCGAGCATAGTCGTCAATGGTCGGCGTATCCAAGGGAACGACGCCTTCATCCAGCCCGATCCATGGACCTTGCTGGAAGATGCCCGCGCCCGGGGCGACCGGCGGCATCCGTTCTGGGCCAAGGTGGAATCCGGCCCGTGAAACACGTTTGTTCGTCTCGGCGGCGCCAGCGGATGTCGTCGTGGTGGGCTTCGGCTACTTGGCGGTCGAAGTAGAGGCCCAGGCGGGCGCCGTTGGGCTTTTCGGTTACAAATGGCTCGAACAGGCGATTGGCTACGTTCTTATATATTCTACCGTGGGAAGGGTCATCGTAGCACGACTCTCCGAGTCGTCTTTTCACGACTCGGAAAGTCGCGCCACGGAGATCGCAAGTTGCGTTAAGCTATAATTGGTAGGTGCTGCGCAAGACGCGCGGTTTGTGCCGATTATCCGTCATGTGCCGAGTATTACGTCGTGGCCCACTGCGTTCCCAATTCGACCGCCTTGCCTCGAACACTTAAGGCAGCGACCAGTATTGCGCCGGGGGGGGCTTTAGGCGATGCGTCGGCCAGGGTGATCGAATTGCCACCCCCACCGGTGCTCATTGGGAACCGGGTTAGCATTGAGCCGCGCGACGTCGTGCTCCCTCGGAGCGGTTGGCGAGCGTGGTGCTCGTCCCGAGTTGTCGCAAGTTTCCTGACGAGTTTCCTATTCCATTTCGGCTTGCTTCTGTGCCTTGCGCTCTGGATGTCGCGGGAAGAGATTGGGACAGGCGGCATTGCCCTGTTCGTCACGCCGAACGACGACGAGTCGCTCGTCTTCAGCGATAGCGTTGTCCAGCAATCGCCGTCGCCGGATTCGGACCGGTTCTCCGGGGAGGCGGTGGTGGTTGAACATGGATTCGACGGCCCGCGGATTCGTGGCCCGGAGAGCGAACGACTGACTTCGACACGGCCGAGGCAAACCGACAGCAACTTGCCGGCCCATGCGGTCGACTACTTTCTGCAAACCGATGGCGACGTCTCGGGCGCATTGACCGGGCGCGGAAGCACGGCACGGGTGGAATTCGCTCGCATTGGCGGTGCGACTCCGGGAAGCGAAGACGCGGTGGAGCGCGGACTGAGATGGCTCATGACGCAACAGCGAGACGACGGCAGCTTCAGTTTTCGACATCTTCGCGGCCAATGCGACAACCCCGGCACGGAGGGCAGCACCACGGCCGCTACCGCTTTATGCATGTTGCCGTACCTGGGAGCCGGGTACACGAGCATCGAGGGTCCCTATCAGGACGTGGTTCGCCGCGGCATGTATTACCTCTTGCACAGTGCTCGCCAGACTCCGCACGGCGCTGACTTGCAGAACGGTACGATGTACGGCCATGGCCTTTCAACCATCGCGTTGTGCGAAGCCTATGCCATGACCCGTGATCCGGCGTTGCGGGGACTTGCCGAGCAGGCGATTCGATTCATTGTCTTTGCCCAGAATCAAGAAGACGGAGGTTGGCGATACACGCCGGGCCAGCCGGGTGATATCACGATTACCGGATGGCAGCTCATGGCTCTGAAGAGTGGCCAGATGGCCGGGCTGAATGTTCCGTCCCCTACCCTGGTCATGGTCCAGCGGTTTCTCGACCGCGTTCAATCGGAGTACGGCGCAAAGTATGGATATCTGGATCCGCAACCGGGAGACGCCACGACGGCCATTGGCCTGCTTTGTCGCATGTACACGGGTTGGCCGCGCGATTATGAACCCCTGCGGCGCGGCATCGCATATTTGGACTCGCTGGAACCGTCCAAGGACAATATGTACTTCAACTATTACGCGACGCAGGTGATGCATCATTTTGGCGGCGAGCCGTGGCAGCGATGGAACCCTGTCATGCGCGACTCTCTGGTGGCCACGCAATCAGCCCGAGGTCAAGAGGCCGGAAGCTGGTACTTTCCCGACCGATATGGCGACGCAGGCGGTCGCCTCTACAATACGGCCATGGCCGTCATGACGCTGGAAGTGTACTATCGGTACATGCCGCTCTATGGCGAGCGAGCGGTGACGGAAGCGTTCTGACCGCACCTCGTCGTGGATGCGGCAGCCCGGATTATTCGTTTAGGACGGGGCTTGCCTGACCCCATGGGGATGGTGAATAATCTAGGGTGGCGTTCGGGTTTGCCTAGGGAGTGAACCGTTTGCCGTTTTTTGATTCCTGCATAGTCAATGAGCGGTTCGCAGCCGTTTTACCGGGGAAGCCGGGCTTCGCCCTCGTCCATTGGCTATGCAAGCTCCAATAGAACACAAAGGAACTCGATCCAGTGCATCCGCTGCGCCAGAAGATTCGTCAACTCCGTACGCGCCTGCGGCAACTACTGTTGCTGTACGGCGTGAGTTGGACGGTGGCGGCCATGATGGCGATGGCGATTGTCCTGGGCATGGCCGACTACTTGTTTCGGCTGCACGATCCGGGCATCCGCGTGCTCAGCTCACTTGGACTTCTAGCCGTGGCTGGTTGGGTGGCGTATCGCTGCCTATGGCGACCGCTGGCCGTGCAGTTGGACGAAGCCGACATAGCACTGCGATTGAGGCGTCAATTTCCCGAATTGGGCGAGCAGTTGGCCTGCGCCCTCGAATTCCTCGATCAGCCGGATGACGAGCCTACCGCAGGCTCGCCGTCGCTTCGACATGCCGTGATCGACCGCGCGTGGGACCGGGCGGAGCGGCTGGATTTCCGGACCGCGCTCAATCCTCGTTTGCCGTTGCGGGCCGCGGTGTCTTCGTTTGCCGTATGCCTGACGGCGGCCATTCTGATTGTGCTGGACCCGCTTTCGGCTCGCATTGCCACGGCCCGGCTTGCCAGTCCTTTCGCTCCACCTCCGTGGCCGCGGCAAACTCACCTTGAGTTTCGCGACGTCGTCCGACGGGTTGCCCGCGGGCAGGCGTTCGAGGTCGAGGTTGTCAATCGCGGCAAGGCCCGATTGCCGGAGAAGGTTCAAATCGAATATCGCCTGACGCTGCCGGACGGGACGACGAGTATTCAACCGGAGCCGATGCGGCGGCGTGGCACGGCGGTAGCCTTTGCTCGCCGCGAACGTGTTACCCGCCCGTTCGCCTACCGGGCCGTGGGCGGTGACGACAACTCGATGCCGTGGATTGAGGTTGACGTGGTGGAGCCGCCGGCCGTGGAAAGCCTTTCGCTGCGACTGAGCCCGCCGCCGTACACGGGCTATCCGGCTTTCACGTCGGAATCGCATTTGCGCGTGCTCAAGGGGACCACGCTGGCCGTCGCGGGGCGGGTGAACAAGCCGGTGAAGTCGCTCACACTCCACCTGGACGGTCAACCGTCGCTTTCGGCCGCAATCGACGCGGACGGCATGCAGTTTCGCATTCCGCCCCCAGGCCGGCCCGAGCCGCGGATCGAAGCCACGGGCGACTACTGGCTCGCAATGGTCGATCGGGAGGGGATTACCGCCGAAAGCCCGCACTGGGAAGTCCACGTCGCCTCCGACTTGCCGCCAAGCGTGGCCATTGAGCAACCGTCGGCGAGTTTGTTCGTTACTCCGGAGGCCGTCGTGCCGGTGCGAGTGAGCGCCAAGGACAACCTCGCGGTCCGACGAATCGCCCTCGCCTATCGCCTTGCACGGGGAGAAGTGGAGCGCGAACCGCGCGGCGAGGTCGTCTTGTTTGAAGGGCCGCCCGAGCCGCCGACGCCCACCGACGAGAAACCGTCGCCCTTGGATAACCCGGGCGACCATCGCGCGGCCGAAACGCAATGGGCGATTAAACCGCTCGGCTTGCAGCCTGGCGAACAACTGCTACTGACGGCTATCGCCGAGGACTACCAACCGACAATGGCCGAGAGCCAGCCGGTTCGACTGAGTGTTATTACGTTTCGCGAATTGGAGGACCGCATTGCCGCCCAGCAGGATCTCATCCTGGCTGAGTTGAAACGGGCCCTGGAAACGCAGCGACGCAGCCGCTCCCTAGTCCGCGAACTCGAAGTCCGAATCGGCGAAACAAGACGAGTCGATCGCGCCGACGTCGACCACTTGCAAGCAGCGGAACTCGTCCAGCGGCAGGTTGAGCGTGAACTGACCGGAGCTGGCCAGAGCATTCCCGACTACGTTGCCGCGTTGCTCACGGACCTGGACAACAATCGCGTCGACAGTCCCGACGTGCGGCGGCGCATGCAGACCCTCTTGGCGGCGATTGACGACTTGCGACGCGATCGCCTGCCGCACATCCGGCACGAACTGACTTCTGCCATCAAGTCGGCGCAGGTCGGCGATGCGTCTCCGGACGACAGCCGACCGGCCGATCCGGACGTGATTCAGTCGCTTGCGACCGCAGGCGAGCATCAGGATCGCGTGGTCGAGGCGATCGAGGCCATGCTCAAGGATCTCGGTCGGTGGGACGACTACCGCCGGTTCTACCGCGACGTGGGCCAGCTAACTCGTGAACAGGAAGAACTCGGGGCGAGCGCGACGGAATTGGGCCGTCGCACGATGGGCCGCGATCCCCGCGACCTGCCGCCGGCCGAACTCGCTGATCTGCGCGTGCTTGGAGCGGCCCAACTCGATCTGGCGAGGCGGCTTGATCGGATGAGCGCCGACATGGACCAGACGGCCCGCCAACTCGATGCGACCGACCCCCTAGCCGCTGATACGATTGCGTTGGCCGTCGACGAGATCCGCCGCTTGGCCATCAGCGACTTCATGCGAGCCGGCGGCGGGCAGTTGGAACAGAATCGGATTGGGCAGGCTGTGGCAAGCCAACACCGCGTGCGAGAGTCGCTTCACGACGTGCTCAATGTCTTGGCCAATCGACGCGAACACGAATTGGAGCGCCTGGCGGAACGGCTCCACGAGGTTGAAGTGGAACTAACCGACCTTGGGCATCGCCAGGCCGAGGTGGAGGCCGAGTTTACCGACGCTAGACGCGCGGAGGTCGCCGGAGAGATCGAAGCCGCCGAAAGCCAACGCCGCCTCCGGTCGCTCGCCGACCGGCAAGTCGAACTGGCCGAGGCCGCTACGCGAGCAGCTCGCCGCCTTGGTCATCTGCAGGCCCAGATGGCGGCTCGGACGACCTCGCAGGCAGGCGACCAGATGGGCACTGCCGCACGTGCCGCTGCCGACGGCAACGTGGGAGAAGGCGCCGAGCACGCCGGCCAGGCCGGGGAGCTTCTGGAGCAGGCACGCCGCCAACTGGCCGCACAACGCCGGCAAACGCAGGCTGAATTGGCCGCTGAGCAACTCGCACGGCTCGAAGACGCCGTCGAGCATATCCACCAGGCACAGCAGAAGGTGATTGAGGAAACGCGGCGAATCGATCAATTGGTCGACTCGCCCGACGGCTTCACTCGCCCCCTTCTCGCAAGCCTTCAGGAACTCGTCGGGTTGCAGCAGAGCGCGCGCAACGAGACAGAACGATTGAGCAGAAAGCTCCTTGGCGCCGATGCCGTACAACTCGTACTCGACGGCGCGGCCGGCCACATGGCTGAGGTGACCTCCCGACTTCAGCGGCAAGAAACGGGCAAGGAAACGCAGGCCGTCGCGCGGCTCGCGAGCGATCGGCTTGCCATGCTCCTCGAAGCCTTCCAGACCGACATGGCCGGGTCAGCACGGGATCCGGCCGGTGGCGGAGCAGGCGTCGGTGCCGACGCCGACGCTGCGGAAATGGGTGATCCGCTTCCTGCAGCCGAAGTCAAACTCATCAAACTGCTGCAGCAGGATATCAACCGGCGAACCGTCGAGCTTGCGGCTTCGCTGGGCGAACAGACCGAAATGTCACAGGCACAACGCGACGTGCTCGAAGCCATTGTCAAGGAGCAGGGGCACCTTGCCGACCTGACCGTCGGGCTGTTGTTCGATGCTGCCGAGCGGCAGGGCGACAACTCGCCTTCGCCCCCCGGCGAGATGCCGAAGGAGTAACGATCCATGAAGATCATGACGACGTGCATCCTAATGAGCCTTGCCACATGGAGTTTCCAGTGCGAGTTGCCTACGCGGGCGGCCGAGCCACGATCTCTGGACGCGAAATTGCTCGACGATTCGCCAGGCAGTCCGCATGGCGCCGTTGACAGAGAACTGTTCCACGGCGACGGCAAGCAGGGCCAACCACCGCATGGAACGGATGGCCCGTCGTTGGATCGCCGTCTGGCGGACGAACTGGGCGAAGCAGCCATCTCAGAGGACGCGCATCCGCTCATGGCCATTGCAGGCCGGATGCGCGACGTGCAGGCACGGCTCGCGGGGCACCCAACCGACCCGCAAACAGCGTCCATGCAACAGCAGATCGTTTTGGAGCTTGACCGGCTTCTCGAGCAGGCTCGTAACCAGGCGTCGGCCGGCGGCGAGACATCGGGGCAGGTGCCCCCTGCGACCGATCGTCAGCCAGGCCAGACGCCATCCAGCCAACCAAGCGATAGCGAGCGAGAACTGCGGCAGTCGCCGGCCCGTCAGTCGACCGACGAACCTAGCCGGGCCAACCCGGACGGGGAGCCTTCCGGCAGCCGAACCGCTCGCCGCGCGATGGAAACCCTCTGGAACCAACTTCCCGCGCGCCAGCGCGAACAGCTTCTCCAACTGGCCCCGGAACGATTCCTGCCGAAGTACGAAACGGAGATCGAAGAATACTTTCGCCGCCTCTCGGAAGAGCCGGCTTCCGCCCCGCTCAACAGTTTACCGCATCGCGCCGCGTCGGAATAAGAGCAAATCATTCGTTTGCGACATACCGCAAACCAGACTCTTCATCCGGCACGACTAGTTGAACGCTGCCCGTGCAGCCCTTGTCGTTGTCGCGCCCACCGCGCGCCGAGAGAAGACGCCCGCCGGGTAGGCCGACAATCCCCAGCGAGCAGTTGAACTCGTAGCGTCCCGTCATGGCGAAGTCGCCGTCGGTAACAAGTAAGACGGCCGGACTACCGTAGCAGCCGAACCACCAGCGGCCGTTGGCGAAAGTTGCCGTTTGGATGCCCAGAAGCGTGTGGCCGCTTGGGATGGTGTGCTTCTTCAGGAAGCGGAAGTCGTCGCTGTTATACTCGTAGACATAGTTCTCCTGAACACCGTTCGGCAACCCGCCCACGACGAAGAACCGATCGTCGCGAAAGCCGATACCGCCCGCACCGTGGAAGACCTCCTGCGTTTCATGGCGTGCCAGTTCCTCAAGCGTCTTGGCGTCGTAGACATAGACCCAGGAGTCGGCCTTCCCTTCCGGATGATTGAATCGGCCGAGGTTTACCGCAACGTAGATCTTGCCGTCGTGGTGGCAGAGATCGCCATGGTGATTGGCGACCGGTGCCTGCTTGAGCGCTTTCCCCGCAAGGTCGGTCTTCACCAGTTGCGTGGTAAAGCACCAGTAGATCGCTTCATCGTCAACGCATACGCCTTGCAGATGATGGCGGTAGGCGCCTTCGCATTCGACATTTCGGAAGTCGGCAGCGCCTGCCGAAGCAGTGAAGAACAGCACGGTTGCAAGCAACGATGACGCTACGGATCGCATGGCGCTTCCTTCTTTCTTTTGGCCCCGTGACAAATTGGTGAACACGTTTCGATAGGAAATGGCGTCTTGCGGACACGTGTCAAGGCAGCGCGCGCAACTGTAGCAGTCGGCTCCGAACAGCTTGCCGGCTACCTTGTGCTTGGCTGCTTCGAGCGGGCACGCTTGGATACATGCCCCGCACTCATTGCAGCGGTTTGCGTCGACCCGCACTCGCGTCAAACTGAGCCTTTCCGCCAGCCAGGAGATCAAACCAAACGGGCAAATAAACTGGCAAAACGGCCGATAAACCAGAAACGCCAAACCAATTGCGGCAACAATAGAAATGACGACCGGTAGTTCGTCGAAATCGAAGTTGAAAAGATTAAAAGGATTCAGAAAATGATAGACGACAAACCCTTTACGTCCACCCACGACGCCAAACAGCAGCAATAACACCACGACAAAGAGAGTGACCCGGATTGTATTAGAAACCAAGAACGGAACCTTCCTGCGTTTGATTCGCTTGAAAAATGGAAGACTATAGAGCAGCTCCTGCAAGGCGCCGAACGGACATGCCCAGCCGCATACCAGCTTGTTTCCCACCACGGCCAGCACGATGAAAAAGCCGAAAGCGGCGACCTTCTCCCATACCGAAGGGTAGAGCCCCACCATGGACTTGAAGACCTTGACGGTGCCCTCCATCGGGTTTGGCGACTTGCCCAGGGCAAAACCGCACACCGCCACGGCGACCAGCAGAGCGCCCACATAGAGTGCTCGGGGATACCAATTCCTTCGTTCGGCAACCGGCGATCCGTCGGGCCGTCCCAGGCGGGTAAGGAAAACAAGCCCCCACAAGACCAGCGCCGCGAAAACATAATACTTCATCGGGCCCGTTTCGTGGCTGAGAAGATGAGTGGCGACGTGGTCCAACGTGCCTTGGTCGACACCCAACCCCTTCAGCGGCTTTCCCTTCGGAACATCGAGCGGTAAGCCGAACTCGCGCGCCAGAGACTTGCCCGTAACGCCCAGTTGCGGCGCTATTTCCCGAATGCTCATCGCCGTGGTGAGGTGCGGTAGCGGTCGATCCCCCTTCGGTGACGAAATCCAGCCGACTGCCACAATTGCGGCACAGATTGCCGCGCATCCAAGGAGCCAGCCCCACTGAGCTTTGGATAATCCTGCGAAATACGCCGTTAAGGTACCATTTTTCCGAGGGGTTGACATGGGCGGCTCCAGTTCTTGGTGGGGGGCTTCGAGGTACGGTGCTTCGAGCTTCCAACTAACGACCAAACGTCGCTGGCGTTGCCCAAAGCGGTCTTGCGAGTCTAACCGTCCGCTTGCGAGGCTGTCAAGAGCCAGCGGGGGCTGCGGCACCCCTTGCGGCTATAGTCGTTCTGCTGCAAGGTGGTGGTTGTCGTCGGCCATTTTGAATGTTTGATGAGACTTGTTCTCAATCGTGGTTGAAGGTATACTCAAACACGACCCACCTAGAGCGTCCAGCCATGCGTCTTCCCACCCATGCATCGATAATCTGGTTCTTGGCTGCGCTTTTCAGCTTGCTGTCGGCCGTTGGTGAAGGATGGCACTCGATTCCTGGTTGCGGCCATGCCGTGGAACTGCCAGGCAACTACCTTCTCGTGGGGGCAACGTGCCAAAAAGGTGCCTTCCCCGTTGGTGTTCGGTCCCCCGGCGTCGAATCGCCACGGGGAAATTCGCTTCCTTGCTACGGCGAGGACGAGTGCCCGATTTGTCGTGTATTGGGTCAGAATAGTTTGAGAGTTGAGGTCGCCGGTTTCCGGCCGGTCTTCACGACGCTCGACGCGGTGTCGGCTATCTCTTTACAAATTTTGCGCGTCCAATCTTGGTGGCCTTTCGGCGCCAGGGCTCCTCCCTTCGGCTGATCCGGGCTGGAACGTCTTGCGCTTGCCGTGACCGCGCCCAAGTCGATCCGGTCATCTCACCCAGACGCTTGGGCTCAATCGAATGGTCCAGGCCATGGGTCATGCGCCGCACGCAACGCGAAGTTGATATCCGACGAAGCGTGGCATCGGCGCGTGACATTTAGCAGCGCGTATCCAACTTCGGGAGAAGACTATCATGTTTGCGTATATTATTCGTGTTGATGACTTGCCATCAACCTACCGAAAATCCGGAAGAAACGTTGGCAAGGCCAATGGTTTCACCTTGGTGGAGCTTTTGGTGGTCATTGCCATCATCGGCATTCTCATTGCTTTGCTGCTACCCGCCGTCCAGGCGGCTCGAGAAGCCGCCCGTCGGATGCAGTGTTCCAATCACCTCAAACAGATCGGCCTGGCAATGCACAACTACGCCAATTCCCATCGCGCGCTGCCCATTGGATTACAGGCATCTCCGGTCGGGGCGGCATCGGGAGGACGCCCGCGCATGCCGGGGCACACGGCGCTAGCCATGATTTTGGCGTTTAACGAACAGGCTAACATCCTGGCTTTGTACCATTCGGAATACGCCAATTCCCATCAAATCAACCGCGAGGCCACCCAGACGCAGATTGCCGTTTATCAATGCCCGAGCGACGACTCTTCGGGGCGAACGGCGATTAATGAGGGAATGGGAACCGCGATGAGCCGCTCCAATTACGTGGTATGTTTCGGCTCGGCCACCATGCTTCCGAATGCAAACGGAATCAACATCATGGAAAATGGAAGCCGTGCGGGCATCAATTTCGAAACCAACGGTGCATTCCGAGTGGACAGATCTCGCAAATGGAACTGCTTTCAAGATGGCGCCTCGAACACCGTGTTGGCCAGCGAGGTTCTTGCCGGCAAGGACGATTTCAAGGGACCGGGCGATAAGCAGTGGGATGCCCGCGGGATGTGGGCCTGGCATATGATGGGCGCATTCTCCTACACGCATCTTCACGCACCCAATTCCGAGGTCGGCGATGCAATGCAAGCGGCAGGAAGTCAGGACTGCGTAGTTGGCAAAAAGATGCCATGCGACAATTCGCATGGCAGCCGATGGGATGAGTTCCATGCAGCCGCGCGTAGCTGCCATTCGGGCGGCGTGAACGCTGTATTCGGCGATGGACATGTGAGCTTTATCAACGAAACGATCGCGCTGAAAACTTGGCAGTGCCTGGGCTCGATGAATGACGGTCAGGTCATCACTGGGCTCGAATGACGGAGGCCATGCCCCGTAGGCCGCTCCTGGCTACCCAAAGCTTCTTCCGTCGGCGACGGAGCCGCCGACGGAAGAAGAAGGAAAGATTTTGTGCAACCGTTCACGGGGCGGCGTAGGCAGTTTTCTCCGCTCCATGCGAAGGGGACAGTCCCATTTTCGCGGCGGAAACGGAGGATCATTGGGCAAAAACGCCCTATGTACCGCGAAAATTGGGACAGTCCCCCCTGTGAACGGTTACGATTTTGTAAAACAGCCACGGTCGTTAGGTGTACTTCGTAATACCGGGCATGGGGGTCGGGTAGATGCCGTCGGGACCGGGTTGGACCGGGGGCGTGATGTTCCAGTTGTATTCCGGCAGGCTGAAGCTGTGCGTCGATGCGAGGAGCTGCTCCCACGTCATCTGCTGACCCGTATCGCATACCATTTCGCCAGCGGTCGCGAGCATGCTCGTCAGATACATGTAGTCGCCGTTGTTGATCGTCTTGCCGGCGCGGATGGCGTCAAACAGCGCCACGTGTTCCGCATCGGTCATGCTCACGGGTTTGTCGGGCTTCTCGTAACGCCAAGGGTTCTCGCCCTCGATGGCAGGTCGGCTGGGCATGAAGGCGCGGCCCTTGGAGCCGAGGATGACCGTGCTCCCGTCACCGTAGCATCCGGGGATGTTTCGAGAGAAGGCGTACAGCCGAACGCCGTTGGCGTACTCGTAGACAATCGACTGATGGTCGTACAGGTCGCCGTACTTCGGATCGGTGCATACCTGCCGCCCGCCTAGACCCCATGCCGTCACCGGCGGTACGTCGCCCAGCGCCCAGGATGCCTTGTCAATCTGGTGGATGAGCGTCTGGGTAGGCGCGCTTCCGGCGAGCCAGTCGAAATGATACCAGTTCTGAAATTGGTACTCCACTTCCGTCCATTCCGGCTTACGCTCGCGCAGGATGTACGGGCCACCAACGCGCGTCGCCTGCATTGCGATGATGTCGCCGATCTGGCCGTCCTGAATCCGCTGGATCGTCTCTTGAACCCCCTTGTCGTACCGCCAGCACAGGCCCGAGACAACGCACAGATTGCGTTTCTTCGCCTCTTCGGTGGCCGCCTTTGTCATGGTCGTCCCGGGCACGTCTAGCCCGTTCGGCTTCTCGCAGAAGACGTGCTTGCCTGCCTCCACCGCCGCCGTGAGATACGCGGGATGGAAGTGCGAGGCGCAGGCAATCAGCACGACGTCGATATCGCTGGCCAACACCTTCTGATAGCCGTCAAAACCGGAGAACAAGTTGTCGTTGGCCACCTGCACTTGGTCTGGTTTAAGCTTCTTGAGCCGTTCGAGCGATCCCTGGGCCCGATCCTCGAACAGGTCGGCCATGGCCACGAGGCGTACGTCTGGACCGGCGTTCATCGCATTCACGGCCGCGCCTGAGCCACGTCCGCCGCAGCCGATCAGACCGATCTTGATCACATCACTTCCGGCGGCATGGGCGCCGCGGGCAAGCCCGAGTTGACCGATCGCGGCCAGGCCGGCGACGGCGGCCGATCGGCCGAGGAACTCGCGACGGGAAGAGGCGGCGGGCTGGTTGGGGGTGGGAAATTTAGACATGATGGTCCTCGTGGTTGTAAATGTAGTTGTAAACGGTGGGACTGATACAAACAATTCCGACACGAACGACTGGGGCGAAGGCGGGGGCCAAACTTCGCCAATGTGGGTAGCACAACCGCCCATGTCGCCTTAAGTTTGACAGATACAAGAGGCGGTGTCAATTACCGCGGGAGTCCGCACGGGTGGCAATCGCTTGCTTGTAGTTTGTCTCCAGTCGGTCGAGCAACTGGTCGACCGTGTAGATTCGACCGGTTGGCTTGTTGAAGTCATGGCCCTTCGGCTTCGGAGCGCGAGCCAGCATCTTCCCCAGTTCCTTGCCGCCCTTCGCCGTGGTCAGGTATTTGACAAGTTCCGCGCCGCCGGCCTTGTGGATCATGTCGTGGATCGTCTGTTTGCCGAGGGGGAGGCGAGCAAGTCGATCGAGTCGGTCGTAGGCGAGCGGAAGCCCGGATACGGTGCGCATGAAGGCAAAGCCCTTCTTACTGCCGCGAAGCTCGCTGGCAACGAAATCACCCGGCGCTAATGTCTGGCAAAGGATCGCTTGCCGATCGGCCACACAAAACGCCCCTTCAAGTATACCTCCCATTCCGCAACCCAAACGCTTCCACGGACGTAGCACAAACGCTATGATGCCCTATGGTTCAGTACGGTACGAAACGCTTGAAGGCGGGGCTCCGAACTCGTTGTTTTACAGAAGTCTGGGACGCCACCGTACCGGCTTGCCCGGCCGGAGGCGGCGGCGATTCGCAGGGGGAAATACCGCCAGTGGACCCTGCTTGTAGCTGGCTGACCACGACTCCGGCGGGGCAAGCCCGCACGGTGGTCTTCTGGGCGACTCGGACTTGTGTACAACAACGAGGGCTCCAACGGGGCTGACGTCATGCGAAACGGTTGCTTCATCATCGTCATTCTTCTTCCCGGTCTCGCTGTCGGGCAGTCGGTCGATCCGGAGCGGGAGGCGGCCAAACTGGTGACTCCGCGGGCCGATCGGGCGATCGCCCTTGGACTTCGGTGGCTGGCCGGTCAGCAGCATGAGGACGGGTCGTTGGGGTCCGGCGCCTATCGGGGCAACGTGGCAATTACCGCACTGGCCGGCATGGCGTGGATGTCGGGCGGCAGCACGCCGGACCGCGGACCTTACGGCCGGGCGGTGGACCGAACCGTTGCATACCTGCTGGCCAAGACGCAGCGCAGCGGATTTATTGTTGAACGGGCCGGGGCAAGCCACGGGCCAATGTACGGCCATGGCTTCGCGACGATGTTCCTGGCCGACTGCTACGGCATGTCGGCTCGCCCGGAGCTACGAACGAAACTGGCCGCCGCCGTCAAGCTCATCGTGAACTCGCAGAACAAGGAGGGCGGCTGGCGATATCAGCCGCAGCCGGCCGACGCCGACCTCTCGGTGACCGTTTGCCAGATCATGGCCTTGCGCGCCGCCCGGAACGCAGGTCTGTTCGTTCCCAATGAAACGGTTGACCGATGCCTGGACTATGTGCGCCGGTGCCAGAACCCTGACGGCGGCTTCATGTACATGGCGCTGGCTGGCGGCGACAGCCTGTTCCCTCGCTCCGCGGCCGGAGTGGTGGCCTTGCAGAGCGCTGGGGTCTACAAGGGTCCAGAGATTGACAAAGGTATCGAGTACCTGCTGCAATTCACTCCCCAGCCGGGTGCGAGTCGCCAAGATGCCTACTACTTTTACGGCCACTATTACGCGGTGCAGGCGACGTGGCACGTTGGCGGCGAGGCTTGGCGCCGATGGTATCCGGCCATCCGCGAGGAACTCATCTTGCGGCAGCATGACGACGGCTCCTGGCCGACCACCAGCATCAATCGCGAGTACGCCACGGCGATGGCCCTGATCGTTCTCCAAGTGCCGAACAACTATCTGCCCATCTTCCAACGGTGAGTGGAGATTTGCACTCAGAAGCGAAAGAGCCACAATGTCAATACTATCGATCCTGCGTGAACGATCATCAACCGTCATGCGCATTCTTGCTGTTCTACTGGCTGTTTTTGCCGGCTCGCCTGCCGCCATGTCGGCCGATCGCGTGGCCGTGCCTGCGGAAGGCACGCCCTTTCATGCCGAGCTTAGCACGATCGACGAGGATGGGAAACTTGTCTTCACTACCGAGTCTGGGCAGCGGTCGCTGCCTGTCGCGGAACTCGTTCGGTGGGGTGCGCCGCAAGAGTTTTCGCGAGGGCCGGTTGTCGTCTTTGCCGACGGTGGCCGATTGGCCGCGGAGGTGACCGGTATTGATAAGCTCAACCTCATGGTCCATTCCCCGACCTTCGGCTCTGTCACGCTTCCGCTGGAGCAGGTGGCTGGGATCGTCTTTCTTTTACCGGCCGATCTGCGGCGTCAGACGCTCTTGTTCGACCGCGCACTCCGCACGGAAAGGCAAACCGACCTGGTTCTCCTCGAAAACAACGATGAGCTGATCGGGCTGATCGACGTTCTGGACGGTACTCGGGTGCGAATCGTCGTCGAGGCTGGTCCGATCGAGGCGGACCGCCGCAACGTGGCCGCTATCGTCTTCAATCCAGCGCTCCGTCGCCCTGCTCGCTCCGAAGGGCGTTACGCCTGGATTGGGTTGAGTGACGGCAGTTTATTTCCGGCAGCAAAGGTCACGCTCGACGGCCAGGAACTTACGGTCACGGCGGCGGCCGGCCGGCTCGGAAACGGTCTTCCAGCCGATCTGGCATGCTTTCAGCCGATCGGCGGACGTGCTGTTTACTTGTCTTCGCTCGAGTCGGAAACCTATCGGCATGTGTCGTATCTCGAAGTTCCGTGGTCCTTCGCTCGTGACCGCAACGTAACTGGCGGCCCGCTCCAATGCGGCAATCGCGTATATCTGACCGGTCTTGGAATGCATACCGCCGCTCGGCTGACCTATCGGCTTGAAGGCGGCTACGGCCGTTTCCAATCAGAGGTGGGCGTGGACGATTCGACCGAAGGGCGCGGAAGCGTGCGATTCCGCGTGTTCGTTGATGGCCGCGAGCGCCATACCGGCACGGCGATTCGCGGCGGCGAGCCTCCGAAGTTCATTGATCTCGACGTTTCTGGCGCCGACCGACTCGACTTGGTCGTCGATTTTGCCGAACGCGCCCACGTACTCGATTACGCGGACTGGCTCGACGCCCGATTGCTGCTCGCCCCAGACCAGTAGCGGGGACCGGGGCGCG
>CAZASB010000069.1:0-17652 GCA_964487655.1 uncultured Planctomycetaceae bacterium
GTCACTGTCAGCATTCTACGGTCCGTACCATACTACAGAGTCAAGACTCGTTTAGGAACCTTTTCCGACTCCGCCAGATCCCCCCTCGCATTGGGGAGGGTGGCTCAGTTTCTGTCGATGAACCGATCGAAATAGCGGCGAAGCCGACCTCCGTTATTCGGATCGTAGGGGTGCATTGCATGTCCAAGGTGGTGTGCGCGATCAGCCACTTGCGCATGGTTGAAGATAGCTTCCACTTCATCGCTCAGTCCTTGACTTCGATAGCGACACACGTGAGATCGTCACTTGGAGGATCGGAATCACGAAAACGTGCGAGTGCGACGTCCAGGTTCTTCACCAATACGTCGCTTGAAGCTGTACTGTGTTCGCTGAGCATCTCCACCATGCGTTGCTGGCCGAATAGACCCTGTTGTTTGTTGCGACACTCGGTTACACCGTCGGTATACAGTAGGAGCCTGTCGCCTTCCACCACAGGTAGGTGCCGGACTTGTCCCTGGTAGAGAAGCTCGACAACCCGCGTCAATGGTTCATCGGGACCGACCGTCGCTGGCTTCGGCGTCATAAACTGGCTCACGGGGAGGGCGTCCCACCCTTGGCTGCCGACCGCTCGGCGCAGCAGATCCCGCTCGGTGAAAATGCCCTCCACGGAGCCGTTATTGTACACCACAACGCAACCGATCTTACGGTACACCATCAGTCTGGCTACTTTGCCAGTAGGCATGTTTGCTGGGACAACCGTTGGATAGGCCGCCATGATTTCTTGGACTGTGGGCTGATGCGCGTCCTGAGCGGAGCGATTGAGGACCGACCACATCGGAGCAGCCACGCCGCCGACGGTGTCTCGTCGCCTTCGTTGGTTTTGTGTACGCACGATGCCCTCCGGTGTGAATGTAGATTCACGATTTGGCGAATACATTTTCAGCTTTCCGCGAGTTCGATTGTCGCACGCAAGAGGCGCCAAGCCTTTTCTGCGTGCTCTGTCACATCGAAGCGGCCATCGCTCAGGCGCCACAAGACCGCCCCCGGTTGCACGATTCCCAAGAGCAGAAGGGCAACTGTCTCCGCATCCACGTCAGAGCGGATCTCTCTTTCGTGCTGTCCTTGCCGCACGATCTCCGCGACGTGATCCACGTACGCGCGGATTATGCCGCTGGCCTTCGCTTTGCGAGTTGGGTTTCGGCTGCCGATTTCGTCGAAAAACATAATACGAGGAATCGCCTGATTTTCTCGCACAAAGCGGACATGCCGCATGAGAAGTCGCTGCAAGAGATCCAACCGGTTCCCCATCTCTTCCTGTACGGCCTGAACATTGCTGAGGAGCCGCTGGCCGATCAGGTCCAAAACGGCATCGAGGACCTCATCTTTTCCTCGGAAGTGACGGTAGATCGCGGACGGTACCAGCCCCACGCGGCGAGCGATATCTGCCATGCTCAGTTCGTGGACCCCACGGGCGCCAAGCATTTCCAGAGCGGCTCCAGCGATTTGATCCTGGCGGATTTCGGTGTCTAGTTTTTCGGTGGCCATAGCTTACCTCTTATGTGATTGTAGATTCACATTGTTGTGGAGTCAAGCTTGGAGCCGGCTTGAATCGGAGACAGCACCCATGAGATAGCCCGATCGAGGTATTTCAGTATCGCGATTCACGAAGGCAGTAGGATGCAGAAGGTTATTGGTAGCGCGGCAGATGAAGGCTCGACGAACGAATTCACACCCAGCTCGTTAAAGCCCAAGGTGGGTGGTTCGGGTCGGCTTCAAATAAGCCAGCGACGAACTTTTCTATTTCGTCAAAGCTGCCATAGAATGCTGGAAGTGCAGACGCTGTCAATCCTGCTGTCGGCGTAGTCATTGGGCAAACGCATTGCTAGTCCCTTTTGCGTAGGCGAACACCTGGAGTTGTCCTGACTGGTAGGTCTCGATTTTATGGCGAGGGAAAATGCCGTCGTGCTTCCCTCATGGCAAGAGCGTTTCTCGCCGTGGCCGCCTTGGATCGACTCAGACTGATTCGCCCGCGCGGCCGGCCATTTCTCGCTTCAACCAGAGCCCCATCCGGTTTCCTCGGTTGTGGGTTTGGGCACTTGACAACCGATCGTTGCCCTGAGCATACTACAACGTGACCGAACTCCAGCGCCAGGCCCAGGCAGCGGCTCAGAGACTCGGTCAACCTGCCGGTCCGGACGCGTAATAATGTCTTTCAGGAGGGGATCTGCCATGCAGTTTTTCTGCGCTATTCTCATCGCACTGATCGCCCTCCCCGCTCTCGCCCAGGACGCTCGTGACCTGGACCCGGAGCGGAACATCGCGCTGAACAAGCCCGTTGCCTATGCCCCGGCGCCCAACTACTCCCTCACCAGGAAGGGTGATACCGACGGTGCCGATCTCACCGACGGGCGCCTGACCGCACGGTCGGATCAGCACATGTGGTTTGAGAGTCTCGCGGTGGGCTGGTCCTATGGCGGGCGAGTGAATCTCTCCGTGGATCTCGGAAGCGTCCAGCCTATCGACGAGGTTGCTATCCGCTTTCTCGGCGGTTCACCCCAGCCGGGGGTAGCGATGCCGGGCTGGGTGGAGGTGCTGGTGAGCGACGGGCCCGATGAGCCCTACTACAAGGTTGCCGAGTACTCGAAGTGGACCGATGGCGACCGAGAGAAGTTCGGGATTCCCCGCTGCAAGGGCAAGGCGTGGGTGCATCGACTGCAATTCACGGAACTGAAAACCCGGGGCAGGCTCGTCGGCCTGCGCTTCTACGGCGCCGGTCTCACTTGTGCCGATGAGATGTACGTTTTCAAGGGCGACCACGATCCCGGCGCGATCGGCCACGATATGGAAGGCATCACCGATTTCACTATCACTGGCGCGGCGCTACACTTTCACAAGCCCGCGGTGTTCACCAGCGAACAAATCGCCACTCCGCTCCCCATGGGCTGCAACTTCGGTCCGTCGGACGTGGAGTTTCCCCTGAGCTTCCGGATCGAGATGCCTCCAGGTGTGAATATCCTCGCCGGGGGTATTGCAGGCGTCTCCTTCGAGGACATGACCGACGTAAAACTTCCCGGCGGCGGCCACGCATATACCTGGAGCGCTACCAGCAAGAGCGCCTCGAACAAGGTCATCGGCCGGCTGTACGTGAAGGGCCGCCCGGCCGAGGGCGAACCATCGCAACTCAAGTACCAGACCACCTGGGGAGACTACGAGTCCCCGGTTGTGTCACACCCGATCAAGGTCGTGGACATTCCTGAGCAGCCGGTGATCCCTAGGCGGCTCATGACGAGCATGTCCTGGGGTGGCGCAGGGATGGCAATGGGCTGGCCGGACTGGGACCAGGCCTTCCGGCACATCGGCTTCAATACCGTCACCCCCAGTGGTACATGGTTCAAACTCGAAGACACCGACCTCATCGAGTTCTGCGAGCACGCCCGTGAACTGGGCTACAAGATTCAGATGATCGATTCCACCTGGCACCAGATGATGAGCCGTTGCAAGGACAAACCGGAGATCTACGCCCAGTTCGAGGATGGAACTCACGGAACGCGAATGTGCCCCTCGTACCGTGGCCCCTGCTACGAAGAGGAATTGCGGCGCGTCGCCACGGCCGCGCGGACGCTCAAACCCAACTACATCGACTGCGATATAGAGCTGTGGAACTGGCAGGGCCCGCTGGATGTGAAGAAGTGCATCCGATGTCAGGCCGACAAAGCGGCCAGTGGAATCGAGGACTGGGGCGAGTGGCAGCTATCCAAGGGCGAGGAAATGTGGATCGACCTGTACGAGGCAGTGCAGGCAGCGCTGAAGGAGGCCGGCGCGCCGCCGTGCGAGATGTCTGTCTATGACTTTCGTCCCGGCCGCGTCTACCAGTTCTTCTGGCCGTTCGACCGGCTCTATCCGAAGTACATGGCGACCGGGCAGGTCAGTACCTATACGCCCCTGGACCCGTGCCATATCGAAATGATCGGCAACGATGTCCGCGAGGATCGCGAGAAGCTGCCTCGTAGCGATCAGATGCCCTGGCTAACCCCCGGCGATGCAGGTACCTTTCCCGGCGACGCCTTCTGCTGGGCGATCCTCGAGTGTTTCTGCAATGGCTCCCGGGGAATCAACTTCTGGAGCAACCGCGTCTGGGATGCCGACGACCTCGCCGGCTACGCGAAGGCCATCCGCATGATCGCGCCGGTGGAAGACATCATCGTGGATGGTGAACTGCTCGAGTGCGAGGTGGAGGGGCCGGGCCGCGTGAGCGCAGTCAGATCAGACGGCGGCATCGTGATGCTGGTGTCGGACTATCATGGGGATACGGACGGCAAGGTGAGCATCAACCTGAAGTTCGAAAAGGACATGGAGGTCGTGGACCTCGAGACAGGAAGCGCCGTCGACGCCCCAAGAGTCGGCATGCCGGGGCTGGTTGTGAACCTTGAAGGCAAGCGCGCGAGGTTGCTCTTGTTGAGATGAAGAGCCGATGAAGGCTCCTCGCACCGCGGTCATCCGCCGTTACCTCATGCAGGACGGTTGCAGCCCAACCGCACGGCCTCAAGCACCAAGATTCCCCAGTAACTCGTACCTGGTCGACCGCGATTCGGGTCGATCGTTCCATTGACATCGCGAGTGATGACTTGGAGAATGGACTCTCTCACTTGGTGTATTCAAAAGGAGGCGACCTGTGAACGATGCCACGGAACTGGAGCGGAAATCTTCGGCGGTGACTCTGTCTGACATGGAGGTTTTTATCTTCCCAGAGTTGATCTACGCCCTTGTGCTCGCGAATATCATGTCTCCGGTCATTTGGCGCTGGCGGGATGATCCCTGGTTCGACGGGCTGGACCGCATGAATCCGTACCGCAGAATTTCACGGCTGAAGCAGTACATCATGGACCACTACATTTTCAACCTTGATCTGGACACGTGGGGGCTTACCACTCAGGAGCGCGAGATGGCGCGCTTCAGCGGATTTGTCGACAAGAACACGCTGGCCGGTTCGAATGCGCTGTTTGGTTATGAAGGCGACAAGTACTATTTCGACATTGATATTCGCCGCCATTTCGGCTTAGACCGGTACGACGGCAACGTGATTCCCTACTGGAAAACGGAAACCGTCGAGGCCATGGATGCCTTCCGGTGCCGGCCGAACTACAATGCCGGCGCCGGAGAGTGCGTGTCGTTGTCGACCCTCTATGCGGCGGCGCTGTTCATCGTCGCCCGCATTCCGCTCAAGGACATCTACCTGATGGCGACTCCTCTGCATTCACAGAATTTTATCGATGTGGACGACGGTATTCTGACCAACAACCGTCGGCTCGTCACCAAGAACATGTGGTTCAATGGTACGGCGATCTCCGTCCGGGCGCGCCGGGCGCTGGAGAACGAGCAGATCACCCTACTGGCTCACGAGACCGGTTGCATTCATGTCGTATACGAAGAAGCCTCGATTTCCAGGAACGTCTACCTGACATTTGCGGAGCGGCTGCAGGGCTTTCTCACGACGCCATTGACGGCCGAATTGCTGGGTAATTTCCTCAGATATTACCGCGACCTGCAAGTCTGTTTCCAAATGCGATTCACCCAGCACGGCATCGCACACTACATGGCCATGGAAAGCCTTTTTGCCTATGAACACGGGTCGCCATACCGAATTACCGACCACACGCGCGACAAATTACTCGCGGAAGTCGAAAGCGAAGAACTCATGCACAATCCTCTTCCGAATCGCATGGTTTTTAACGATTTCGAAGATTTTTTGCGCGACGCCAGTCTCGATATTCGGGATCCGCGCAACGTCGAGACGATTAAAGCGCGTTTCTGTCACGACTGCTTTCTTTCTCGAAAGGCCATCGACAATCTGATCCGGTTCTGCCACGTCAAACCCAGACTGCCAGACCCAGATCGGAAGCGGTTCACACCCCCGGAAACTCCGCTTGGAATTGACGTGGAAATGACCCGTGAGGAGATCGTGGACCGGCTTGAAAGCATCCGCGGGAGCAATCGGATGGCCGACATGGCCTTCTACGCCTCCCGCGACCTGTCGCGCACCGAGCCGGAACCTTTTCTAAAGGCCGCCTTGGAACGTAATCCGGTCTGCGTGAGCGCCGCGACCGAGTTGGATAGCGGGGCAATCGCCGCTAGGCTGGCGGAGATGCCGGACGAATCTATTTACGAAGGCATTGGCCGTCTGGCGCAACCCGACGAAGTGTGGAACTACGGCCGCGGCGATGGAGTCGAAAAGGCGTTGCTGCTGGCCGCCATCCTCCGCGGTCGCGAGCCCCAGGCGCGGCTTTCCCTCGACATCACGGCCGAGGAAGCCATACTGACGGCGGACGACGCTATCCACCGATTTACAACCGACAAGGGCCTGAAACCGCAAACCTGGCCGCTCTGAAGCGATTTCTACTAGGCAGATCGACCTCGAGGTGGGGACGAAGTCCACGTCTCTCCCAAACACCGAGTTCCAGGACTGCGGCAAGTTCGAGCAGTGCCGCAGTAGGAAGCCGCACTTCGCCGTTGATTTTAGGTTTAGAACAAGCCCGTCTCTAGTCGCGCCGCCTCGCTCATGCGTTCCCGGTTCCAGGGTGGATCCCAGACCAATTGCACCTCGGCTTCGGCCACGCCGGGAATGCCCTTGAGTTTTTCGCGTACCTCCTGCGCAATATAATCAGCCATGCCGCAGCCGGGCGCGGTGAGAGTCATTTGCACGACGACACGGAAACCGACTCTTGTTTCCAGTGGGGTAACCGCACATTTGTAGATCAAGCCCAAGGCATGATGTTGATCGGTATCTCGGGGTCGTAACATGTGGCGAGTTGCTCCCAGACAGATTTTTCTACGGTCACGCGCGTGGCCTCGCCTGCCGCAGCAGTGGCAGGCATCGACGGTACCTTTTTGCCCAGGGCGTCCGCATCCTTACTATCAATGCGGTAGAGGTTGTCGGCGTATTTTACGGTAAAGCTTCCCCCGCTTTGCTGTGTGATCACAACTCGCTTGCCTTTCGGCAGCGTGACCTGTTGGCCCCAAGGGACCAGCACCGCCGCGCAATCGCGCGTAAGTTTAGGTTGTTTATTACTGAACATGGTTGCCTCTACTCGGTGGTGACGGGGCTCTTTCTCCCTGCCAGCGCATTGCGCAGCGTGTGCCAGGGCAGGGTCGCGCATTTCACTCGCGTCGGGAATGCCTGAACGCCGCAGAGCACTTCCAGTTTGCCCAGGTCGGCATGGGCCTGCGCCTTCGGATCGGTAATCATGTCGTGAAACTCACCGAAGATGCGGTCAGCCTCGGCGACCGTTTTGCCCTTGATCGCTTCGGTCATGAGTGAGGCCGAGGCCGTCGAAATCGCGCAGCCGCTTCCCTCAAAGCCAGCATCGACAACCGTGTCGTTTTCAATTTTGAGGTAGATTTTAACAATGTCGCCACAGAGCGGATTCACCCCCTCGGCGATATGATCGGCATCTTTGATCGGGTGAAAATTGCGTGGATGACGATAGTGGTCGAAGATGACCTCCTGGTAGAGGTCGCGTAGGTCGCTCATGCGGGACTCCTTGTGCCGAACATCTCTAGCATCTGATGCAGCGCATCGATGAACGCGTCGACATCGGCGCGGTTGTTGTAGAGCGCAAACGAGGCCCGCGTTGTAGCCGGGAGCTTGAAACACTGCATCACCGGCATCGCGCAATGGTGACCGGCCCGCACTGCGACGCCATGGTGGTCGAGGATGGTCGCGATGTCGTGGGGGTGGATTCCCTTGATCACAAACGAGAGGATACCGGCTTTTTCCCTGGCCGTACCGATAATACGTAGGCCGTCGATCGTCAGCGCGGCACGTGTGGCCTGCGCGAGCAAACCAGCCTCATGCGTGGCAATCGCATCGAGACCAATGCGCGTCACATAGTCCAGCGCCGCGCCGAGGCCGATGACCCCGGCAACATGTGGTGTTCCCGCTTCAAATTTATGTGGCGCGGCCGCGTAGTCTGTCTTCTCGAAACTCACGCTGCGGATCATATTGCCGCCACCCTGATAGGGTGGCAGCCGTTCCAACCATTCGGATTTGCCGTACAGCACGCCGATTCCCGTCGGGGCGAATATCTTGTGGCCGGAAAAGACGTAGAAATCGCAATCCATCGCACGCACATCTACCGAAAGGTGCGCGATGGCCTGAGCCCCGTCAACGAGCACCGGCACGTCAACCGCGTGGGCGCGTGCGATAATACGCTGAATCGGCGTGATCGTTCCGAGTGCGTTAGAAACATGCGTCACCGCCACGAGTCGAGTACGACGAGTGAAAAACTTTTCGTATTCGTCGAAGCAAAATTCCCCTGCATCGGTGATCGGCACGACCCGGAGTACCGCGCCGTATTGCTCACAGGCGAGCTGCCACGGCACGATGTTGGAATGATGCTCCATCTCGGAGATGATGATTTCGTCACCTTCACGGAGAAATACGCGACTGAAACACGCGGCCACGAGATTGATCGCTTCGGTCGCGCCACGAACGAAGACAATGTCTTCGACGCGTTCGGCGTTGATAAAAGCCCGCACTTTCTCACGCGCGCCTTCGTAGGCCTCGGTGGCTTGCTCCGCCAGGGCATGCACACCGCGGTGCGGGTTGGCGTTGTATTCCCGATAATAGCGCTGCTCCGTCTCGATCACCACGGCCGGTTTTTGTGTCGTGGCCGCATTGTCCAGGTAGGCCAGCGGTGCGCCATGCACGAGCCGATCAAGGATCGGAAAATCGGCGCGTAAGCGCGCAAAGTCGGGTGATTTGGAGCGTTTGTCACTATCGGCGTTGTATTCTTTGCTCGCGTTCATGTCAATTCCTCGAGGCGCTCCCGACGCGGTATCCGCTCACTCAGCAACGCTTCGCCACGCGCCCGCAGCGTGTCGAGCGGGAGGCGGTCAAGTACCTCGCGAGCAAAGGCGTGGGTGAGTATGTTGCGCGCCAGATCGTCGTCGATTCCCCGTGTGCGCAAATAAAAAAGCATGTTTTCGTCCAATTGCCCGATCGTCGCTCCGTGGGTGCATTTGACGTCGTCGGCGTAGATTTCCAACTGCGGCCGCGTATTCACTTCGGCTCCGTGCGCGAGCAGTAGATTGTGGTTGGCTTGGGAGGCATCGGTCTGCTGGCCGGTTTTGCGCACGATGATGCGTCCGCTGAAGACGCCGCGTGAGCGGTCGTCGAGTATGCCGCGGTAGAACTCGCGGCTAGTGCCATGTGGTGCGGCATGATCGATGAGCGTGTGGTGGTCGACGTGCTGTTGGCCACCGACAACATAGAGACCATTTAACGTAGCCGTGCAGTGTGCGCCGTCGAAACGGGTGGCGATGTCGTGGCGTGCCAGTGCCGCGCCCAACGAAAGGGAGTGTGAGGTGAAGGTGCTGCCTTCGGACTGGAAAGCCTCGATCGTGGCCATGTGAAAGGCCTGTGGGTTCTCCTGCTGGAGCTTACAGTGTTCGACGTAGGCCGCGCGTCCAACAAAGAGATGCGTCACCGCATTCGTGAAGCTCGCTGTCTCGGCCAGCCCGATATACTGCTCTACGATGATGGCGCGCGCATTCGCCCCAGTCACAATGATGTGGCGCGGGTGTGTGGCTTGGTCAACGGTGGTCGTAAGATAGAGAAGGTGGATCGGGCCTTCAAGCGCGACGTTCTCGCCGATTTCGATAAAGGCCCCATCGCTGAGGAAAGCCGTGTTGAGATTGGCAAAAGGCGTCGCTGGCGTCAGAAACCAGGGCTCTGCCCGCTGCGGCGCGCGCGCCAGCACGTCGGCGAGACTCGCAACCATGACACCCGCCGGGCCGTCGTTCGGCTGCGACAGTGCCGGCGCGTAGCGTCCATTCATGAAAACCAAGCGTTTCGATGCGCCACTAAGGTGCCAAGGAGAAGTGTCGATCGGCCCGCCGTCTTCGTGCAGCATGGTCCGGAAAGGGTGTTTCTCGAATGCCGCGACACTCGTGTATTTCCACGCCTCGTCGCTGGTGGTGGGGAAGCCCTCGGCGGCGAAGCGTGCCATGGCATCGGTACGCAACCGCTCCAGCCAAGGCAGCCCTGCACCCGACAGAGTGTACTGGGCAATCTCAAATTCCGCACAGTAGTGCGCAACGGCTGGCGTGGTCATCTGTCCGCTCCGCTTGGTGTAGCGGTGGGCACGGCTTCGAGCCATCCGTAGCCGCGTGCCTCCAGTTCGTGCGCCAGTTCGCGCCCGCCGGACTTCACGATGCGCCCTTGCAACAACACATGCACATAATCCGGCACGATATAGTCGAGCAGGCGTTGGTAGTGGGTGATCACGATCATGGCAACCTCTGGACCGCGCAACGCATTGACGCCGTCGGCAACGATTTTCAGCGCGTCGATGTCGAGGCCCGAATCGGTTTCGTCCAGGATGGCGAGTTTTGGCTCCAGGAGCTTCATCTGCAAAATCTCGTTGCGCTTCTTCTCGCCGCCCGAAAAACCCTCATTGACCGACCGGTAGAGGAACTCAGAGTCCATCTCAACCGATTTCATCTTCTCCTTGACGAGGGCGAGGAAGTCCATCGCATCTAATTCAGGCAGGCCGTGGTGCTTGCGCTTGGCGTTGATGGCCGCCTTGAGCAGATAGACATTGGAGACACCGGGAATCTCTACCGGGTACTGGAAAGCGAGGAAAATGCCTTCTCTCGCACGTACCTCCGGCGCCAGCGCGAGCAGGTCTTTACCTTCAAAGCTCACTTCATCGCTGAGGATTTCGTAGGTCTCGCGCCCGGCCAACACCTGGGCCAGCGTGCTCTTGCCGGAGCCGTTCGGCCCCATGATGGCATGCACTTCGCCCGCCTTTACGTCGAGATCGACGCCGCGTAGGATTTGCTTGCCGTCGATCGACGCCTGTAGATTGCGAATACGTAACATGATTTCACCTTTTTAGCCAATGGCGCCTTCGAGGCTCACGCCCATGAGCTTCTGCGCCTCAACCGCAAATTCCAACGGCAGTTCCTTGAAGACTTCCTTGCAAAAGCCATTGACGATCATCGACACGGCGTCTTCGGCCGAGAGTCCACGCTGCATGCAGTAGAAGAGTTGGTCTTCGCCGATGCGCGAGGTCGAGGCCTCGTGTTCAACCTGCGCCGTTGGATTGCGCGCCACGATGTAGGGAAAAGTGTGTGCGCCGCATTTATCGCTCAGCAACAGCGAGTCGCATTGCGTATAATTGCGAGCCCCCTCAGCTCGGGGCAACACGTTCACCAAACCGCGGTAGGTGTTTTGGCCATGGCCAGCCGAGATTCCCTTAGAGCGGATCGTGCTGCGTGTGTTGCGCCCGATATGGATCATCTTGGTGCCGGTGTCGGCTTGCTGGTAATTGTTGGTGACGGCGACCGAGTAAAACTCGCCGATCGCGTTGTCGCCGCGGAGGATGACACTGGGGTATTTCCAAGTGATGGCCGAGCCGGTCTCGACCTGCGTCCATGAAATGCGCGAATTGGCGCCCCGGCATTCGCCCCGTTTGGTGACGAAATTGTAAATGCCGCCCTTGCCTTCCTTGTCACCCGGATACCAGTTCTGTACGGTCGCATATTTGATCTGCGCGTTGTCCAGCGCCACAAGCTCGACTACCGCCGCGTGCAATTGATTCTCGTCGCGCATAGGCGCGGTGCAGCCTTCGAGGTAGCTGACATACGCTCCCTCGTCGGCGATGATCAGTGTACGTTCGAACTGGCCGGTGTCCTTCGCGTTGATGCGAAAGTAGGTTGACAGTTCTATGGGGCAACGCACGCCCTTAGGCACATAAACAAAGGAGCCGTCGGAGAATACCGCCGTATTGAGCGCGGCATAAAAATTATCGCCCGCCGGCACCACTGTACCGAGATATTTTTGCACCAGCTCGGGATGGTTGCGCACAGCTTCGGAAAACGAGCAGAAGATAATGCCCACTTGCCCCAGTTTTTCCTTGAACGTGGTCGCCACCGAAACCGAATCGAACACGGCATCGACCGCGACACCGGCGAGGATCGCACGTTCGTGCAGCGGTACGCCGAGTTTCTCGTAGGTTCGCAGTAATTCCGGATCGACCTCGTCCAGACTCTTAGGGCGGTCCTTGTCCTGCTTGGGTGCAGCGTAATAGCGAATGTCCTGGAAATCGATCGGCGGGAATTCTACCTTGGCCCACTGCGGATGTTTCATGGTCTGCCAGAGTCGAAAAGCCTTCAGGCGTCGCTCGAGCATGAACGCAGGCTCGCCCTTTTTCGATGAGATCAGATGCACGACATCCTCGTTGAGGCCCTTAGGTATCGTCTCCGTTTCAATCGGCGTGACGAAGCCGGCGGTGTACTCTTGATTGAGGAAGCGGTCTAGTTGTCTGGTAGAATCGCTCATAATGCCTCTCTGGATCTTATGAATACTATCCCTCTCGGTCGAACAAGACAATCGCCGACGGGGGGCAAGACGCAGGGTCCACTTCAGGCTCCTCGGGATCCGACGACGGCTCAGACGCCTCCCCGTGCAGGGGCCGTAGCGACCTCGCGGGGTGTCTGAGAAGCCGACCAGGGTGCCCGGATCGGATGGAACAAGGCCCGAGCGTTCCATTAAGGCGATCGGCAGGTTCGAGCTTACCTGCCGAATGTAGAACAGTTGTCCCAACTGTTCCCAAACAATTGGGACAATTGTTCTACACTGGGTATATTTCAATCTGCCGGTCGCCTAAACGCTAGCCACCCCCTACTTAGTGTGATACGTTTTCCGGGTTTCTTTAGCCTGCTCGATCCCCAGTTCACGCAGCTTAGGCTCTTCCGTATGGGGAAATCAAATTTCTATCCCGTAAACCGGTTTGACTTAGATCAAGACTTCTGGAAAGGTGTGAGTGTATAATCTCAAGAGAGTTCGCGCTCACGGTGGTCATTGTGCGTATCGTCGAATGGCTTAACTTGGGGGAGTCTACATCGTGAGCGATGGCTAAAATATCCCGCATTATGGCGATTTCAATGGAAAGTCAGACTGTATCTAACAAAGGTCGGAAACGGCTTGTACGTCGGCTATGGCGAGGGCTGAAGGCCCTCATCTTGCTCGGGGTGATCGCGACAGTCGTATACTGGATGAGATTTTCCCCGGTTGCGGTAACCGAACATCGTATCCAGCGCGGCGAGATAGTAGCTGAGGTGATGGGTACGGGTACCCTGGAAGCTCGCGTCAAATCGAGCATCAGTGCGAAGATTTCTGGGCGAGTCAAAGAGATTTTCGTCGATCAAAACGATCGCGTGACTGCCAACAAGCTGCTGATCCGACTGGACGACGTCGAACTTCGACAGCAGGTTGGAATCGCCGAAGCCAATTTGGCGACCGCCGAGGCTGCGCTGCAGCGGCTCCAGGCGGACCGGGGCAGCGCAACCGCGATTGCCGAGCAGGCCAAAAAGGACTACGACCGCATGACACGGTTGCTTCCTACCAAGGCGATTTCACAATCGGATTTTGATCAGTCCGTGGAGGCGGTGGGAATTGCAACCGCAGGACTAAATCGTATGGAAGCCGCGATTAACGAAGGCGAGAAAGAAATTGTTGCGGCTCGTGAGACATTGGATTACCACCGGGCACGACTGACCGATACGGAAATCATCGCTCCATTTGACGGGCTTGTCGTTCGTCGTCAGCGTGATCCTGGCGACATCGTTGTCCCAGGAAGCCCGGCGCTCTCGCTCATCTCGACGGGCGAATTGTGGATCAGCGCCTGGGTCGATGAAACCGATATGGCCCGGATCCAAGAGGGCCAACCGGCCCGTGTTCTGTTTCGTTCCGAGCCGGAACACGCCTTTCCCGGCACGGTGACGAGGCTGGGGCGCGAAACTGACCGTGAGACTCGCGAGTTCATCGTCGATGTCCGCGTTCTCGAACTCCCTCGCAACTGGGCCGTTGGCCAGCGAGCGGAGGTCTATATCGAGACAGCCCGCGAGAGTTCGGCCTTGCTGCTACCAGCCCAGTATGTTGTCTGGCAAGAGAATACGCCTGGAGTTTTCGTGAACACTAACGGACACGCCGTCTGGCGAACACTGACCTTGGGTCTGCGGAGCTATGATACGGTGGCAGTCCTTGACGGACTCGAAGCCGATGAGTGTGTTGTTATTTCGGCTGATTCCAAGACCATCCTCAGAAATGGCCAAAGGATCACGGTTCCATGAATCTCGCCATCAAAGACATACGCCACAACCTGGGACGATTCGCCTTGACGACAGTGGGTGTGGGGATGCTGCTGATGGTGGTGATGGGCATGGGCGGCATCTATCGTGGCATCATCGACGATGCCACACTGTTGGTCGATTCCATTGGGGCTGATCTATGGATTGTGCAGCGAGACACACGAGGGCCTTTTGCCGAAGTCTCTCGGGTTCCGACGAATCTCGTCCACCGCGCCCTGGCTGTGCCCGGCGTCCGGACGGCCCGAGAATTCGTCTTCCATACCATCCAGCGACAGTATGATGGCAAGCCGCTGCGGATGTCGGTATTGGGCCTCAGTTGGCCACTGGATCGAGGGGAGTGGGTGCCGCTGGTCGCCGGCCGGCACCTGGCGCAAAACCACTATGAAATGATCGCCGACCGGACGCTCGGTTTTCGTCTAGGCGAGCGGATACGGCTCGGAAAAGAGACCTACACCGTGGTTGGCATCACTAGCAGTATGATCAGTTCGGGTGGTGACGGGATTGCCTTCTTTACTGTAGTAGATGCTCAAGCCATTCAGTTCGACACTCCAGGCGAGGCGGTCCGACTGGAACGGGCCGCCCGCCAGAATCGGGGGGAACGCAGCGAGTTGGGCACGAAGCAACCGATATTGGTGGAGCAGTCTGCCAAGCTGCCCTCCGAAATCCCGGCCCTTGCGTTACCGCAAATCAGCGCCGTGATGCTGCAAGTCTTGCCAGGGGCGAGTGCGGATGCGGTAGCAGGGACGATTGCGGGTTGGGGCGATGTCTCCGTGTTCAGCAAGACCCAACAGGAGGATCTTCTACTGAAAGGGACGGTGGACAAGGCCCGGCGGCAGATTGGACTGTTTACGGTCCTGCTGACGGTCATTGCCGCGATCATCATGGCGCTCATCCTCTACACCCTGACCCTCGACAAACTGCACTCGATTGCATTGCTGAAGCTGATCGGAGCGCCGAATTGGGTGATCCTCGGCCTGATTATGCAGCAGGCGCTGTTGCTCGGTGTTTTCGGCTACGCGCTGGCCTACCTGGTTGGCCAAAAGGTCTTTCCGCGTTTTCCGCGGCGAGTGATTCTTACCAATGGAGACCTTATTCAGCTCGCGGTGATCGTCTTGATGATTTCCGTTCTCTCCAGTTTGCTAGGGATCTGGAAGGCGATGCGAGTAGCACCCAACGAGGCCCTCTCGGGATAAATCAGGCTATGGCGGATGTATTGGCGATAGAAACCAAGGGACTGACCAAGGTCTACGGCAGCGGGAATACCGAAGTCGTCGCCATGCGCGATGCCAGCATGACGATTCGGCGTGGTGAGGTCATTGCGCTGCTGGGCCCCAGCGGATCAGGGAAATCGACTTTCCTCACGGCCGTGGGGTTGATCAATCCACCCACCTCCGGCCGAATTATCATCGGCGGTAAGTTGGTGATGGACGGCCCCCAGGCCTTGACAAATCTTCGTACTTTCCGTCGCAAATACATCGGTTTCGTCTTTCAGAAGTCCAACCTCATCCCGTTTCTCTCAGCGTCGGAGAATGTGCAAATCGCCCTGGAACTCAATGGACTGAGCCCCCGCCAGGCACGCTACCGTGCGGGCGAGTTGTTGGACAGCCTCGGCGTTCGCGATCGTGCTGATCATGCCCCGAGCGCGCTCTCCGGCGGACAGCAGCAGCGTGTCGCAGTAGCCCGCGCGCTGGCCAACCAGCCGAGCGTGATTCTGGCGGATGAACCCACGGCGGCGCTGGACAGCCATCGTGGTCGTCAGGTGATGGAACTGTTTCGCGAGGTAGCGCATAACTACGGGACGGGCGTGATTGTTGTTACCCACGACAACCGTGCATTGGATGTGTTTGATACGATCTACGAGATGGAAGACGGCCTCATTCGCCCGACCGCTCGAATATGAAAGCGACGCCGAAGAGTGTTGCCTTCGTAGAGGATAGGAGAAATGCTTGACGTGATGTGTACATGCGTTCCAATGACAGGGCGTACACTACCACTGGTCGGCTCTGTCGTCTGTCACTTAATTGCAAACATCAAAAGGAAAGGAAACAGTTTATGCAGCCAAGAATGGATTTTGTGAAAGCAGCACCGAACGGTTACAAGGCCATGAGCGCACTGGAAAGTTATGTGCGCCAAAGTGACCTCGAACATTCATTGCTGGAACTGGTCAAAATCCGCGCATCGCAAATCAACGGCTGCGCGTTTTGTCTGGACATGCACACCAAGGACGCCCGTGCCGCTGGCGAAACCGAGCAGCGGCTTTACACGCTGTCAGCCTGGCACGAAACGCCGTTCTTCACCGACCGCGAACGCGCGGCGCTGACGTGGACGGAAGCCGTCACGCGCGTGGCCGACACGCACGTTCCCGACGACGTGTTTGAACGGGTTCGCCAGCAGTTCACGGAAAAGGAACTGGCCGACCTGACTTTGGCCATTGTAACCATCAACGGCTGGAATCGGCTCGCCATCGCCTTTCGCAAGGTACCCGGTATCTATCAGTCGGCCAAGCGATGATAGACTTTCCCACCTTCACCTCTGCTTTCATGGTGCAGGAAAATACCGTCGCGCTTCCCCCGTGGCAAGAGCGTTTCTCGTTATGGCTGCCTTGGATCGGCTCAGACTGATTCTCCCGCGTGGTCGACCATTTCCCCCCCTCAACCAGGGGCTCGCCCGGTTCCCTCGGTTGCGGGTCCGGACATTTGACAACCTGACATTTGACAACCTGACATTTGACAACACTGACATTTGACAACCTGTTGTCAACCGATCGCAGCTCTGAGTATACTACTATGCAATCGAAAGCTCTGTTCGGCTTCCTGGAGTCGAACCCCGCCGGAACTTCGGCGAGTACGATTTCCGCGTGTTTGAGTACACTTGCCGTTCAGGAGTAACAATTTCGGGGAGTCGAAGCCCGTGAACGGTTACCTCATCCGGTAAGGATCCCTACTGAGTTTCTGTTGCCGAAGGCTGAGTTTTGCATTTCGGCGACTTTAGGGACGTCGTATTATGCCCCGGCGTGAGTTTGCGTGCGTCAGGAGAGGCAAGACACGTGACATAGGACGACCACGGCTTTGCTCACGGCATCGCTTGGCGCATATTTTCCCCACTGTTCGTCATGATCCGGCGGCATTTGATCTCCTGGCGATCGTCAACCAGACCTTATCCTGCCGGTGGTCCGCACGGATCTCGAGACGGTCGACGCTTGCGTCGCCAAGCATTTCAAAATGGACACGGCGGATTTGAAGCAGCACGGGCGTCGTGCCGGCCCGGCGAAGGCGGTGGCGGTCGAGTTGGCCTGCCGGCTGACGGGGCAGAGCGGTCGCGAGGTTGGCATGCACTACGGCGGCATCAGCGGAGCGGCCGTCGGCAACATCCGTCGCAAAGTGCGGGAGGGGACCATCGACATCCTGCCAGCCGTCGAACGTCTGCTGTCGCAACTCCGAAAAGTGTAAAGTGTAGGCCTGACCCTGACTCACTGCTGACTCACTGCTGAGGCAGCCCTCCGACCGGCAGGCTATCGGC
>CAZASB010000070.1:0-17087 GCA_964487655.1 uncultured Planctomycetaceae bacterium
CGACTCCAAAGCGAGTTTTCGGGACAGAGGAAGTCGTCGGCCATCCCGTGATGTTCGTAATAGGGATAGTCGCCGGTTTCTTTCATGCGGATACCGACGGCCGAGCAGCCCGACAGTTCCCCGAAGAACTCCACGGCGGCTCGGGCCAGCGCGCGCGGCGAGCTTGCCTGGTTGGCCATTTCCAACAACCGACCGCTCATGTCCTGTAAGCGGGCAAAGTCGCTCAGTTCGCCGACGTAGCACTCTTCCACTCGTGGATTGACGTTCATGAGGTTCTTGAAAACTCAGTACCCAGTGGAACGCAATGGAATTGGAACACCTTTGCAAACCATTATATCCCACGTTGGCGGGCGGAAGAAGCGGGACGCAGACGAGGATCAGGCGACAACGGCATCCAAACCGGGGTTTGGTTTGGCCCGAGTTCGGTCGTGATGCACGTACACGCGGTCAATTGGCTCAAAAGTCGCGGTAGACATCAGATACGACAATATCACCTAAACGACGCATCCATTTAGCGTGTTCCAGATTGCGCAATCCATACATGCCTGCACGGAACCGCGACGAGACAGCATCAGAAGCCGTATTCACGCCCCCACGAGAGGGAGGTCTGGGTGAACGGGGCGTTTACCATCCTGCGATAAAAGGTTCCGTGCCAGTCCTCGGAACGTCAGAATCGAGCCCGAGGCGGTTGAACCTCCGGACATGGGGACGCCGGGTCATTCGCTCGGTGGACGTGGCCGAGCGACCAGACTTAACAGGGCGACGAACAAGGACGCGCCGATGATGGACCAGAGGACCGGGAACGGCTGATCGCCGAACTGCAGCGAGATAAACTCCGGAAGCGACAGGAGTCTGGCCAGCCATACTCCAAGCAGTGCCCCGATAAAGCCAAGTGCAATCGACACCAAGCATCCGCCGTGGGTGTAGCCCACCAGCGACTGTGCAATGCTGCCGCAGATCCCCGCGACCAAGAGCAATAGAAAAAGTTCCAGAATAGACATGGCAACCTCTTCCCCATTTTTCGGGGCCAAACCCGGGTGACTGCCACTCGTCGGCACGTCAAGGTTCGTCCACTACAAGTCGATCAATCGGTGGTCGCATCGTCGATTTCATCGCTGACTTCTTCGCCTGCTTCGTCGACGGACTCGCCAATTTTTTCGACTGGCCCATCGTTTCTGGAATCGCATCCCACGAAACACGGAATGCTCAAGGTGGCGACGAACAGCAATAGTAAAAACGAGATTCTTGACAACATGCGAGTGTCTCCTCTCAACGGTCTCGGAAATAGTAAAAACGAGATTTTTGACAACGTATCCGTGTCTCCTGTCAACGGTCGAGAAAGACGAACACCCCGGCCGCCACCGCGAGCATGGCATTCAAATTATGGACAATCGGACTGGTTACGTCAAGCAGATGCAACATACCAGTCGTCACCAGCCATGCGGCGAGAAGTATCGTCGCGATCTTCGTCGAACGTTTCCACCACATTTCATTTATCTCCGAGAGGGTTCACTGGTTGGTTCATCAGTTGTCGCAACGTTTCACGGCGATGGGTCGTTGTCGAAATCGTTGTCGTGACGATCCATGCCACCGGGAATGGCGCCTCCGCCAATATTCAGTTGAGTTGCCGTAGGTCGCCGTTGGAGAGTCGTCCGACTATTCGGTCGGCCTCCTGCTGGAGCTTTCCGCCGGCGCCTCGTCGTCAGAGAAGGCGTCCTTGGTCTTCTCACCGATTGTCTTTAGCCCTTCTGCTGTCTTTTCGAGGACTTGCTCGCTGCTCTCGACCGCTTTTTCAGTGTCCTGTTGGACCTTCTCCCTATCGAGGATGATCTCGCTTGTGCTGCCGCTGTCACGGTAGTACAGCCATCCGCCCAAAAACATGAGCGCAATAGCGACAATTACCAAAAGTACTACAACTCGCATGTTGGCACTCCTCATTGTGTTTGTTGTTTGAGCGAGCGGTCTTGAAGTCGGCATGGGCAATTGTCCGCCAAGCCCCGTCAAGCCATTCTAACTCCATCGGTGGCGAATAATGCACGTCCCGTGCCAACCGTAGCCCCAATCCGACGGATTGTCACCAATGTGGAACCGTAATCGTTTTCGGCCAAGGATTTGCGAGAAAACCTTTGTCAGCCATGGGCCAATGGTAGGGAACTCGGGTCAAAAAACCCCTGACTGCTTGGGTGCCAAGCGACCACAGTGAACGCGCGACAGCCAGCCCAAGGTTCTGCCGCCCGATCGTGGAGTTTACTATCGTTACGCTCTTTGCTGCTGTAGCGGAAAACGTGAGGCTCCCCCGGGCAAGCCGGGGGCACCTGGAGCATGTGGCGAGGCGGCAGGCCCGCCCGTGTCCGCATCCTACAGAAGCGCAAAAACGCCACGTGGCGAGTATAGCTCAGCCGGCCCGTGCCTGGCATCCAGACCCTGGAATGACGATAATGGGCGGCAACGGCATAACACTTGCGGTGACCTAAATGGCATGGTTGGAGGTTGAACGTGGCTGAGCGGCGATTCGATCCTGGACTCTTGACTCCCTATCTGGTCGCGGTGGTATCGGTCGCGGCTGCATTCGTTGTCAAGCTGTTGGTGGACAACATCGCAGAGCAAGAGTTCAGCCCTTTCGTCTTCTTTTCCGCTCCGATCATGGCCACCGCTTGGTATGGAGGGGCTCGGCCTGCCCTCTTCTCTCTGGCGCTTGCCACGCTTTTGGCGGATTTGTTTTTCCTCCCGCCACTCTACAGTCCGGCCGTCGAAAGCTTCGCAAACCATGTCCGATTGTTCGGGTTCCTACTGGAAGGCAGCCTGATATGCCTGCTCGCCGGAATGCTTCACCGGGCGCGCGAGGAAGCAGTGGTGCATCGCAGGGCAGTCGAGGAAGCCTATCGGCAGTCGCAACAGCACGTTGAGGAACTCACGCAGACCAAGAACGCCTTGGTGGACAGCAAGACCCGCTTCCGTCGCCTCGTTGACGCCAACATCATCGGCGTGTTTGTCGTGGACGAGAACGGCGAAGTGACCAGCGCCAACGACGCCTTCTTGGGAATGCTCGGGTACACGCGAGAAGAAACCGACTCGACACCGCTGAACCTCCGAACATTGGCGACGCCTGGGCTTGCATTGATCGACGACCGTGCCCGCGAAGAACTGACGGAGAAGGGCAAGTGCCAGCCGCATGAGAAGGCATTGCGATCACGGAGCGGCGATCAAATACCAGTCCTCTTTGGAGCGGTTCGGGTCGGCGACACCGATGAGACGGCGATTTGCTTCATCGCCGACCTGGCGGAGTTCAAGAAGACGGAGGCGGAACTTCGCAAGGCAGTTGGCGCGGCCGAGGAAGCCAACCGGGCCAAGTCGGAGTTCTTGGCCAACATCAGCCATGAATTGCGCACGCCTATGAACGTAATCATCGGCATGACGGACCTCGTCCTGCAGGAGGACTTGGCCGACGAGGTCCACGACAGTCTGGCCATCGCCCGCGAATCGGCCGATGCCCTGCTGCACTTGCTCAACGACTTGCTCGACTTTTCGAAGATGGAGTCGGGTAAGTTCGATCTGGCGCCGGAACCCTTCTCGCTTCCGGAAACTCTCGATGCGACGCTGAAAACGCTCGCATTGCCTGCCAGCGAAAAAGGGCTGGAATTGAACTGCGTGGTCCACCCCGACGTGCCGTGCCGACTCGTCGGCGATGCGTCCCGGTTGCGCCAAGTGGTGTCGAACCTAGTCGACAATGCCGTTAAGTTCACGGAGCGGGGCGAGGTGTCGGTCGAAGTCGCCGTGGAACAGCGGACGGACCACAACGCGGTCCTTCGATTCTGCGTTGCCGATACGGGCATCGGGATATCGCCGGAAGATCAACAGCGCATCTTCGCGCCGTTCACTCAGGCCGATTCGTCGAGCACGCGCGCATATCACGGCAGCGGACTGGGATTGAGCATCGCCGTGGAACTGGTCGAAAGGATGGGCGGCGCCGCGTGGCTGGAAAGCGAGGTCGGCGGAGGATCGAAGTTCTATTTCAACGCGAAGTTCAAATTGGACGGCGAGACCAAGATTCCAACGGAAGCGACAGCACAAAGCGTTATCTTGCCAGACGCTCCCTTTTCCGCTTCTGTTCTGGTGGTCGAGGATACGCCGGCGAATTGGCATCTGCTGGAACGAATCCTTCGCAAGCGTGGGCACGACGTGGTGATCGCTCGGAATGGCCGAGAAGCCTTGGAACGATGCGGCCAACAGCGGTTCGACGCCGTGTTGATGGACGTGCAAATGCCGACCATGGACGGCTTTCAGGCCACGGCCGCCATTCGGGCAATTCCCTCGGACGAGGAGCGTCATGGCACGCCGCCGGACGTTCCTGTCATCGCCATGACCGCGCACGCGATGAAGAGCGACGAAGCACGCTGTCTCGCCGCGGGAATGGACGCCTACGTCTCGAAACCGGTCGATGCGAAGAGATTGTTGAGGACGATCGAGAAGATGGTGCAAGCCTCTCGTTCCCAAGCCGACAAGGACAATCGTGATACGCCCGATGAGTCGGCTTACCCCGAAACCAACGTGGAACTGTTCGCGGGGAAGGGCTCAACGCCGTCGCCCACGGGGCAGGCGGAGGCGGACGTTACTGAGATCATCGACTTGGACGCGGCCTTGGAGCGGCTCGGCGGCGACCGCGACCTGTTGCGACACATGGTTCGCTTGTTTTTCGAGGACTTTCCCGAGTTGCTCGATCGCATTGACACGATGGCCGAACAGAACGAACCCGCGGAGGTCCAGCGAGCGGCGCACAGTCTCAAGGGGCTGTGCGCCAATTTCGACGGTCGGCCCGCCGTAGCCGCCGCGCTGGCCGTCGAAGACGCGGCAAGCGCTAAAGACATGAATCAGGTTCGCCGCCGCGTCCCACAACTAAAGGCCGAAGTCCGGCGACTCGAAGAAGCCCTGAAACCCCATGCTCTCGGCATGGAGGACTAGCCGGCGTCATCCGTGCCGACACGAACCACCTGCTCGATCTCAATACCCAACGATCGGATTTTGTTTCGCAGACTTCCACGAGTAATCCCCAGTATTTGGGCGGCGTGCGACTGATTGCCCCCGGTTTCGTGCAGCACGCGTCTCAATAAGCGGCGTTCCAGGAACTCGATGCTTTCGGCATGAAGGCCCTCCGAGCCGGCCGCGATCCGGCGATTGATGAAGCACTCCAGTTGTTCCGATTCCGCGCCACCGTCCTTATCGGTCACGGGCTCTTCACCGCCGAAGGGCGGCAAGAATTCGGGAATCACGATGGAACCGGTCGCCTGGACAAGCGTCTGCTTGACAACGTTTTCCAGTTCACGGACATTTCCCGGCCAGGAGTAGTTGGTCAGGATATCCATGGTTTCCTGGGCAATGCTCTCCAGGCTCTTGCCCAACTCGCGGTTGTAGCGGGCCAGGAAATGACGGAGCAACAACGTGATATCTTCCTCCCGGTCGCGCAGCGAGGGCAGAAGGATAACGAAACCCCGCAAGCGATAGTAGAGATCCTCGCGAAACTGGCCCTCTTCGATCAGCGCTTCCAGGTTGCGGTTGGTGGCCGCGATGATCCGCACGTCGGTCTGGATGGTTTCGTTGCCGCCAAGCCGCTCGAACTGCTGCGATTGGAGCAGGCGAAGGATTTTGCTCTGCAACGCCGGCGGCATGTCGCCGATTTCGTCCAGGAAGATCGTCCCGCCGGAGCACTGCTCGAACTTGCCAATGCGCCGGCGGTCGGCCCCGGTGAATGCGCCCTTCTCGTGACCAAACAACTCGCTTTCCAGCAAGGTCTCGGGGATGGCCGCGCAATTGACCGCCAAGAAAGGCTTGTTCACCCGCTGGCTATGATGATAGATCGCACGGGCCACCAGTTCCTTGCCCGTGCCGCTTTCACCACAAATCAACACGGTCATGTCCTGTGACGCCACTCGACCGACTGACTTGTAAACCTCCTGCATCTTGCGGCTGTTGCCGATGATCGGATCGGCGGACTCCTTCGCGGTGGCATCCGTGGACATTTCGACGGGAATAAGCATCTTGCGACGGATGACGATCGCTTTGGTGACGATCTTTTTCAGATGTGGCAGATCGAGCGGCTTGAGCACGTAGTCGAACGCGCCCTTCTTCATCGCCTCGATCGCCGTGCCGCTGCTGCTGTCGCTGGTGATGAAGATGACCGGCAGCTTACCGTCGAGCCGATGAAATTCCTCGAACGCCTCCAAGCCAGAGATGTCAGGCAGCATGATGTCGAGCAGGCAGACGTCGATCCGCGGCTTCCGCTCGGCCAGTATCTCCAGCCCCTTGGTAGCGTCAGACGCCGAAACGACCTCCGTGTCCTCGTCGCCAAGCGCCCGCGAGATCATATGGACGACCGTGCGGTCGTCGTCGATCACCAGAATGGTTGGCATGCGCTTGCTCCGAGACGCTGACGGGACAATCCCCCCAAAATGAGCCGTCCACGAAAAATGGCAACGTGGCTACTTGGCGAGACACTGCAATATCCGCAATTGATCGCGTTTCGGCAAGTACCGGCGCCGACAAGTGCAGGAGAACTGCAAAGTCGGATTTAGCCCGGATTATTCATATACGTAGGGTGGGTAGAGGTCGCGTCAATTCTTGGTGGGTCCGCACAAGCCGCAACTGGGCTGATTTATGGCCGCCCGCCTGGAAAAACGCCGGCACTAGCGACCGATGACCCACCAGAGAAGCGGCTTGTTTGACCCACCCTACCTATCGTGAATAATCTGGGTTAGCGAACCATTGGGCGGATAGGGAACGTAGAACAGTGAGGTCTGTACCAGACGGAGACCGTCAAAAATCCGCGCGGCGCCCAATCGCGGACGGAATCTCCACGCGATGCAGATCGGCGGCCGGCGGGCCGTACATTCGTTCGCCGGTCGGCGAAAAACGGCCTCCATGGCATGGGCAATCCCAGGTGCGCTCGGTACGGTTCCATTTCACGTAACAACCGGCGTGGGTGCAGACGGGCGAGCGCAGATGTAATTGACCTTGCTCGTCCCTGTAGGCGGCATAGGTCTGACCGTCGAATTTCACCACGCGCCCTTCTCCCGCCGGAATCGAGTCGAAGGAATCGACCTGCTCCACGCCGAACCGGTCACCCAAGAAGTGCATGGCCGCATTGACGTTCTCACTGACAATATCCTTTGCGGCCGCCAATGGTTTGATTCGAGCGGGAGAAAACAGATTGGCGTCGGGCGACGAACCCGTCTGAATCATTTCGGCAAGAATCCCTCCGGCCACCGTGCCGTAGGTTAGGCCGGTGCCGGAGAAACCGGTCGCCAGATACAGATGCTTCATCATCGGCACGGGACCGATCATTGGAAGGCCATCGGCCGGTTCGAAATACTCGGCCGACCACTGATATTCGATCCGCTCGACGGAGAAGCGTTCTGAAACGAAATCCACGAGCCGTCGCGCATGCTTTTCCGTATCGGCCTGGCCCGTCTTATGATCGGCGCCACCGACGATCAACAGCCGCGGATCGTCGCTTTTGGCCAAACGAAGATAATGGTAGGGGCGATCGTCGTCCCAGTACAAGGCATCCGGCACGTCGTCAGCGACACGAACGGCCAAAACATAGGATTGGTAGGGCGCTTGCAGCAATTCAAATTGCGAAATGCCCAAGTAGGCGCTGTGCGTTGCCAGTACAACGCTGTCGGCCTGTAATCGGTGGCCGCCGGTTTCGATCACGCACGGACTGCCGTCCTCGGGGGGTTGGGCTCGCGTGTTCTCATGGATTGTGGCGTTGTCGCCGTGAACCGCCCGGGCAAGGCCACGAAGATATTTCATGCTGTGAAATCTCGCTTGATCGCGGATCTCAATTGTCGCAGCCGTTGCGAACGGCAGTCCCGCGTGTTCCTTCCAGGCGACGTCCAGCCCCATTGACATGGCCGTTGCGTACTCTTTACGAAGTAGTTCAACCCGATCTTCGCGTTCCGTGTACGCTCGCGCGGACACCCGCTTGAAATCGCAGTCGATGTTGAAACGTTGGACCCAATCCTCAATTTGGTCGATGGCCCGCCGACGGAGGTCGGTCACTTGTCGCGCTGTCGATTCTCCGAAGTCGCGGACGAGCTTAACCCAACCTTGATCCGGCGCAACCTCCAAATGACCACTGGTGCCGCCGGTGGTTCCCGCGCCGACTCGCCCCGCCTCCAGCACTGCCACCTGTTTACCCGCGCGTTTCAAATGCAATGCGGCGGTCAAACCGGTGATTCCCGCGCCAATAATCGCGACGTCAACGCGACGATCCTCGTTCAGCGGTGGAAATGTGAGCGATGGCGTTCCAACGCTTTGATTCCAGTAGGATGCGGGGGACAGCAAGTCCATGAGTTGCTCCGTTCGTGTGGCAGTTCTTCCTTCGACAGCGACATTCTGTCGCCGCCTTCCAGATGTCTACTCACTAGTTGAGAGGGGAATCGCCTCAAATAATTGCTACTTTGTCATCTTGCAGCGATCTTTGATCTTCAATTTGCAAACCAATCTCGCGCCTGGCCATAAGCATCATGAAAGAAGGGGCATCGCGCCTGCTACCGTCGTGCAAATGGTGGTGCAAATGCCATGCCGCCACGTTTCCTAGCTCAAGGAGGTCAAGGACCGAACGGACCGTGCGAGAAACTCGCTGCTCGCCGAAACGATACAGATCTCCGTGAGGTCACCTCGCTTAAAACCGTTCGGCAAGCCAATCGCCACGACTTGGTTGTCCTGCGACCAAGCTGGTCGATTCGCGACCGAATGATGCGGTGAGATACGCTGCCCGCGGCGGTCGAGAACAAGAACATCGGCTAGCAAGACTGCTCTTTGGCGCCATGCTCCTGGCTTGCTTGGTTGCCGCGATTCAGTCCCTAGGTTGAGAGTCCGTCGTCGACTGTCGTTTCCCTCAGAAAGAAGGCAGCCGCGTGGAGTGTACCCGTTCTTCGTGGCTTCCTGCCCGGCCTCGGCACGCGATTTGCGGCCTGCTGGAAGATAAACGGGTGTCGGTCACCGAGGCTATGGTCTGCCGATCTTCCGAGTAACCAAACGCGACGGTTCCCGTCGCGGCTTCGACATCAAGGAGAAAGACAATGCTGGGGACGATTCTACTGATCGTGTTAGTGCTGCTGCTCTTGGGTGCCCTCCCTGCCTGGCCCCACAGTCGGGCCTGGGGGTACTATCCGAGCGGAGGCCTTGGTTTGATATTGGTAATCGTACTGATTCTCGTCCTGCTGGGACATATTTAAGCCGTCAACAAACAAGGAGGATATGTAATGCGAGTCTTATGGAAACCCGTGCGTACACTCATGTTCCTGACCGCGTTGGCCTTGTTGAGCGTGGCAGTCGTGCCGTTGGCCGGCTGTGACCAGAAGAAAGAGAAGATAGTCGACATCGAGGCGCCAGGCGTCGACGTTGAGGTTGAGAAGTCGGAAGACAATGGTTCGGTGGGTGTGGACGTGAACGCTAGCAGAGAAAGGAATTGAGGTCCTTGATTGCCGAAACCATCGAATGAGACAGAGTCACCCTCATCACCAACAAGAACGGAGAGATTCAATGAGCGTAGCGCTACACCAAGAAGTTGTCGGGAAGGTCTTACACGTCCAGGTCAGCGGCAAGCTCACCCGGGACGACTATAGCCAGTTTGTGCCGGAGTTCGAACGACTGATCGGCCAGCACGGCAAGATCCGCGTGCTACTGGAGATGATCGATTTCCACGGATGGGAGGTCGCCGCGCTGTGGGAGGACGTCAAGGTCGACTTCAAGCATTTTAGCGACATCGAGCGGCTTGCCATGGTGGGCGACAAGGCGTGGGAAAAAGGCATGAGCTATTTCTGTAAGCCTTTCACGACGGCCGAGGTACGTTACTTCGAGGTCCAGGACCTCGATCAGGCCCGCGAGTGGGCCGGCGAGGGACTCGTGGCCGCCACCAATGAAATCTGAGTGTTGGAATGTATGAGGTAAAGCACTGTGCCTAAAACGACGCCACAACTCGATCTGTTGCTCCTGGGCACCGGGCCTGCGGCGACCAAGATCGCCGTCGAATGCGCCGAGGCCGATTGGCGCGTGGGGATTGTCGATTGCCGGCCGTTCGGCGGTACGTGCGCCCTGCGCGGCTGCAATCCCAAAAAGGTGCTTGTACGCGCGGCCGAACTTTACGACTGGATCACCCGGGCTGAGGGGACCGGGGTGCGGACCGACGGGGTAAGAATTGACTGGTCTGAATTGATGGCAAGAGCTTGGCGGTGGGCTTGACTTCCGGCGGCGCTTCCGAGTCGTTCAAAGCCGATCTGGCGGTCCACGGCGCAGGCCGGGCGCCCAACACGGGCAGTCTTGATCTGGAGGCGGGCAACATACGTTTTGGCCCACGGGGGATTGAAGTCAACGAGTACCTTCAGAGCATTTCCAATCCGGCTGTTTATGCCGCCGGCGACGTGGCGGCGACTGGCGCGCCGCCCCTCTCGCCGGTCGCCACCGAGGAGGGGCGAGTACTGGCTCACAACCTACTGGAATCCGACCAACGGAAGCCCGAGTATGGCCCCGTCGCCACGGTGGTGTTCTCCGTGCCGGCATTGGCTGCGGTCGGGCTCCGGGAGGATCAGGCGCGACAACAAGGGTTGCAATTTTCGGTCCAGGCAGGCGATCGATCGGACGACAACTCCATGAAGAAAGTCGGCGCGAAGCACGCGCGCTACAAGGTGCTGATCGAAGAACCGTCCGGCCGAATCCTCGGAGCCCACCTGCTCGGCCCCGACGCGGCCGAGACGATCAACCTCTTTGCTTTGGCAATCAAGTGTGGATTGACGGCGCGCGACTTGAAGTCGACGCTGTTTGCGTTTCCGACCTTCGGGTACGACGTGCGGGGGATGCTGTAATCAGAATCGACTTGCCCGGGGAGGGACTAATGTTGTTAAAATCCATGAGGATCGCATGTTGTCACGTCGCCCTGCTGATTGCGCTCGCGCCGGCGGCCGGTCATGTGTCGGCCGCCGAAGGGTGCCCCACGGAACTCTCGCTGGTCCTCAAGGGAGCACCATCATGCGCACGCGAATTGTAACCGGAGCCTGTCTTGTGGCCTTGATTTCGGCCGTGGCCGCCTATGGGCAGCGCGGCGCCGAAACTCAGCGCGAGGCCGCGGGGACGTACGACGACCCGATCACGGTGGCCATGCGTCAGCCCGTCAACGTCGTCTACCAGATCAAGACCGACGGATGGAAGAAGGGCGTAGCCGCCGGATTGCACTATCTCAACAAACTCGCCGGAGCCTACGACGAGATGGGCATTGAAGCATCGGACCGGCAGATCGTCGGCGTATTCCACGGTGAGGCGGGCTACTTCCTGCTGGAGGATCCGGCCCACCGCAAGGCGGCGAAAAAGCCCGGCAAGAATCCCAACAAGGCGCTCGTCCAAAAGCTGCTCAAGGCGGGCGTGAATCTGGAACTGTGCAAGTCGACGATGCAAAGCCACGGCTGGACCGGCGAGGATGTGCTGCCTGGCGTGAAGATCGTGGCGGGCGCTTACCCGCGGATCATTGATCTCCAGTTGCGCGGCTATGCTTACATCAGATTTTGATACCGCGATGGACACGACTCCGACACCGAGGAGAAGAAGACTCATGAGAAACATTTTGGCGATGAAGTCCTGGTCGCCCTACGTCGTGGGCGCCGGTATTGGCGTGTTGAGTTGGTTCGCGTTTGTTTCCGCCGACCATCCATTGGGCATCTCCACGGCCTTCGAGACCACGGCCGCATTGGGTTTGCAGGAGGCGGCGCCCTGGCAGGCCGACGACAGCACATTTTTCGCGGAGCACGATCCGAAGATCGGCTGGGAGTGGATGTTAGTGCTGGGTGTCTTCTTCGGGAGCCTGGCCAGCTCTCTGGCATCCGGGGATCGGGAGACATTCACCGTACCACCCATGTGGCAAGCCCGCTTCGGACCGAGCCGGACCAAGCGGCTTGCCGTCGCTTTCCTCGGGGGCATGATCATGATCTTCGGCGCGCGTCTGGCAGGCGGTTGCACCAGTGGACACGGAATCAGCGGCAACCTTCAGTTCGCGGTCTCCAGCCTCGTATTCAGCGTATTGTTTTTCAGTTTCGGCGTGGCCACCGTATTCCTTCTTTATGGAAAATCGGCTCTTCCGTTTCCAGACGCGCCGCCAGGGGTGGAGGCGGTTTCTTCTTACCGGCTAAAGCCGGGACTCCAACGGGACACGACTCGCGTTTGGAGATCGAAGAATCCTCGAACCAGAACAACCCGAGAAAGCCTGGTGGACAAAGGGGGGCCGTGCGGGGAAAATGGCAAGGATGAATCCAACTGCAATAGCACTGTGCATTACTGATTTGGACGCCGGCGGCGCGGAGCGGCAGATGATGGAACTGGCCGCGCGACTCGATCGCGCGCGGTTTCAGCCGGCGGTCTATTGCCTGGGGCCTCGCCCGGAACGCAAGGAAGCCTCCTGCGTGCCGATGCTGGAGCAGGCCGGAATCGAATATCACTGCCTGGGTGGCCGTGGGGCAAAGCATTTTCTTGGTGTGACCGCCAGGCTAACGGAACTGCTAAAGGCGCAGCGGCCGGCGGTGCTCCAATCGTTTCTGTTCCACGCCAACTTGGTCGGACGCATTGCCGCAAGGCGAGCGGGCGTACCCCGCGTCGTATGCGGAATCCGCGTGGCCGAACGGGAGAAGGGCTGGCACCGGTGGCTCGATCGGCTGACGCAGTCCATGGTCGACCGCTACGCGTGCGTGAGCCGCGCAGTGGCCGATTTCTCGCGCGACAAGGCGCGTTTACCGGCCGAAAAGCTTACGGTCATCCCAAACGGAATCGATGTGTCTCGCTTCCCCGCCGGCACGCGGGCCGACCTCGCGCCGCTGGGCGTTCCGGCCGGAGCGCGCGTGGTTGCCTGCGTCGGGCGGCTTGCGAGGCAGAAGGGGCAAGAGTGGCTGATCCGCTCCACGCCGCGGTGGCTTGCCGAAGTGCCGAACTGTCACCTGCTGCTTGTGGGCGATGGGCCCGACCGGGCACGGCTGGAGGGGCGTGTTGAGCAGACGGGGCTGGCCGAACGGATTCACTTTGCCGGTTTTCGATCGGATGTGCCGGCCATTTTGGCCGCGAGCGAGACGCTGGTGCTGCCGTCGGCCTGGGAGGGGATGCCGAATGTCATTTTGGAAGCGATGGCCAGCGGGCTCCCGGTGGTTGCCAGCGAGGTTGAAGGCGTTGCGGAACTACTGGGCCCATTGGCCGATGAGCAGACGGTCCCCTTCGGCGACGAGCTTGCCCTTGCCCAGCGACTGGCGACCATCCTTTCGGACGCCTCGCGTGCTCGCGCCTTGGGCATTGCGAACCGGCAGCGGGCGAAACAGTGTTTCTCAATCGAACATACTTGCCGTGCGTATGAGCGGCTTTGGGACTCGCTTCGTGCTGAGTGAGCGGCCCTCCCTCTCGCGGGCATTCTTGACAAGTACAACAACCGCAGTGATACTTGGGGAATGATGCAAGAATAGGTTCCCTAGCAACTAGCAACTATTTATGCCAACCACACCACGGAAAGTCGCCTTGATTACCGGCGGCGGGAAGCGCCGCGTCGGCAGCGTCGTGGCCGACGCGCTTGCGCAGCGCGGCTTCGATATTGTGCTGCACTATAACCGTTCTGGCTTGGAAGCCGAGGAAAACGCTGCCGAACTGCGAGGGTACGGCGTCGACGTTGTCGCGACTCAGGCGAACGTGGCCGACGAGTTGCAAGTGGCCGACATGTTCGCCCGCTTGATGGAACGGTTTGGCCGACTTGACGTGCTGGTGACCACCGCGGCCGTGTGGGAACCAAAGCCCTTGGAGGAAACAACTGCCGACGACGTCCGCCGCCAGTTCGACATCAATGCGCTGGGAACATTCTTGTGTTGCCAGCAGGCCGGGCGCATCATGGCCGAGCAGTCGGAGGGCGGGCTCATCGTGACCATTGGCGATTGGGCGGTCGTGCGCCCGTATTCGGGCTATGCGGCCTACTTTGCCGGAAAGGGCACCATCCCGACCATGACGCGGGTCTTCGCCGTTGAGCTTGCCGAGAAGAATCGGAATATCCGAGTCAACAGCATCCTGCCAGGCCCGGTCATGCTGCCCGAGAACCTTTCGCAACCGGAGGTTGCAGGCGCCGTGGCCGGAACGCTATTGAAGCGGCCGGGCAAGCCCGAGAACGTGGCCCAGGCCGTGCTCTTCTTCCTCGATTGCGACTACACCACCGGCGTATGCCTACCGGTGGACGGCGGCCGCACCATCGCCAGCGGACGGTAGCGATTCCGCTTCTCTGGCGTCCAAGCCGACCAGGGGCGTCGCTAGCCGCGAGTGCTCCCCCTGCCCAGGGCCGGCGCCTTCGTCTACCATGGATGTCATACAACCGTCATCGCTTTCCGGGCCCACGCTCCCGCACAAATTATGTCTCGCATCCGCGTTGCTGCCGCCGTACTAAATCAAACGCCCCTGGACTGGTCCGGCAACCAGGCCCGCATTCTGGAAGCCGTGGAACGGGCTCGGGCGGCGGGGGCCCAGGTGCTTTGTCTGCCGGAGCTGTGTATTACCGGGTACGGCTGCGAGGACGCTTTTCACGGCCCAGGACTCCAGACAACGGCCTTGGAAGTGCTGGGCGACATCGTCCCGGCCACCGCCGGCATGATCGTGAGTCTGGGCCTGCCGCTTCAATATCACAACGGAGTTTTCGACTGCGCGTGCCTGGCGGTGGACGGCCGGATTGCCGGTTTCGTTGCCAAGCGGTTCCTTTCCGGCGACGGCCTGCACTACGAACCGAGATGGTTCAAGCCATGGCCGGCCGGAGTCCGTGACGATATTCAGGTGGCGGGTGAGACGTATCCCATTGGCGATCTGGTATTCGACTGCGGCGGCATTCGGTTCGGTTTTGAGATATGTGAAGACGCGTGGGTGGCCGCGCGGCCCGACGGCGGCATGGCGCCCCATGGCGTCGATGTGATCCTCAATCCGAGCGCAAGCCACTTTGCGTTTGGCAAGTTCGGGGTGCGCAAGCGATTGGTCCTGGAAGGCTCGCGCGCGTTCAGCGCAAGCTACGTGTATTCGAATCTTCTGGGCAATGAGGCGGGCCGTATCATCTACGATGGCGGCTCGCTCATCGCCTCGGCGGGACGGCTGCTGGCCCAAGGCCAGCGGTTCTCGTACAGGCCGGTCGAGGTCATTTCGGCGGTGGTCGACGTGGCGGTCACTCGCATGAAGATGACGCAACTTGCCAGCTATCAACCAGACCTGATCTCCGGCCAGTCCGTCGAGGTCTCCTGCCCGTTCGAATGGCTCGACGCACCGCCCGAGCCGGTCTTGTTGCGTCTGGCGGAATGGGAAGCAAGCACGCGATTGAAGGAAGAAGAGTTTACCCGGGCCATTGCCTTGGGCCTGTTCGACTACCTGCGGAAGAGCCGGTCGCATGGTTTCGTGGTCAGCTTAAGCGGCGGCGTCGACTCTTCCGCCACGGCGTGCCTCGTGGCGTTGATGGTCGAACTGGCGTGTGTCGAGTTGGGGGAAGACGAGTTTCACGACACTCTCGGCTACATCGACGCGTTGCACGAATGCAACGGTCGACGGGAGGCAGTTCGCCGGCTGCTGCACTGCGTTTACCAGGCATCGGAGAACAGCAGCCAGACCACGTGTGACGCGGCCGCCGCCGTGGCAGGGGCCATTGGGGCCGAGTTTTCAGAAACGCGGATCGATGCTGCGGTCCGAGGGTACGTTGAGATGATCGAAAGAACCATCGGCCGCCAACTCACCTGGGAAACGGATGATATTTCGCTTCAGAACATCCAGGCCCGGGCGCGCGCGCCAGGCGTCTGGCTGCTGGCCAACGTGAAACGAGCTTTGCTGCTTTCTACCAGCAACCGGAGCGAGGCGGCGGTCGGCTATGCCACGATGGACGGCGATACGTGCGGCGGCCTGGCGCCCATGGCCGGCATCGACAAGGCATTCCTCCGCCGCTGGCTCGCATGGTTAGAGCAGGAGGGCCCGGTAGGCACGGCCCCGATTCCCGCCCTGGCGACGGTGAACCGACTTCAACCCACCGCCGAGCTGCGCCCGCCCGATTTCGGCCAGACGGACGAAGAGGACCTGATGCCTTATCCCGTGCTGGACGCCGTGGAGCGTGCCGCCATTCGCGATAAGAAGCCGCCGCGCGACGTGTTTCGGCAAGTGCAATCCGAGTTTCCAGAGTACTCTCCGGAACAGTTGTGCGAGTTTATCGAGCGGTTCTTCCACCTCTGGTGTCGTAACCAGTGGAAGCGGGAGCGCTACGCGCCCTCGTTTCATGTGGACGACGAAAATCTCGACCCCAAGAGCTGGTGCCGATTCCCCATCCTCTCCGGTGGATTCGAACGTGAGTTGGCCGAGCTGCGAGAGTACGTCCGGATGTCCGTCTACTGAACCACGCCTGCGAGACCGTGGAACCTCATGCACACCCTCACCCTGATCGAGTCACGGAAGGTTCTTCAATAAAATGATCCAATTACAACGAGAAAACACCGATCGTCGCGTGCTGGCCGAAGGCCGCCACGTTCGTCTCGTCGAGCTGGCAGGTTGGGAATGGGCCGAGCGTGCCCGCGGTTCCGGTGTGGTTGCCATCGTGGCCGTTACGACCGGCCGCGAGTTGGTGCTCACCGAGCAGTATCGACACCCCGTTAGTGCTCGCGTCCTCGACCTGCCGGCCGGGCTGGTTGGCGACGTGGCCGGCAGCGAAGATGAGTCGCGGGTGCTTGCGGCACGGCGTGAACTGCTGGAGGAGACGGGCTATGAGTCGAACCAGTGGGAGCTTGTGACCGAAGGCCCCAGTTCGCCAGGCATGACCAACGAGGTGCTGACCTTCTATCTTGCCCGCGATGCCACGCGAGTCGCGGCCGGCGGGGGTGATGCGTCGGAAGACATTGATGTCCATGTCGTTCCCCTGACCAGACTTCACCGCTGGCTAGAATCTCGCCGCGCGGCCGGAGTACTGGTAGATCTGAAGACGTATGTGGGAGCGTTCTTTGCCCACGGGCTGACCGCCGGGTAACCGTTCACAGGGGGACTGTCCCAATTTTCGCGGCACAAAGGGCGATTAACAC
>CAZASB010000071.1:0-17043 GCA_964487655.1 uncultured Planctomycetaceae bacterium
CCTGGACGGCAAGCCGCTGGCGGAGGCCAACGTGCAATTCCATCCCGTGGGCAACACGCAAGGACGAGGCGCCGCCGCCAATACCGACGCCGACGGTCGTTACTCACTCATCTCGCCGGATGGCAGCAAGGGAGCGCCTGTTGGCGACTACAAGGTGGTCGTCAGTAAGCTGGTCATGCCCGATGGCTCGCTCTTTTCGGCTGCGGAGGGCGTGGCGCCGATGGACTCGCCCGCCCGGGAGGCTGTGCCAGCTCGCTACAACGATTACGAGCGAACCGTTCTCACCGCCAAGGTGCCCGACGGTGGTGGAACGGTCGATTTCCCACTCACTTCCAGGCGCTAGAGGCTGACGCCACTCTACCCGGCGAAAACACGAATGTGCCGCGGACGCACGTAAACCGCGCTCCCGACCGCAAGATGCATCGTGTCGAATCGCTCCTGCGATATCTCCGATGTCAGACGCTGATTCGTACTGGTCAGCAGTTCGACCCGCACCAACGGACCGGCCGAATGGATTCGTACCACCTTGGCCTCCAGCGCCGGCAGATTGCTCACCTTCGTGTCGATCGTAACGTCGTAGGGGCGAACAAATACGCGAGCATCCCCGACAATCTGCCGCCGATTTTCAGGAAACGGAAGATTCAACTCGCTGAACTGCACTGTTCCCCCGTTCACCCGGCCGCGGAATGCGTTCACGTCGCCCAAGAAATGCATGACGAACTCGGTCGCCGGGCGATGGAACACGTCGTCGGGCGAGCCAACCTGCTCGATCTTCCCACGGTTCATCACGACAATCCGGTCGGCCACTTCGAGTGCCTCGTCCTGGTCATGCGTGACGAACACGCTGGTCACGTGCAGTTCGTCGTGCAGCCGCCTTAGCCACGTGCGAAGCTCCTTGCGCACCTTCGCGTCGAGCGCGCCGAACGGCTCGTCCAACAGCAGAACCTTCGGTTCAACCGCCAGTGCGCGGGCAAGCGCAATACGCTGACGCTGCCCGCCGGAAAGCTGGTGTGGATAGCGAGCCGCCATCCCTTCGAGTTGTACGAGCTGAAGCAATTCAAGCACCTTGTCGCGGATGAACGCCTTACTGGGCCGCTCGCGTCGCCGTTTCACCCGCAGGCCAAACGCCACGTTCTCGAACACGCTCATGTGTCGGAACAGCGCATAATGCTGAAACACGAACCCAACGCCTCGCGCGCTCACATGCCGGCGGGCCACATCCTCGTCGTGAAAGTACATCCCGCCGCTGCCAGGATCGGCCTTTTCCAGCCCGGCGATGATTCGCAACAGGGTGGTCTTCCCGGAACCCGACGGACCGAGCAGCGCGAGCAGTTCGCCCGACCCGACCGTGAGGCTTACGTCGTCCAACGCTCTGAACGTGCCAAACGTCTTGCTTATATTGCGTACGCCGATGCTCATGGATTGTCTCCTTGTTCTGCCTCGCGGGCCGCCTTGGCGTGGTCGCGCGCCGTCTTCCACTCGACTCCCGACTTGACCACCAGAGTCACTACGGCCAGCATCGCCAGCAGTGACGCGACCGCGAACGAGGCGGTGGTCTGGTAGTCGTTGTAAAGCACCTCGATGTGCAGCGGCATGGTGTTGGTCTGCCCGCGAATATGGCCCGAAACGACTGATACCGCGCCGAACTCGCCCATCGCGCGAGCGTTGGTAAGAATAACCCCATATAACAGCCCCCACTTGATGTTCGGTAGCGTCACCCGCCAGAAGGTTTGGAACCCGCTTGCGCCAAGCGTAAGGGCCGACTGCTCCTCCTCGGTGCCCTGCGCCTGCATCAACGGAATCAGCTCTCGCACGACGAAGGGGAACGTCACGAACATCGTCGCCATGACAATGCCGGGCACGGCGAAGATGACGCGAATACCATGCTCCTGGAGCCACGGTCCGAACCAGCCGCGGGCGCCAAACAAGATGACGAAGATCATTCCAGCAATCACCGGCGAAATGGCGAACGGCAGGTCGATCATCGTGGTCAGCAGGTTCTTGCCCTTGAACTCGAACTTGGCAATGGCCCAGGCCGCGGTAACGCCAAACAACGTATTCATCGGCACGGAAACGCCAGCGGCAATCAAGGTCAGCCAGATGGCCGAACGAGCGTCTGGCGTAGTGAACGACGCGAGGTACACGTTCGTACCCTCGCGAAACGCGTAGAAGAACACAAGCACCAACGGTAGAAAAAGGAACAGCCCCAGGAATGCAAGCGCCGCCCCGATCAGCAGCCAGCGAGTCAGCGCCGATTCGGTCGTGGCGGCAATCGGACGTGCCTTTGCCGCATCGAGTCGTAGTGCAACGTGAGCTGCCATGCCGGTGGTATTCCCTATGCCTGGAACCGCCTGCTCCACCATTGAAGCAGATTGATAATCAACAGCAGCACGAACGCGGCCATGAGCATGACCACGCCAATGGCCGTCGCGCCGACGTAGTCGAACTGTTCGAGCCGAATAAGAATCAACAGCGGCGCGATCTCCGTCTTGTAGGGCATATTGCCCGCAATGAAGAAGATCGAACCGAACTCGCCCACCGCCCTGGCAAAGGCCAACGCAAAACCGGTCAGCAGCGACGGCATGATGGTAGGCAGGATGACGCGACGAAACGTTTGCCAGCGAGTCGCTCCCAGGCTCGCCGCCGCCTCCTCCAACTCCTGGTCCAGGTCTTCCAGGGCCGGCTGTACCGTGCGAACCACGAACGGCAACCCAATGAGCGTCAGCGCAATCACAATGCCCGGATAGGCATAGGCAATCTGGATGCCCAGCACGTCAAACCATCGGCCGACCCAGCCGGTGTGGGCATAAAGAGTCGTCAGCGCAATCCCCGATACGGCCGTGGGCATTGCAAACGGCAGGTCGACAATCGCGTCGACGAACCGCTTGCCCCAAAACTCATAACGCACCAGAACCCACGCCACGACGAGTCCGAACACCCCATTGAGCGTTGCCGCGATGAGCGACGCCCCGAAACTCAGCTTATAGGACGCCAGCACCCGCGGATCGACAACCGCTTTCTCCCAGAACTCGGCCAGCGTCATGCGCGTGCCGGTAAACAGCACCAGACCGCCCAACGGAATCAGCAGCACTAGCGTCATGTACAGCAGAGTGAACCCCATGCTCAGGCCGAAGCCAGGAAGCACGCTAGGCTGCTTCAGTCGGAAGCGAGGCAGTGAAACTCGTAGGGATACGCTCATCTTACCACCCCATCCTCCGCATCAATGAGGTTTGTAAATCTGGTCGAACGTGCCGCCATCGGCGAAGTGCTTGGCGCTGGCCGCGGCCCAGCCGCCAAACACCTCGTTGATGGTGAACAGTTCGAGTTGCGGGAATTGATCGCGATACTTGGCCTTTGCCGCCTCCGACGCGGTAGGACGATAATAGTTCTTGCCGGCAAGATCCTGGCCCACTTCGCTGTACAGATACTCCAGGTACGCCTGAGCGACTTCGCGGGTTCCCTTTCGATCGACGTTTTTATCCACCATCGCGACGACTGGCTCAGCGAGGATACTCACCGGCGGAACAACCAGTTCCACTCCGGCGGCGTCCAGCTCGCCTGCCCCCAAGAGCGCTTCGTTCTCCCAGTTGATCAACACGTCGCCGATGCGCCGCTGGATGAATGTATTGGTCGCTCCGCGGGCCCCGCGGTCCAGCACGGGGACATTACGGTACACGGCCGTAACGTACTCTTGCGCCTTGTTGTTCGCTGTGGCAACCTGCTTGGCGTGGGTCGGATCGTTCACTTTGACCACCCAGTCATCGCCCAGTTCTTTCCGCAGTGCGTGGCCCCACATGGCCAGGTAGTTCCACCGTGCCACACCAGAGGTCTTCGGATTTGGCATGATGACCTCGACACCCTCGCGGGCCAGGTCGTCCCATGCGTGGATGTTTTTCGGATTGCCCTTGCGCACCAGAAAGGCCAGGGTCGATGCGTATGGTGCGCTGTTGTGCGGCAGTCGCTTCTGCCAGTCGGTCGGCAGCAAGCCGCTATGCTCGGCAATCGCGTCCACGTCGAACGCCAGTGCGAGTGTAACGACATCGGCCTCCAAGCCGTCGATCACCGCGCGCGACTGGCTGCCCGATCCACCGTGCGACTGGTCGATCTTGACGGTCTGACCGGTCTCCTCCAGCCAATGCTTGGCAAACGCCTCGTTGAACTCGCGATACAGCTCGCGGGTCGGATCATAGGAGACGTTCAGGATCGTGATTCTCTTCCCTCCGCCAGCGATTTTTTCACCCCCCGGCTGCGCTGTCCCGCATCCTGGAAACCACAACATGGCGGTGAACAGCGTGAACAGGACCGAGTGACGGAACTGGCCTCCGCTGAAGGTCGACTTCTCCCAAATACAATAAGTGCGATAGTGTTTCGACATGTCTATCCTTATTCCGGCGTGGTGGTCAACGCTTGACAAGGGTCGTCGCAATCGTCGTGCCACTAAAGGCTGAGCGGGCCGATTCGGGAGTGCCGTTCGCTCTGGTTGGCCCCGCCAACAGCTTAACCGGAAGCAGGAAACGTATCGTAACCCATTGCAGTAAATAGACTTGTGCATCGGTCGTCGTTTCGGCCATCATGCACCGCCCGAGATGTCCAAGGGGTGCGTGGCGAAAGTTCCTCCGCGCTTTCCAAGAGAAATGGATCGAGCGTAGCCCGCCAGAACCGTGGTAAATCACAGGCGACTGCTTTTATACACAGCGTTACCCGTTACATAAAACGATCAAGCCCCCGAGCATCCGACGCATGGCCACTTGGAGTCCCAGTTGGCACTACCTACTTTTTTGGGGGGTTCATCCTCCGCGAACGGTATTCGGCAGGTGTGTAGCCGGTTGTTCGCCGGAACAGCGTGGTCATGTACTGCACGTAGTTGAAGCCCGTGCGGTGCGTGATCTGCTGGATGGACAGGGACGTGGTATCGAGGAGTTGCTTGATCCGCTCAATCTGCACTCGCTGAATCTCGCTGTGAATGGTGCGTCCCAGGAGTGTTTGGAAGCGTTTCTCCAGAGTCGAGCAGGAGACGGCCACTTGCTGGAGCACGTCGGGCAGCCCGATGCCCTCGCAAGCATAGGCGCGAATGAACCGGATCGCGGCGGCAACATCGGAGTCCTCGACGGCCACCACGTCGGTAGATTGCCGAGCGACGAGCCTTTCTGGGGGAATGAGAAACTCCTTGCGGCCCGGTTGGCGGCCGGCCATCAGGTGGTCCAGCAAGGCGGCCGCTTCGTAGCCCATCTGAAACGTTCCCTGCTCAACACTGCTCAACGGCGGCCGAGTCAACTCACACATGATCTCGTCGTTGTCGACGCCAATCATAGCCACATCGTCCGGAACCCTCAGCCCCAGGGTGCGACATGCCTCGAGCAGGTGCCGCGCCCGGGCGTCGTTGCATGCCATCACCCCCAACGGATAGGTAAGCGTGCGAAGCCATTCCACCAGCCCCTGCTGTATATCGCTCCAGCGCCGCGCGGACGCTTGCGTGCCCGTGTAGACACTGCACGGATACCCTTGTTGGCGAATCCTGGCACGGAACGCCTTCGCACGCTCGGCCGACCAGCCGTTCACCCGCGTGCGCGGGAAGCCACAGAAAGCAAACCGTTTCAGGCCGCATTCGAGCAGATGTTCGGCTGCTATCTGCCCAATCGAGGGGTTGTCGGTAATGAGATATGGGACATTCGAGGAGGGGTCGTACCAACCGTAACCGCCGCCGATCCCCACCACGGGCGTAGCCACGTCTCGCAACGCGGCGGCCACTTTGCGGTCGTCGAAGTCGACAATCAGTCCGTCGCCGTCCCAGAAGTCCAGATCGGGCAGCTTCTGGATGGGATCCTCCTCCGCGTACAGGCTCCAGGTGCCTACCTCGTGCATATAGTGCGCAATACCGCGGATAATGCCCCGGTCGTAGGGTCGGGTCAGATTACATACGACGGCAACTCGGCGGATTTTGACCATGTCCTCTATGTCCTTTATTCTACATGCCTCGAAGTGGCCACGAAGTCCCTTAACCAAAAAGTATAACAGATTTGCAAGATAGTATCATTGATCTTTCCATCCCAATCATGGAAGCTATACAGAGTGCGGTTCCATCATTCCACTTTAAGCTGCGAGCGGAGCATGTCGTGGCCAAGGTGTGCGACATGGTGGCAACCGAGAAACACGGCATAGTCGGGGTCATGGCGCACGTGCGCGGCCTCCGGCTTCATGTGAAAACGAGTGTATCGACTTCAAAACGAAAAGGAGACTTCAATCGTGGGAAAAATCGCAATTGGAATGAATCTGGAAGCCATTCGTCATCACGACAAACCATTCGAATGGGGTGTGGCAAAGGCTGCGGAAATGGGTTTTGAGTACATCGAACCGATGGTCCACTTCGGCCGTGAGTTGATGAGCGAGGCTGGATATTTCCACTCCGTTTCGTTGTTCGACGATCCGCTCCGGATGCGACGCGCGGCAGAGAAGCATGGCCTGAAGATCTCCGGCCTTCAGTCGCACGGGCCCATGTGCCGCCCGGAACGGCACGGCGAATACCTGAAACTGGCCATTCGCGCCGCGGCGGAATGCGGATGCCCGGTCGTGAACACGGACGAAGGCATCAAAGCACCCTGGACGACCGAGGAAGAGGACTACGTCCTGATGCGGTACACGCTTCAAGAGGCCGCGTTCATCGCCGAGCCACGCGGCATCCTCATTGGTCTAGAATGCCACGCCCAGTATTCTAAAACGCCCGAGGGGCTCGACCGAATATACAACCTTGTCAAATCGCCTTCAATCGGCATCAACCTCGACACGGGCAACGCCTACTTGGCCGGGGCTGACGTGTACGCTTGGCTCGAGCGGGTTGCCGACCGGCTGGTTCACCTTCATGCCAAGGACATTTCCGTCGAGCATTCCGAGGCCGAACGAGGCAAAGTAACCGGAACGCCCGTTGGCTGCGCCTGCGGCGACGGCGTGATCGACTGGGCCCGGGTGATCGAAATTTGCCGCCGGTGCCCGCGAGATTTGGTCTTCTCGGTCGAATGTGGTACAGTGGACCAGGCTGAGCGCAGCGTGAATCACCTAAAATCGCTGTTGTAGTCGCCGTGGAACGAGATGGCGCTCGGCCGTTTCCCTCCCGTGCATTGCAACAGAAACAAACGAGGTACACCGCGATGACATGCACGATGGTTAAACAGTTGGTTTATGTTGTTTTCGTCAGCCTATTGTGGTGCGAAACCGGCGGTGCGGCCGAGCCGCCCGCGCCGCGTTGCCATGCCGACGTCAAGGCCGTCTTGGCCAAAGCGGCGTCAGGGGGCGTGGACGGCGCGCAGCAGGAGCTGTGCATTGTGCTCGTGGCCGACGTGAAGGACCACGGGCCCGGTGAACACGATTATCCTGCCTGGCAAGAGCGATGGACCGCGCTGCTTGGCAGCGCCCCGGGAGTCAAGGCCGCCACCGCGTGGAAATGGCCCAGCGAGGAGCAATTCGCGTCGGCCGATCTTGTGGCGTTCTTTTGCTACCGTTCTGGCGGCGAACGTCGCACATGGAATGAGGAGAGGCTTCAGCAGCTTGAACATTATTTGGCCGGTGGTGGCGGAGTGGTTGTGATCCACTCCGCCACGTACACCGGCCGGCTTCTTGCCGAGGAGCCCGATGATCGGGTCGCTTCGGTTACCGGGTTGGTGTACGACCGCGCGATCAAATACCGGCACGGCGCCGTCGAGTTGAATGTGGTTGCGAAAGACCACCCAATTTGTCTTGGGTTGCCGCCCCGCATGGCCTTCGTTGACGAGCCCTACTGGCCGCCCCACGGCGACCTTGCGAAAGTGGAGGTTCTAGCCGCAAGCGACGAGGCCGACCCGACCAACTCGGGCGTCATCGGACCGCAACCGTTGTTCTGGACCTACCAACCGGACAAGGGACGAGTATTCGGCTGCGTGATGGGCCACTACACGTGGACGTTCGAAGACGCCTATTTTCGCATCTTCCTACTGCGCGGCATGGCTTGGGCCGCGGGCGACAGTCCCTATCGTTTCGATCCGCTGGTGCTTGTCGGGCTTCCCGAACCGGCAACCAATCGAGATTCGAAGTAATTCCGAGAACTAAAGTATTTCTCGGTTCCCATGAGTTCTCCCATTGTTCCATTCCTTGATATAACCCACCTTAGGAGGATCGATCATGTCAGTAACACGACGCGAGTTTCTAGCTGGAAGTACCGCCCTTGGCGTTGGCAGTCTGTTGAGCCTTCGCGGACCATCGGCCCAGGCGGCCGAGCCCTTGGTGAAGGGAACCCCTTACGCGGATCAACTCGGTTGGCGAGTCGGGTTCTCAACATATAGTTTCCGGGCGCTGACGCTTTTTGAAACGTTGGAGAAGATCGCCCAAACAGGTCTCCACTGTGCCGAGGCGTTCGCTTGGCAGAAGCTCAGCCCCGAACACGCGGACGCCAAGGTTGATCCCGGGCTGTCCGCCCCGCTCCGAAAGGCGCTCAAACAGAAGGCGGCCGACTGTGGCGTGCAGATTATCGGTTGCTATACCGGCCTGGGCAGCCCAGATGCCGCAAAGGTGTTCTTCGAGTTCGCCGCCGACATGGGATTCGAGTTCATTGTCAGCGAGCCGCCGGAATCGATGTTCGACGCCATCGAGAAGCTTACGGACGAATACCAGATTGATCTGGCCCTGCACAACCATCCCCAGCCGTCGCATTATTGGAATCCGGAAATCGGCTTGGCGGCGCTCGAAGGCCGCGGGAAACGCATGGGTTTCTGCTGCGACACGGGCCACTGGTGCCGCTCTGATCTGGAACCGGTCGAAATGCTCAAAAAGATTGGCCCGCGAGTGAAGACCTTCCACCTGAAGGATCTGGACGACTTCGGCGTCCGCGGCGCCAAGGACGTGATCTGGGGGCAAGGCGAGGGACGCATTGCCGGTATCTTGGCGGAGGTCAAGCGGCAGGGCCTGAAGCCATACTTCGGCATCGAATGGGAACGCACCGCCGATAGCGAGCCGGAAATCCACGCTGAGTCCGCGGCCTTCCTCGAAAAGACGGCCAAAGAACTGATTGCCGGGTGACGTCGCGCGGCTTTGGTCGGCTGTAGTTCAACAGAAGTAAATCATCACGCTGCATATCGGAGGTGCTATATGATGTCTACCCTGCAAAATGGAAGGCGAAAGGGCCTTCTTCTTTCACGGCGGCACTTCGTCGCCGGTGCCTTGGCTGGCGTTGCCGGCCCGCAACTTATTCCTGCCTCAGCGCTCGGCAAGGAAGGTCAGATGCCGCCGAGCGAACGGATTACCATTGGGATGTTCGGCGTGGGGAATCGTGGCACGAGTTCCCTTGGCTCCATGCGTCCGTTGCCAGACCACCAGGTCGTTGCAATCGCCGACTGCCGGCGGCCTAGGGCCGAATTGGCTCAGCAGCGGGTCAACTCGGTTTACGCGGACCGGGTGGGGAAACAGGACTACAAGGGCTGTGAAATCTACAACGATTTCCGTGACGTTCTCGCCCGCGACGATATCAACGTTGTATGGGGATGCGTGCCTGATCATTGGCACGGCGTCGTCTACAATCGCGCGATTGAAGCGGGAATGGACATGTATGCTGAGAAGCCAGTCACGCGGTGGATTGCCGAGGGGCTCCGCGTCCGCGAGGCCGTGCGCAAGTACGGCTGTGTTTTCCAGACGGGCACGCAGCAACGCAGCCAGACGCATTTCCGCCACGCTTGCGAGCTGGCCCGCAACGGTTATCTTGGCAAAGTCCATACGGCGGAGGTCGGCGCGCCCGGCGGACGTTCGTATCCAGCCGTCGCACCTTCCGAGCCGCCCGAGGGCTTCGATTACGACATGTGGACCGGTCCGGCGCCGTATATTCCATTTGACACGAGCCGGTGCGAATGGCTGGCCATGTACATGATTTCGCACTACTGCGCGGGTTTCATTACGAACTGGGGCGTTCACCACCTGGACATCGCCGGGTGGGGATGCCCCGAGATGTTCCGAAAACCCTTCGAGGTTGAGGGAACCGGCGCGCTGCCCACCGAGGGCATGACCGATACCTGGATCTCCTGGAACATGGAACTCCGCTGGAAGAGCGGATTGACGATGAAGTTCTCCAACAGCGGCAACCCGTACAAGCAGGGCTGTCGGTTCGTCGGCGACGAAGGTTGGGTCCATGTCAATCGGGCTGGCATCTCCGCGGAGCCGGAATCGCTTCTTTCCGTACAACTGAAGCCGAGCGATAAGCCTTTACACGCCAGCCCAAGTTTCGACAACCCCTATACCGGACATACGGCCGACTTTTTTAACTCCGTTCGTACTCGGCGCGACCCGGTTGCGCCCGTGGAGGAGGGACATGCGGCCAGCACGCTTGGAAACGTCTGCGATATTTCGCTGCGGCTGGGACGCAAGCTCACCTGGGATACACCAAACGACCGGTTCGTTGATGACGACGATGCCAATGCCATGCTGTCCCGGGCCGCGCGTAGCCCGTGGAGCATCTGAACCAATCAAGCATGAAAGGAGCTTTCAATATGACAATACGATACTTTGCGACCGTGGCCCTTTTCGCCGCGGTGACGATTGGAACCGCGGCACGAGTCCAGGCCGACGTGTCGATCGACAACGCCTGGAAAGCTTTGCCCAGTTACGAGTATGGTCAGGACATGGCCCCACTTTTCGCAATCGATCAGGCTGTGATCCAGGCAATGAGTTCTCCCGAGACGCGCACGGTCTGCGCTGCCCGGCTGGCGAAGCTGCTCGACGATTCCGCGGCTACCCTCGCCGCCAAGCAGTACGTATGCCTGCAGTTGCGGCAAATTGGCACATCCGCCGAAGTGCCCATCCTTGCCAATGCCCTTTTGAAGACCGAGACATCGGACATCGCGCGTCAGGCGCTTCAGGCTATTCCCGGCGAAGAGTCGTTGGTCGCGTTGCGCGCGGCTCTAGCCGAGTTTCAGGGAGAAGCCTTGACGGGCGTCGTCAATTCGTTGGGCACGCGAGGCGACGCCCAATCGGTATCTGCCTTAAAGAAACTGGCCGGCCACAAGGACAAACTGGTGGCCGAAGCGGCCGTGCGAGCGCTTGGGAACATTGCCGATGAAGCGTCGGCCACCTTCCTGCTCTCCAGGACCGACACGTCCAACCCGCGTACGTTGGCCGTGGCCTTGCTGCGTTGCGCCCGTTCGTTTGCGGCATCCGGCAAGGGCGACCAAGCCGAGGCCATCTATCGCAAACTGAGTGAAGCCGGCCAACCGGCCGGGGCACGTCATGCGGCCTTCGAAGCCCTCCTGGCCATGCAAAAGACGCCCATGGCGGCGACCGTGAGTCAGTGGCTTGCCGTGGACGATCCCGTCCAACGCCGCGTTGCCGCAAGGCATCTCGACGCACTGTCCGACGCGGAGCTTGACTCGCTGCTCGATACGATGAACTCGCTTGACGAGGCCACGCAAACAACCCTTTTGCAGGTAAGCGTTGAACGCAAGGGGGGCGAAATGCTCCAGATTGCGACTGAACTTGCGAAGAGCGAGGACGAGGGGAAGAAGCGGGCCGGTGTACGGCTCCTGGGGCAAACAGGGAATCTGGCCGCGATACCGATCTTGATAGACGCGCTGGCCACTGGCGGCCTGGTAACCGACGCCGCCCGCGACGCCCTGATGCAGTTTCCCCGCGGCGAGGTCGCGCCTACGCTGTTTGCGACCCTTGCCGAGCGCCCCGCGATTCGTGCCCCGGTAATCGACCTCCTGGCGCGGATGAAGTACTACGAGGCGATTGACGCGATCATCGAACTAGCCGAACAGGAAGCTCCGGAGACTTACGGCCCGGCTCTGGATGGGCTCCGCGTGATTTGCGATCCTGACACGAGTGATATCCCTCGACTGGTGAAGCTGCTTTTGCGGAGTCAGCCCGGGCAACATGCCGACGAGGTGGAGAAGACCATCCTGGTTGTATGCGACAAGCTGCCGGCCGATGCCGACCATTCCGAACTGGTGCTGGCCGCGCTTCGGGGCGTGTCCGAGTCGCAGATCGCGAAGTATCTTCCCTTGCTAGGCCGCCTGGGCGGTCCGGAAGCCCGTAAGCGAATCGACGCCGGACTGGCTGGCGCCGACCCGGCTGTGAGAGAGGCCGCCGTCCGCGCGTTGTGCAACTGGCCCAACGCCGAGGTTGCCGACCAACTGTTGGCTATCGCGAAGAACGATGAGAACCGGACGTTCAAGCGATGGGCTCTCCGGGCGTTCATTCGAGTGGTCAGCCTCAAAAGCGACCGGTCCGATGCCGAAACCTTGGCCTTGCTGCAAGAGGCGATGCGACTGGCGGAAAACGACGATGACCGGCAACTCGTTCTGGAGCGAGCCGGCAACGTAAGAACCATGGATGCGGTCAATTGGATTGCCCCGCACCTCGACAATCCGACCTTAGCCCAGGCTACATGTCGAGCACTCGTTGAACTGGCGCACCACCGATTCCTGCGTCATCCCAACATGGACCAGTTCCGTCCGATTCTCAAGCGGATTGCCAAAATCAGCACCGATCCGGCCATTGCCGCGCGCGCCGCGCGCTATGAACAGGGCCTGTAGAGAATAACGATTACTCCTTTTGCGAAGAGAGCGACCGACGGGCTTGTTCCGCCGGTCGCCGTTCAATGCGCGAAGGAGCCTGCTGGACCGTCAGGTTGTGGAGGCAATTCGAACGTAGCTGTCTATTGTGCGCGCAGCACAAGACGCGTAGCTCTTCCTCCAATTTCGTGACGCGGCGCTGGCGACCGGCGGCAGCGAAACGCTTGTCGCTGGCAACTCGTTTTGCCGTCCGACAGATCGACAGCAACGAATCGGTCAACTCGCGGTACCTGGTGTCTTCGGGAGCCTGCAGCGTCAGCTTGATCGCTTTACAAAGCAGATGAGCCCAGCACTTTTGCGCCTGTCCAGCGACAAGCCCAAAGTGTAAACCTGATAAGCCAGTGCAATTCCGGACGGGGTATCACTTTCTTCGTCACCACGCACTACATGGACGAGGCCGAACGATGCAGCCGCGTCGGCTACATCCATCAATCGCGGTTGTTGGTGCTAGGCGACGCGGACGACCTGAAGCAATTGGCCGAGGTAACGCCAGACGGAATGCACCGCCTGGAACTGATCGTTCCACATCCGATTGAACAATTGCTGGAGATGCGTCAGATCAAGGGAGTGGAAGACGCCACGCTTTTCGGCGAGACGATCCATGCATTGGTCGACGACAAGCTGGGGCACGACGACCTGCTCCGACAGATCGACGTACCGGCCGAACAAGCGGTAATTCGCGAGATACCGCCCACGTTGGAAGACGTGTTCGTCATGCTCACCGGCCAAGCGGAGCGACGGCATAACGCGGGAGAACCGCCGCGGCCAACTCGGCGGTTGGATGAGGACCGCGAAAGCGAGACGCTGATCGAGCCCGGTATCGGTGAGATATTGAAGTCACCCGCACCGGTGCCGCGACGAAGGCGGAGCGACGAGGGCTTCTCGGCAATCGCCGTCAAGGAGTTCGCCCACATTCGCCGCCAGCCTGCGACGTTGTTCTTCCTGCTCGTCGTACCGGTGATGCAAACGATCATCTTTGGCTTCGCGATTGACATGCAGATCGAGAACATCCCCACGGTCGTATTCGACATGGACGGACGTCGCCATGCCCGCGAGTTGGTTGAACGATTCGTGAACACGCGCAAGTTTACGATCATCGAGTACGTGTTCGATCAGGAGCAGTTTCGCCGGGCGATGACTTCCGGGCAGGCAAGGGTGGGAATTCGCATCCCGCCAAAGTACAGCGAGGCCCTGGTGCTCGGTCGGCAGGCGCAGGTGCAGGTGCTCGTTGACGGCAGTGATTCGCAGGTAGCGGCCCTCATGCTGGCATTCATTGTAATGCTGCCGTCCGTGCTGCTCTCGGGTTTCATGTTCCCTCGGAGCGAGATGCCGACGATCATCTATATGTTCACGTTTGCCATCCCCGTCACCCATTTCATCGAGATTCTGCGCGGCATCGTCCTACGCGGCGCCGACGCGTTTGATCTGACCGGGCCGATTGTCTGGCTGACGATCTGCACGCTTGCAATCCTCGGTCTTTCGGTTGCACGGTTCCGTAAGCAGTTGACTTGAGCCCGCCCTTCGGAGGCAATCCAATGCGGAAATCGAACCCACGGAAACGGAGGCGACGGATGGCACAGCCCATGTCGGCGGGGTTACGAAAGGCCCAGCCAGCGGCGGAGTGACTGCTCGATGCGATGCGCATCGGCGGCGGAGAGTTGGCCCACCGCCCGCAGAATCAGGCTCCCATGAACCGTATATATCCCACGCTTGACCGCCGAGGGCACATTCAGGCCGGCCGCTTGCCAGTCGCCCAGCGCAAACTCGCCGGTGCCAAGGCGTCCGATGCGGCTGGTCAATGGCACGACGAAATGATCGAGCGAAGGGTGCGGGCCGCCAACCACGACCGCCGGGCGGACTTTGTTGCCCGTCAGGTCGGAGAACGGATAGCGGACGAGTACGACGCTATTCTTGGACAAGTTCGGCATAGACGTCGTCTTCAGCGTTGTCCCAGACGGCGGCAAGCGACCGCCCCACCGCCTGCAACCAGAACGGATCGTCCTGGTTCTCAGGGAGGACTGTCACGAGGACACTGGCGCCTTCAGGCAGTTGGCCGGGTTCGGTCAATTCAACCTTTCCGTTATGCACGACGGCCCACATCGTTTGAATCATGGCGAGGTCTCCGGTGAACACGCATCTTGCACCTATCCTAATGATAACCGGGTCGGGGTCGGCTGTAAAGCGTCTGAATGGTCGCCCTCAAGGCGGAGTGGCTGGTCAACGACTATTACCGGTGCGAAGGGCTGCGGTTGTTCAAGATCAAGCCACCGGGTTGCAATGGCTGGCGCGGTGAGCGCCCTGCTGGGGTTTGGGCGGCGAGCAACAGCACTTCGGCGATATGGACACGGTGGCCACGGAAGACCTACGTTAACGTGTCAACCTGAACTTATGAACTTGTCACAACAATGACACAATCTGCCACTCCCCTCCGTCCATCCCGTATACTGGTGTAGAAGGCTTCGCCGATGTTGCCCGAGACCCCCCCTACGGAAGGATACCTGCTCCATGTCGTCGCGCTATGCTACTTTAACCCTCCGTCTGCTGGTCATCCTCGCCTGCTTACTGACGCCTTTGGCTGCGACAATAGCCGAGCAGGTGGGGGCAATCGAAGGCTATGCCAACTTCGAGACGCTTCGGGTGCAGCTTGAACGGATCGCCCGGTCGCCTCTGGCGAAACTATCGACGCTGGGGCGCACGCGAGAAGGACGCGAGGTGTTCTTGTTGACCATTGGCAAAGGTAAAGTCGACAACCGGCCAGGAATACTGGTCCTTGGCGGCGTTGATGCTACTCAACTCATTGGCAGCGAGTTGGCCGTACGCATGGCAAGGCGGCTTGTCGAACGAGCGGCCAACGATAAGGAAACGGCCCAACTGCTGGAGCAGGTAACCTTCTACGTCATCCCACGCGCATCCCCCGACGCCTGCGAGTCTTTCTTTGTGAAGCCAACCGGCGAACGAACCACCAACTCACGGCCGACCGATGACGACAACGACGGCCGCGTGGACGAAGATGGGCCGAACGACTTAAGCGGCGACGGCTGGATTACGGCCATGCGAGTGCAAGAGCCAACCGGCCAATACACGGTACACCCAGCCGATCCTCGCGTGATGATCCTCGCCGATCCGAAGAAGGGCGAGCGAGGTCAGTGGTCGCTGCATGTTGAAGGGATTGATGACGACGGCGATGGGCAGCTCAACGAGGATCCCGTTGGTGGCGTGGCGTTCGACCGCAACTTCACCTTCGGATACCCATATTTCAAACCCGGCGCCGGCCCGCACCAGGTTAGCGAGCCGGAGACAAAGGCGGTGGCCGACTTCGCGTTCGGACGACGCAATATGTCTGTAGTAATGACATTCTCCGCCCAGGACAATCTCTTCCATGTCCCAAAGGGCGAGTCGTCCGAAAAGCAAGGCAAGATCAAGACGAAGCTGCTGGAAGCCGACCTTCCCTACCTCGAACGCATGGCCAAGCTCTATCGCGAGCTGCACGGCGGAACCGGCGCGCCGGCCTCCCCGAAAGGCAATGGTTGCGTGAGTGACTGGGCCTACTTCCATTACGGTCGCTGGTCGCTGGCGGCCCAGCCGTGGTGGATTACCGCGTCAGACTCCGGCAAACCCAATGTCGCCACTGGCACCGATACGACGTCCGAAAAGACCGACGCGGAAGGCACTGCCGAGGTCAAGGGAGCCAACGAGTCTTCAGCCGAGAGACCAGCGAAGGATAAGGCCGACGATGATGAACGTGGACGCGACGACCTCCACGCGTTGGCCTGGTTCGACAAAAAAAGCATCAATGGTTTCGTGCCATGGAAGCCGATTGAGCACCCCGACTTCCCCAACCGGCAAGTTGAAGTGGGCGGGTTCAAACCGTACCTGCGCGAGAACCCGCCACTCAGCGAGATCAAGGGACTCGACGTCAAGCACGTTGATTTTCTCTGCCGCGTGGCCGGGATGCTGCCGAGACTGAAGATTGCCGAGCTGAAGGCCGAATCACTCGGCGACGGCGTGTGGCGCGTGGAGGCCACGGTTGTGAACCAAGGGGAACTGCCCACGTTTCCCGAGATGGGGGAGATCAGTCAGCAGATACAACCCGTTCAAATCGCCATCGACCTACCAGACGTCGCCTCGTTGGTCACCGGCTACGCCCGGCGACGCTTGCCCACCCTGGCCGGCAACGGCGGGCACGCCAAGGAAACCTGGTTGGCGCGCATGCCAGCCGACACCGCAGGCAAAGCCCGCGTACGAGTCTGGTCGCCGTCGGTTGGGAGCACCAAGAGGACCATCCCTCTAGGGGGGCCATAGGTGCAAGGGGCGATGGCACGGTATAACAATGGACTGCGCGGGTGACGGGACGCTCGATGATTAGCGAAGGTCAGTAGTCCCCTTTCTCAAACCACCCTAAACGATGGAATGGAACACTATTGATTTTTGCATAGTCAATGAGCGGTTCGCAGCCGTTTTA
>CAZASB010000072.1:0-17002 GCA_964487655.1 uncultured Planctomycetaceae bacterium
TCAAGTTCATCCGCGAAACGCCACGGTCTGGCCGTCCGGATTGGTTGATCGCCCCGCATGACCAGTGGCCTGACTGGGTTATGACAAGCCAAGTCACCGTTGTGCCGTTTTACGACCGCACGGGGCTGATCTATGAAACCCTGGGAACCCTGAACACGGCCCTGATCGAAGAAATCCTGGTGACCATCATCGTGATCCTCGTGATGGTGATGCACCTGCGCAGTTCGTTCTTGATCAGCGCGCTGTTGCCGCTGGCGGTGCTGATGTGCTTCATCGCGATGAAGACATTTGGGGTCGACGCGAACATCGTGGCCCTCTCGGGCATCGCCATCGCCATCGGCACGATGGTCGACATGGGCATCATCCTCTGTGAAAACATCCTCAATCACTTGGACGAAGCAGAGCCAGACGAAGATCGCTTGGAGGTGGTATTTCGCGCTTCCAGCGAAGTGGGCGGGGCGGTGCTGACGGCCGTCTCCACGACGATCATCAGCTTTCTGCCGGTGTTCACGATGGTCGGAGCCGAGGGGAAGCTGTTTAAGCCCCTGGCGTTTACGAAGACATTCGCCTTGGCCGCGTCGGTGATCGTAGCACTGACGATCATCCCACCGATCGCGCATCTGCTGTTCACGACACGAGTCAACTCCCGGACGCTACGGCAGATGTTCGATGGTGGGCTGGTGCTGACAGGCATTGTGCTGGCCTTTTCCGTCGCCTGGTGGGCGGGTGTGATTCTGGCCGCGCTCGGCGCGTACAAGCTTGTCGAGGAATCCCTGCCGGCGAGCTACGAGCAGTGGCGGCCGTGGATGCGTCGTGGCAGCCTGCTGCTGGCCAACGGCGCCGCAGTGCTGCTGGTCGGCATTTTTCTGACGGAACACTGGCTCCCGTTGGGACCGGAAAAGGGGATCGTGCGGAACTTGATTTTCGTGGGCGCCGTGATCGGTGGCCTGTTGGCGTTTTTTACGATATTTTCCAAGTATCTTTATAAGCCGATCCTCTGGTCGTGCCTGAACCACAAGCTGCTCTTTCTGATGGCGCCAGCTTTGATCTTGCTGCTGGGCGTGGGCGCCTGGCTCGGCCCCGTAGTGGTCCTTGGAAGAATTCCGCAGGCGTACGAGTCGCAGGCGTTGGCTGAGGAGGAACGGGAAGAGCTTTCGGCGCTTGAGCGGTTCAAGTACGAGTTGGCCGGCATTCGCTCGATGACCTGGGACGGCGACGTGGCCGAACAGCCCCTTTGGAGTAAGGTCAAATGGACCTTGGCTAAAGGTTGGGAGGGCTTTGGCAAGGAGTTCATGCCGCCGTTGGATGAGGGTTCGCACCTCTACATGCCCACCACGATGCCGCACGCCTCGATTGGCGAGGCGACCGACGTGCTTGCGCTGCAAGGTGAGCGAATTAACGCGATCCCCGAGGTGGAATTGGCAGTCGGAAAGATCGGCCGCGTCCGCAGTCCGCTCGACCCGGCGCCGATCTCGATGATCGAGACGGTCATCAACTACCGATCGGAGTATATCGTCGACAAGGACGGGCGACGGATCGAGTGCGGCTTCAACCCGGACGAGGTGGACTGGGCCCAGGACGCCAACGGCACATTGCTGCCCGCCGCCGATGGCCAGCCATACCGGGTACAAGGCAAGTTCGAGCGAGACGAGAATGGCGCTCTTGTCGAGGACCCCGACGGCGTGTCATTTAGGCAGTGGCGCCCGCCACTCGATCCGGAGCTTAATCCCGGTCGTGAAGCCTGGTCGGGCATCGCGAAGCCGGACGACATCTGGCACGAAATCGTCGAAGCGGCGCAGGTTCCCGGCACCACCAGCGCGCCGCGACTGCAACCGATCGCCGCTCGGATCGTGATGCTGCAAAGCGGCATGCGGGCACCGATGGGCGTGAAGGTCAAGGGTCCGGACCTGGACACCATCGAGAAAGTGGCCCTGGAAATCGAAGGCTACTTGAAGCAAGTTCCCAGTGTGGAAGCCTCGGCGGTGATTGCCGATCGCGTGGTGGGCAAGCCCTACCTGGAGATCGATTTCAAGCGGCGGGAGATCGCCCGTTACGGGCTGACCATTCGCGATGTGCAAGATGTTGTCGAGGTGGCTATCGGCGGCCGGACCATCACCACCACGGTCGAGGGACGCGAACGGTTCCCCGTGCGAGTTCGGTATCTCCGCGAGCTGCGCAACCAGATCGAGACGCTGAAAACGATCCTCGTCCCGGCGAAGGACGGCACCCAGATTCCGCTCTCGCAGATGGCCGAGATCGACTACGTCCGCGGCCCACAGGTCGTCAAGAGCGAAGACACGTTTCTCACCGCCTATGTGTTGTTTGACATGAAACCGGGCGAGGCGGAGGTGAATGTTGTCGAAGACTGCCAGCGATATCTCAACCAGAAGATCGACAGCGGCGACTTCGTCCTGCCGCCGGGTGTCAGCTACACGTTTGCTGGCAACTATGAGAACCAGATTCGCTCTCAGAAGACACTGATGGTCGTGTTGCCTCTGGCACTGTTTGTCATCTTCATCATTCTCTACTTCCAGTTCCGCTCGGTGATCACCACGTCGCTGGTGTTCAGCGGCATCGCCATCGCCTGGGCCGGCGGCTTCATCATGCTGTGGTTCTACGGCCAACCGTGGTTCCTCGACTTCGAGGTCTTCGGCACGAACATGCAGACGCTCTTCCAGATCCATCCGGTCAATTTGAGCGTGGCCGTCTGGGTGGGCTTTCTGGCTCTGTTCGGTATCGCGTCGGACGACGGCGTGGTGATCGCGACCTACCTCGACCAGAGTTTTTTCAAGCGTCGCATTACCACCAGCGAGGAGGCCCGCAAAGCAACGCTCGCAGCCGGCGTGCGACGCGTTCGACCTTGCCTGATGACCACGGCCACCACGATCCTGGCGCTGATTCCCGTCTTGACCAGCACGGGCCGCGGGTCGGACATCATGGTGCCGATGGCCATCCCCAGCTTCGGCGGCATGTTGATCGAGATCATGACCATGCTGGTCGTGCCCGTGCTCTATTGTTCGGTGCAGGAGTGGAAGCTGAAATTCGGCATTGAAGATCCAAGATTTGCGCAGCATGAACAGGAGTCGGCGTGAAAGCGGCGCAGTCCTCGGTCAATTGCTTGCCGCGAAGGAGGGTAACGGCTGATGTTCCATAGCGTGCCCTATCGGCTCCTGGCCGCGGTCACGTCGGCCGGCTATTCATCCAATCGCTGACACGAAAGCGTCAGCAGATTGTCGCAATCCGTGAAGAAAACAGGGGGCCGGCCGTGCAGTCCGACGCCTCGCAGGAGCAACCAGCCGCCAAGGACCGTGGCAGCGCCTACTCGCGCAGTTTGTCGAGGTACTTTTTCGGGTCGGCCTCAATGGCCGGCCGGCAGCCCTCGCAGCACAGCAGTATCTCGCGGCCTTCGATGGTTACCTTCACCGGCGTGCCCATCGAGCCGAGCGGATCGCCGCTCACCGGGCAAACTCGCTGCTTCTCGGCCAATGCACGGTCCTCGGGTGAAAGCGAGGCCAGCGCCTCGGCGTGCTCGCCGGGCGTGTCGCCCACCGCGTCGTGGTCGTGGCCCTCGTGCGGATCGCCCGGAGCGGGCGGTTCGCCGCAGCCGGTCATCGTACCCATCCACACGGCCACGCCAATCAGAAGAAAGGCCGTAAAAAGCCATCGGAAACACAACATCGCGCACCTCCTTTTTTGTGCTGAGAACCGCAGACGCGGTCCATGGTCACCGCTCATGCTATTATTCGCACGCGGGAGGGCTGGGGCAAGTCATGGCGAGCACGGTCCGGCCTACTCGACCGAGGTGATGGCGCCGCCGACTGCTCGTTCCAGCGAGGCGAACGCCTGTTCGCGAAGCGATTCCCGACGATGCAAGTCGATGCGATACTGGAGAAGGGTTCGGTAGGTGTCGAGCAACTGCTGGAACTCGGCTCGGCCCGTTCGATAGGCCGTGGTGACAAGCTCGAATGCCTCGATGGAACGCGGCACGATCTCCCGTTGCAGGATTTCTAGCACCTGATCGTGCTCGCTGAGCTGCGCATGGAGTGAGTAAACCTCGGCGCGAAAACGATCTTGCGTGGTGGCGTAGCGTTGGGCCGTTGCCGCGGCCTGGCATTGGGCCTCGCGCACCGCCGCATCGAGGCGGCCGCGATAGATCGGCAGGTTCACTCCAACACCCATCGAGAAGGCATCGCGCCCGTTCGCCACGGGGCTGAGCCCCTGGGAGCCCATCTCAAACCAGTTCAAGGCCACGGTTACATCCGGCCAATACTCGCGCTGGGCAACCTCGATCGCGGTATGGTCGCGCGCGAGTTCATGCCGCCGGGCCTCCAATTCCGGTTGCCAGCCCTCAACCATGCTTACGAGGACTTCGGCCCGTTGAGACAGCCCAACGCGGTCAATGCCACGCTCCGTTTCGATGGAAATGATCCGCCGCACGTGGAGCGAGGCCAGAAGGCGAGCCTGAATTCGTCGCCTGGATTGTTCCAGTTGAATGAGCGATATACGCAGCTTTGATAACTCGTTTCGTACCTGCAGGACGTCTTCCAGGCCAGTTTGGCCCACGCCGGTCTGATAGCGTCGTTCGGCGACCTCGACAATGTCTTTGAGCAACTGCTCGATCTTCCGCGTCTCTTCGATGGCCCGGTCGACGAAATAGAGGTCGTAGTAGGTCTTCTTAACTTCTTCGGTCACCTGCAACTCGGCGGCCATAACCCGGGCATAGGCGGCCACGGCATCGTAGTTGGCCACTTCGCTCCGCAGCGATCTCTTTCCGAACCATGGAAACTTCTGCGACAGGCTCATGGCCAACTGCTGGGGGCCCGCCGCCGTCTGAATGTCTTCCAAGAACGCGGTCGTGAGCAAGTTGGGGTCAGACAGTGACGCCGCCTGGGGAATCCGCGAGGAGAGCGCGCGTGCGTGGCAGCGGGCAGCCTGAATCTCGGGGTTATTGGCCAGGGCATACTGGACAAGATGCCCAACGGACGCCGGGTTCGGAAAAGGGCCAGCCTCCGGCAGTCGCGCTGGGTGCGGCGCGTACGTCGGCTGCGCGTCCCCGGTCCACGATGCCGGTTTCCGGGATTCCGATTGTAGTCGTGGTTGGCCTGGGGCGACATTTTGGGCGATGGCCATGCCCGCCATTGCCAGGGTAATCAGTCCGGCAGAGAGGCCTACGGAAATCGACCTTGACAGGGAATCAGTTCTTTCGGCCATAATCATGCCCCCCTGATGAATTGTCTTTATGCAGTACGTCCGTTGTAAACGGTACAGTGCGGCCTAACGCTATAGTCGGCGCAGATTAGCGGCGAACTTGACTGGACTGCCAGCAAGTGATAGGGGGCGGGATCTTCGCCACCTTGGAGTGCGGCGGCTCGACGCTGCTTTCCGCTTTGCAGTGGCCCTGGTATCCTGGTGCATGGCTGGAAGCGAAAGAAAGAGAGATACGAAAGCGGCGTCAAGCCGCCGCACTCCATGGGCCGGCGAAGGTTGCCCCTACCGCTTCCCCTGCCCCTTGTCTTCTGCCAAAACGTGTGGCATATTGCGTTTTTTGCTTTTTTGAGCCTCGAGTTGGATAGGAGTGGTGCGGGTTGGAAATCTGGCCAGCGATTGACCTGCGTGGGGGGAATTGCGTTCGCCTTCAGCAGGGTGACTATCACCGCGAAACCATCTTCGGCGAGGATCCTGCCGCCATGGCGAGGCACTGGGTCGAGCGGGGGGCTGAGCGTCTGCACTTGGTCGACCTGGATGGGGCCCGCTCTGGAGATGCGGAAAATCTACCGGCGGTCCGCGCTATTCTCAAGGCGGTTTCCGTTCCCTGCGAGTTGGGGGGCGGAATCCGGAGCGAGGCGACCATTCGCGAGTTGCTCGATGCAGGCCTTGCTCGACTCGTGGTGGGCACGTTGGCCTTGCGGGAGCCCGACTGGTTTCGGAGAATGTGCCGGTTGTTTCCCGGCCGATTGGTTTTGGGGATCGACGCTCGCGATGGGTTCGTGGCGACCGACGGCTGGCTGAGCACGAGCACGACGTCGGCGATCGAGATGGCTCAGCAGTTCGCCGGGGAGCCGATCGCGGCCCTGGTCTACACCGACATTGCGACCGACGGTATGCTGACTGGTCCGAATGTCGAGGCCATGCGACGGATGAAACAGTCGGTTGATTGGCCGGTCGTTGCCTCCGGTGGGGTGAGTTGTGCCGAGGACATAGCTCGGTTGGCCAAGGCCGGATTGGACGGCTGCATTATTGGCCGGGCATTGTATGATGGAAAACTCAATCTGGCCGACGCATTGGCGGCTGCGGGAGGGGAGGCTACCTGACCAGGAGGCCGGGGCTTTGGAGTAGGGGCTTCGAGGTAGGGACTGCCGCCCTGAGACAATCAAGTACGAAACGCGGGTTGAATGCCCGCGTGACAAGCACGATCACAACAGGCGTTTTGTCTGCAAGAACAAGGAAAGCACTATGTCGAAGTATCAGGTCGATCAGATTCGCAATATCGTCTTGTGTGGGCACGGCTCGGCGGGGAAGACCACGCTGGTCGATACGCTGTTGCACAAGACCGGCGCCGTGAAACGTCAGGCCAGCGTCGATGACGGCACCAGCATCTGCGATTTCGACGAGGAAGAGAAGCACCACAAGTACACGATCGAGGCTGCGGTAACGCACTTCGACCATGGTGGGAAACACTTCCACGTCATCGACACGCCCGGCTATCCCGACTTCATCGGCCAGGCTATCGGCGCGATGCGCGGAGCCGATACGGCGGCGATCGTCATCAACGCCCAGGCCGGGATCGAAGTGAACACGCGCCGTGTGTTCGCCGAGGCCGAGAAGGCCGGCCTGGGACGCATCATCGTGCTGAACAAGATGGACTCCGACAACATCGACTTTCCCGCACTCATTGAACTAATTGGCGAAGTGTTCGGCGGCACGTGCCAATTGCTGAATATCCCGGTCGGCCATGGCAGCGGCTTTAAGGGGGTCGTGAGCACCTTGAACGTGCCGGATGACACAAGCGGGGCCTTGATCGATCCGAGCGAGGTGAGCGAGTCGCTTCTGGAGTCGATTATCGAGGTCGACGAGGCGGTGATGGAGCGGTATTTCGAGGGCCAGCAGCCTACACAGGAGGAACTTTCCCGGTTGATCGTCAAGGCGGTTGCCGAGGGCACGCTCATCCCAATTCTCTGCTGCTCGAGTAAGACGGGCGTGGGACTGCCGGAATTGCTGGACGGACTTGGCATGTGCGCGCTGCCGCCCGACGCGGTTCATCGCACGGCGAAAGACGCCGAGGGCAACGAAGTCGAGGTTCTGGCCGATCCCGCCGGTCCGCTGGTCGCCCAGGTGTTCAAGACGCGCATCGACCCCTTCGTGCAGAAGATCAATTTTCTCCGAATCTTCTCCGGTACGCTACGGGAAGGTGAAACCGTGGCGATGGTGGGCCATCGCAAGGGGCTCAAGCTGAGCCAACTCAACCACGTACAGGCCGACCAACTAGAATCGGTCTCCGAGGTCGGCCCCGGCGGCATCTGTGCCCTTACGAAGGTGGAGGAACTGGAGACGGGCGTCAGCTTGGGCGAGTTGACCATGCCACGCATTCCGTTCCCTCTGCCGATGGTCGGACTTGCCGTCAGTCCCAAGAGCCGGGGCGATGAAGCGAAGCTGTCCGGCTCGCTGCATAAGATCGTGCAGGAGGATCCCACCTTCCGCCTAGACCGTGACTTGCAAACTAAGGAGATCGTGGCTACCGGTATGAGCGAGCTGCATCTACAAATTGTCCAGGAACGCCTGAAACGGCGTGACAAGGTTGAGGTCGAAACCAAGGAACCGAAGATTCCATACCGCGAGACCATCCAGGCGAATGCCGAGGGGATGTACCGGCACAAGAAGCAGACGGGCGGGCGCGGCCAGTTCGGCGAGGTGCATATTCGCATGTTTCCGTTTCCCAAGGATACCGATCCCGAAGAGTATTGCACCAAGGCCCGCTTTGCCTCCATGCGAGAATACCACTACGACGAGAAGAGCAATTTCGTATGGATCGACTCGGTTGTGGGCGGCACCATTCCGAGTAACTTCCTACCCGCCATCGAAAAGGGGTTCAAGGAACGCATCGTACGCGGAGTCATTGCTGGATACCAAGTGCAAAACGTGGCCGTTGAGGTCCATTTTGGGAAGTATCACCCGGTCGATAGCTCGGAAGCCGCCTTCAAAATGGCCAGCTCGATGGCCTTCCGAAACGTATTCCAGCAGGCGAAGCCAGCCCTGCTAGAGCCAATCGTGAAGATCGAAATCACTATTCCCGCAGGCAACGTGGGCGATATCAACAGCGACTTGAGCGGCCGCCGCGGACGCGTGCTGGGAATGGACTCGGCCGGCGGCGGAATGCAAACCATTACCGCCGAAGTGCCCCTGGCCGAGGTGATGACCTATGCCCGGAGCCTATCGAGCATTACCGGTGGCCAGGGCAGCTACGCCATCGAGTTCAGCCATTACGACGCCGTACCTGGCAATGTTCAGCAGGAAATCATCGCCAAGACGAAGCTCGAAGAGGAAGAAGAAGAATAGGCATTCCATGACAATCGACGCGCGGCTGAAGGAAAACCTGCCGGTCCTCACCGAACGGTTGGTCGATACCTACGCGGAAGTCAATTCCATCAGCCATCTCGGCCACTGTCCGCTGCCCAATTACGAGGCGGTGATCGGCGCCACCGAGGATCTGAGGGAGGTTCTGTTCCCAGGCTATCGGCGGCGCGATGGTTTGCACCTCGGAAACGTCACCTACCATGCGGGCGACCTGATCGATCGGTTGCACGACCGCCTTTCCTTGCAGATTGCCCGGGCCCTGTGTCACGAAGCCGGCAAGAACAGCCATTGCGATCCTCGGCAGAAGGCCCATTTTGAGGCGCTGGGCCAGACCAAAGCCATGGCGTTCCTGGAGCGGTTGCCCGAGCTTCGCCACATCTTGGCCCTCGACGTGGATGCGGCCTACGCGGGCGATCCCGCGTGCAAGTCGCTGGACGAAGTGATCTTCTGCTACCCCGGGCTGGAAGCCGTCACCGTGTACCGGCTGGCCCACTTGCTCCATGATTTGAAAGTACCGCTCATTCCTCGCATGATGACTGAATGGGCGCATCGCCGGACCGGAATCGATATCCATCCGGGCGCGGAGATCGGCCGCCACTTCTTCATCGACCACGGCACCGGCGTGGTTGTTGGCGAGACGACGGAGATTGGCGAACACGTCAAGCTGTACCAAGGTGTTACCCTGGGGGCCCTAAGCTTCCCCACCGACGAACAGGGCAACCTGGTTCGGGGACAGAAACGGCACCCTACCATTGAGGACCGCGTGGTCATCTACGCCAATGCCACCATCCTCGGCGGCGAAACGGTCATTGGTCACGACGCGGTGATCGGTGCGAGCACCTGGATTACCCATTCCGTCGCCCCCCACACGGTCATTACCCTCGAAAAGCCCGCGTTGCGAATACGGGAAAGCCCGTAGCAACCTGACGATTTACGTAAGTTCTCAATAACACCGGTGATGAAAATCCAGGCTAGGTTGCTGCTGACGGTGCCTGAACCGGGAACGCCGCTGCTGGTGTTCTTGGCCTTGGCCGTTGGACTGATGACGCGCCGTCGTTTCACCGCCTGATAAAACTCCAAGCGGCACAACCTGCCAGGGTAAGCCATCCCACAACGCTGATAGCGGCCCCAACGCAGGCAATCCACGGCCGGAACAGGAACGTCAGGCGATATCGGCCGGCTGGTAGTCTGGCGGCGCGCATGACGCGATTCGCTCGTTCGATAGGCGCTAAGCGACTCCCCTGCCCTGCCCTGCTCACCTCCAAACGCCATCCGGGATAGAACTGCTCGGCAAGGACGACAAGCCCCGGTTCAACCAACGCGGCCTCAAGCTCGACCCGTTGCGGATCGAAGTGCATGACGTGGCACGATTCGCCTTCAATGTCCCGCGGGCGACCGGTGGAATCGCTCGCGGCAATCCACGCCCTTGGCAAGATCCGGGAGTTGTACCACAACACGGCGTCCGGGGCGCGATCGATGGGGCGCCAGCCCGGCGGCATTGTCTTGCCCGGCGGTCGGACGGCGTGTGACAGGAGATCGAGGACCGCGACGTCCCCATCGCCTGCCGTGAGGCGATGCCTCGCCAGGAAATCGGCATAGTCGCCGACCATCATCGTGCCATGCACTTCGGCTACGGCTATACGCATATCGAGGTTGTAGTTTGGCCAGAGCGTATCGCGATCGAACCGCATGGCTTCATCTAGTCGGTCGACGGCGGCGCTCTTGCGCCAGGCAGGCGGCATCCAAATCGGATGACGCCATACGCGCGCCGGCGACGGACCGTTGGAAGCCGCCATGGCGCCGGGAGTCGCGATGATTTGGCCGAATCCTGATTCGGACATTGCGGTCTCACCCGGTACCGTTGCCACGAGCCAGGCGTTCGACCAGCCTAGGTCGGCGGCCACGAGCATCAGCGCCGCGACTGGCGCGACGGCCAGGGCAAGCCCCCCTGCCCTGCCCCTTACTGACGTGCCATACGCGCGCAGCAGCCATGCGAACGTCCCACAAAGAATCGCCGTTTGCGCAAACGCCGTGGCGAGGTCTCGCCACGCGCCCCTAGCGTCCAAGGGCCCAAAAAACTGGTCGGCCGGCACGGCGGCCAGCCAACCGTTCCAGAACGGACCGACCGCAAAGACGCCTATCAGGCCAAGAAGACTCACTCCGCCCAGGGCGAAAAGTAGCCGGCGCACGCTGTCGCCTTGTCCATGGAATACCCGATCCCAGCCGCGTGCCGCAAGCAGGCTGATTGCCAGCGACGTGACCACCAGAAGCTTTGGCGGATAGCGGAATCGCAAATACCCAGGCAGCAGCAGGTTCATCAGCCAGTATAGCCCTCCGAACGGCCCGCCGAACTGGGTGTTGACATGGCACTCGGCTAGCAGCCACCCAAGGCCGTAGTAGCCGAAGCCGGCCACCGTGCTCAGTATGGCCGCCCAGGCGAGCCATCGCCGCCGGATGGGACCGTGGCGAAGTCGCATGGCCGCCAAGGCAAGAACGATCGGGAAGGCGCCCATGTAGAGGGTTGGCGTCCAAACGCGCCCTTCTGCCGGAATTGCGCTGAGCCAACGGCGATGCACGGGATACTGGCGTCCGGATACGTTTGGCCAAAAGAACTCGGCCAGTCGCCACGGCCCGACGCTGAAATGATAGGCATGCTCATGATGCGACTGCGGTTCCAATCGTCCGCAAAGCCGATCGCCCCAACTCGGCGGCACGCGGTTGCTCTGAGCTGTGAGCTGCGCGGAGGGCAATACCTGCACGGCGGAGAGAACCAGCGCAAGGACCGCGGATCCGACGAGAAGGAGAATCGCCCGCCCGGCGACGGCCCAGGGGAGGCAAGGCAACGACCAGCGTCTGAACATCTTTCCGTTCGGTGCGTTGGCCGTTGCCCCGTTCGTTCGGCGACGGCGGCATCTTACCAGCGTTATCAATACATACAGACCGGCCAGCAGGCCGACGTTGTAAGCCATTTGAGGGTCGCCACCGAGGACCATCAGGGCCAGGGGTATGCCCAGGCCCGTAATTGGCCAGATGGGGGATACGTTGCCTCTTGCCTCCCCGCTGGACCGGTGGCTCGCGGCGGCGCGGCGGACAATTCGATCTGTGCCAAGCACGGCCAGGGGCAGCCAAGCCGCGCCTACGAGGAACGGGGCGTTCGTGTGCTGCATGAGTACATTGCCGGAAAAGGCATAGGCCAGCGAGCACGTGCCGGCCGCCAACGGACTTGCTCGGAACGCGCGCGCAAGCCAGTATGCGGTCGCGGCGGCCAGCAGTACATGCCCTACCAGGTACAGCGTATAGGCATGCCTAAACGACAGGGGCAGAAGAAATACGAGTTGGCCGGGATAGCAGACGGCGGCCGCTGGATGCGCCAGCAAGGGTTGCCCGAGGTTCTCGTACGGATTCCACAGCGGCACCCGCCCCGCCGACCACTCGCCGACAATCATCCGCCATAAGGGTGGGTAGAAGTGGGCCGCATCGCGAAACGCGAACACCCGGTCGGCCGTGAGCACGGGAGCGAACACGCAGAACGCCAGCCCAAGCACGGCAGCGGAAACCCAGAAGGCCGTTGTCCATCGCCTGCCGGGTGGTTTCATGGTAGTCCACGTACGCCGTGACGTACGGCTCTTTGTGATGTCAGGTCGAAAGTCGGTATCTGCTAAAGGACGGTTCGATGTCGGAACCGGATGTCAGGCAAAAGTTTCACGACGATGGAAGTCGCTGAATTTCTGTAACTCCTTAATCAAAAGGGAGTTACGTTCTATTTCTTCTGGCGACCCTTGCCTTGTTTTGGGGGGCGGGCGTGAAATTTGTGTCCATTCAGTGGCCGGTTGTTGCGTTTTGGCAACGGCCCGATTATAATCCAAAGTAGCGACAGGGGCGACACGGGCTCGGGCTTGCCGGGCGGATACTCAATCGCAGGAGTCCCCTTTCGCGCCGCCGTTGACAAACGGCACGACTACGGAGTACCTACCGTGCGAGATCCACCGGCATTGAATTAAGAGCCTACCGTAGCGAATGTTATCGAGTCAAGGATGACGCCACCTCACTGCCCACCCGTTATCCTACGCCCTGTTAGGGGTGTTCCGAGGTCTTTTTCGGAGGTAGATCCCGTGATTACCGCGGCGACACTTAAGGCGCGTACTGCCAAGGACTTGGCCTCGATGGCCAAGCGGAAGCGAGTGCCCGGTTGGCACTCCATGCGTAAAGAGGAACTAATCAAGGTTCTTTTGAAACGGGCCAGGGCTGAGAGACGTAGAGCCGAGGGACGTAGGGCCGAGGGATGTAACGGCAAAGCCGAGACGCGGAAGACGGCTTCCACGGTTTCCCGCTCCAAGCCGACGAAGGCCGCGACAACTCGCTCCAAGCCGGCGAAGGCCGCGACAAGCAGTCAGGCAAAAAGTGCTCGCCGCAAGGCCCAGGTGGAAAAGCGATTACAGGAGATCCGAGAGCGGCTTGCCGAGTCGAAGGACTTGGCCTTGAAGGCCGATCAAGAGAACGGCCAAGCCAAGGATCGACTGGTCGTCATGGTTCGCGATCCTTACTGGTTACATGCCTACTGGGAACTCTCGCGACGCAGCATTCAGCGGGCCCAAGCAGCCTTGGGGCACGATTGGCATATCTCCCGACCCGTGCTGCGTGTCTTCGAGGTTGTGCGAGACGGCACCACGAACGCTGGCAAACGTCTTGTCCGTGATATTGAAGTCCACGGCGGGGTGAGCAACTGGTATATCGACGTCCAGACACCGCCTCGCAGTTTCCAGTTGGAAATCGGATACCGAGCCGGAGAACGGTTCCTATCGCTGGCTCGAAGCAATCGGGTGACCACGCCGCAGCCTGGCGCCGGCGATGCCTTCGACCGAAACTGGGCGGAAGTGGCCAAGGACTTCGACCGCATCTTCGCCATGAGCGGTGGATATACCGATCCTGACGCCAACATGGAGCTGAAAGAGGTCTTTGAGGAGCAACTGCACCGGCCAATGGGCAATCCCATGGAAACCCGTTTCGGGCCTGGGGCGGTTGTCTCACTGGAGGAGATAAAGGCGCAATTACCCTTCGAGATCGATACGGAATTGATCGTTCACGGCCAGACGGCGCCGAACGCCCATGTAACGCTGCGCGGCGAGCCCGTCCACCTGCGAAGCGACGGTTCCTTCGCCATTCGATTCTCGCTCCCGGACCGACGCCATGTCCTGCCCGTCGTTGCAAGTAGTCCCGACGGTGGCCAGCAGCGGACCATCGTTCTGGCCATCGACAGGAACACGAAGGTTATGGAACCGGTCATCCGTGAGCCGGGTGAGTGAACAGGCCGATGTCCCACGACATCTCGGATATACTTCGCCGTTGGGAGTACCGCCCAGACGACCTGCTCGTTCGCATGATCGAGGGTGATGACGGGCGGCAACTCATGCAACTCCGCCTCGACCTGGGAGTGCTCCAGTTGGAGTGTAATGGTCGGCCGGACGGGGAACGGCCCGAGGGCTTCGAGTCATGGCTGGACTTCTACGAGCGACAGCAGCGCCGACACGACGAGGCGAATGCGGAAGATGCCGGCTACCTCCTGGGTGCGGAGGACTGTGGCCGATTGTGGCAAGAAGGGATACAATACTACCATCGCTACGTCGGCTTCTGGCGCCTCGACATGTATGAGCAGTGTGCCCGTGACACGGCCCGGAACCTCCGCCTATTCGAGTTCGTCCGAAAGCACGCCACCGACGATCGAATCAAACTCCAGTTTGATCAATGGCGCCCTTACGTGATTATGATGAACACGCGCGCCAAGGCCACGCCCTTGGTCGTGCGGGACGAGTTTGACGAGGGGCTCCGGATCATTGAGGCCGGCGTGGACGCGGTGCGCGAGTTCCTTGACGAATACGACCAGGGGCACCGCGCCGACGAATGCGCAGAGCTGATGAGCCTTCAGCATTGGCGGGACGAAATCGTCGATCGCGATCGTCAGGCTGCCGCCGCTCGGCCACGGAGCGATGCGGAAATCCTGCGAGGCAAGCTCGACGAGGCGATTGCCACCGAGGAGTTTGAGGAGGCAGCCCGACTCCGCGACGAAATCCGGAGGCTCCGGCCCCAGTCATAACCTGCAAGAGGGAGCGTCCAAAGGTCCGGTATCCCGTGTTTTGAGCTTGTGGCTCATGGTTGAAACCGGCGCCGATTGGACGAAGAAGAGACCCGGCTTTCGGCGGATAGTCATTTAGGCGACCGGCAGATTGAAATATATCCAGTGTAGAACAATTGTCCCAATTGTTTGGGAACAGTTGGGACAACTGTTCTACATTCGGCAGGTAAGCTCGAACCTGCCGATCGCCTTACCAGAAATCACCAACGAAACATCCACAATCCCGTGTACTTGATTCGTGACCTCAACTCGCTGCCCGCCGAGTTCCGTGGCGGCGCCATAGCGATAGGCAACTTCGACGGCATGCACCGTGGACACGCTCGTTTGGTTGAGCGATTGGTGGCCCTCTCGGCGGAGATTGGCGGACCGGCCGTGGTGTTCACCTTCGATCCGCACCCGGCTAGGCTGTTGCGTCCCGAAGCAGCCCCCGCGGCCTTGTGCTGGCTTGAACGCAAGGCGGAAATGCTTGCCGCGCTCGGAGTCGATGCCGTGGTGGCCTACCCGACCAGCCGCGAGCTGCTTGCACTCTCGGCCGAGCAGTTCTTCGCGAGGATTGTGAGGGAAGGGCTGGCCGCCAGCGCGATTGTGGAAGGGCCCGACTTCCACTTCGGGTGCGACAGGTCGGGCAATATTGAGCTATTGCTACGGCTTGGCGCCCAGGCCGGAATTCAGGTGGAGGTGGTCGAGCCCGTTGTCGTGGAGGTTGAGCCTGTGTCTAGCACTCGGGTGCGGCGGCTTATTGCCGAGGGCGACATTCGAACCGCAAACCGGCTCCTCACTCGCCCCTACCGGATTCGAGGCGTGGTGGGGCGTGGTGCCGCGCGGGGAACGAAACTAGGGTTCCCTACCGCGAATCTCCAGCAGGTCGACACGCTCCTGCCTCGCGATGGAATCTATGCCGGCCTGGCTCATACCGACGTGGGAACCCGGTCGACAGCGATCAGCGTAGGCCCCAACCCTACCTTTGGTGAGAATGCCCGGAAGATCGAGGCATTTCTGATCGACTTCGAGGGTGATCTCTATGAGAAGCCGGTCCAGGTTGACTTTTTGGCCCGCTTACGCGACATTGTCCGGTTCGGAGGCCCTGCGGAACTGATCGCGCAGATGGATCAAGACGTGCTGGCGGTACGTCGCGTTGCCGAGCCGGTGTGTCGGCAGGGCTGATTTTCGGTAGTTGTTTACGGGGATCCCATCCCATACAGCCGTTCCTCGCACTGAGTCGTTTCCATGCCCGACTGGTCCAAGTTTGTTGAAGTTGTCACCGCGAATCAACGGTTCGTACTCACCTCGCATGTGCGGCCCGACTGCGACGCGCTCGGAAGCGAGTTGGCCCTGGCGGCCGTGCTGGAGAGTCTTGGAAAGGACGTTGTCGTATGCAACGCCTTTGCCGTGCCACCCAACTACCGATTTCTGGACCCGGGCGGCAAGCTTTTACAGTTGGGGGTTGACCTTACGGCTGCGGAACTCGAGTCGTACGACGTGCTGATCATTTTGGACACTTCGGCCTGGGCCCAGCTTGGCGCGATGGGCGAGGTAATCCGCACTACCCGTCTGCGTAAAGTGGTCATCGACCACCACGTCAGCGGCGACGAACTGGGGGCGGACATGCTCAAGGACACGCACGCCGAGGCGACCGGCCGGCTCGTCGTTGAGGCGGCCGATGCGTTGGGCGTTGACCTGACGCCGGAGAGCGCGCAATGCGCCCTTGCGGCCCTAGCGACTGATACGGGCTGGTTTCGTTTCAGTTCCACCTCGGCTGAAACACTCCGTTTGGCCGCTCGGCTAGTAACGGCGGGGGCCGATCCCGCCCGGCTGTATAAAGATCTGTACGAGAAGGAGACACTTGCCCGGCTGAAGCTGGCCGGTCGCACGATGGCCAAGGCAACGATCGAACTGGACGGCCGCCTGATCTACACCTGGATTGAACAAAGCGATTTTGCGGCCGTCGGCGCTCTCCCGTCCGACAGCGAGGACATGATCAACAGGCTCCTGTCGGTGAGCGGCACCGAGGCGGCTCTCATCTTCGTCGAGCAGCCATCCGGTGGTTTCAAGATTAGCTTCCGAAGCCGCTGCGACTTGGACTGCAGCGAACTGGCCTCGCGGTTCGGGGGAGGAGGTCACCAAAGGGCGGCCGGCGCATTCGCCGAGGGGGCCCTCGAATTGGTACGGTCGCGGGTCCTTGACGCTGTGCGAGACGCCATGCGATAATTCGTACGATGAGGACATCCTCGTAACCTTTCACTGGAGGCTGTTCCGCTGCGGAAGTGGGACTGTTCCCCTCGCATACTCAGGGACTGGAAA
>CAZASB010000073.1:0-16823 GCA_964487655.1 uncultured Planctomycetaceae bacterium
GTTAATATTGCCATTTCCAGGTGGGCTTCATCCCTGCTTGGCTTCCTGCTGATCCCATCTGGCCCATGGCCGCTCAACGGGCAAACCGAACCGGTCCACGCGCATCTTGCACGCGGCAACTTCAGAAGTTATATTGCCAGCATCCGTCTGGGGGATCCTGACTGTCGGTGGTTGCACATCCGTGGTCTCTGCATGAAAGGGTGGTTCCATGAAGAAATTGTTGGCGGTTCTGGCGTTCCTTGTGGTTGTCGCGTTGCTCGTCTCTCCGCAAATTGTCCAGGCTCAGCAGGAGAAGCCGGCCGAGTACGGCGTCAAGGCGACTGGCGATGTTGTCTACAAAACGGTAGACGGCATTGAGTTGAAACTCAACCTGTTCCTGCCTCTCCGGGACGGCAAGACGCGGGAGAACGCGCCCCTGCTGATGAATATCGATGCAGGCTGCTGGTATAGCGGCAATCCGGGCAGCGGTGGGCTGTGGCGAAGCTTCCACGCCGTGGAAAAGGGTTTTGCGGTCGCCAGCGTGCCGCACCGCAGCGCGAAGCAATTCCCGTTTCCCGCGCAGATTGAGGACGCCAAGGCGGCCGTTCGATTCCTGCGAGCCCATGCCGAAGAGTACGGACTCGATAAGAGCCGCTTCGCCTCGATGGGCTATTCGTCCGGTGGGCATATCTCGAACATGCTCGGCATCCCGGACGAGGTGAAGGTCTTCGATGTCGGCGAGAACCTGGACCAGTCGTCGCAGGTGCAGTGCGTCATCAATTTCTACGGGCCGACCGACATCGCCTATTTTCTGAAGAACAATCCATCGGTTGACTGCATTTACCAAGTGTGCGGGGCGAAGGTGGAAGACGGCAAGATATCCCACGAACTGACGAACGAATTGCTGGCGATGGCCAGGAAGTGCTCGCCAATTACGTACGTCAATACACACTCGTCGCCCTCGTTGCATTTTTATGGCGTGATGGATCGCATTGTGCCGATCAGCCAGGGCTGCATGTTGTACGAATCGCAGTGGAAGGCGGGTATTCGAACCCAATTGTACATCTCGAACACGGGCGTTCACAGTGTCGGAACCATCGCACCGACCGAGGAGCTTGCGAAGATGGTTTTCGATTTTCTTGGTTGGGAATAAGGTGAAGGACATGAAAGCGACATTCCTGGCGTGTATTCTGGCAGTGCTGGCCCTCCCCGCCGTTGCCGCCGAACCGATCGACTGGCAACCGGTTAAGATCGACACGTGGAAGAACTTCACTCGCCACCACTTTACGGTGGACGGCCGCGCCTGCTGGGTGGCCGTGCCGCCGAAGCCTCGCGATGGAAGCCCTTGGGCGTGGTGCATGGAGTTCCCGACGGTATTCGACGATCGAACTGGCGTGGCGCCGCTGGTGGAAAATGGATTTCACTCACGTGGTGGGCGATGCCGATGACGTGGTTCCGGTCGATGAGAACACGGCCGTCATCGAGCAGCGGTACAAGGCACTGGGCGGCGTCATCACGGTATTCCACAAGCCGGATTGTGGCCATCATCCGCACGGGTTGGACGATCCCACGCCAGTGGTCGAACTGATCGAAACCTACACCACGCGAAGTCGTACGAGGCCCTGAGAGCTTGTGCGTCTTTGCCGCCGGTATTAAGCGCGCCAGGGGCGATTGCGTTTGATGTCGGTGCCCAGCACGTCCATGGCCAAGTTGACGTCCTCGACGATCTGGAAGTCGTACATGCCGGCGGCGACGAAGTCGGCCCCGCTTTCGAAGGCGAACTGAAAGGCTTCCTTGGGCTGAATCGCGCCGGCCGCCATGGTCTTGAACGCAATCCACGGCTGTTCGAGCGTCTCCATGTAGGCAATGGTGTCTTCGGCCGACTCGCACCAGACGTTATCGCGCTCCGACTTCTCGGTGTACGTCCAGTAGTTGGACTTATGCAGGGTCTTCATCCAGAAGTCCGGCTTCAGACCGGCCTCGACGCAGCCTTTGACGGTTTCGAGCTTGTGGCCGCCGATTCCGGCGGGGACGTTGTGGCCGCGGATCAGGTCGAGCACCTCGGCGAACTTGTCGAACTCGCCCTTTTCGGCCCAACTGTCGGCCACGCCGCCGTGGACATAGCAGGCCACGGCCCCCGTATCGATCGACCTTTTGGCCATCTCCTTCATGTCGCGACCGCCGCAGTCGGAGATGAACTTCATCTTCCCGCCGGTCTTCTCCCAGTAGCTGGCCATGATTTCGCACAGCACGGGATTCGTAATAATCGCGTTCACGCCGCACTGCTCGGCGATCTGGAACGTCTCGAAGATCTTCTGCTCGTTGTGGTAAGCCTTGACCAGCTTGTCCACATAGATCAGGTCGCGGGCGTGCGCCCAGCCGCCAATCAGGTTGCCGCCCAGGATCAGCCGGCTAAGCTCCAGATCCTTGATCTTGGCCATGGGTGGCTTGGCCTTGAGGTTCTTGATATCGACCCATTCGAATCGGTGGATGGTCGCTCCGGAAAGTCCGTCAGGCTTCACGGCGTCGGACGCCAACGCGTCGGCTAGTTGTTCGTGTTCGGTGGTTCGATATCCGTGCTTCTGGAGCGTGGACAGGACGAACGCTCCCACAACGGGCAAACCGGCCATGCCGGCCAGTACCTTGCGGCGTGAAAGGACCATGCTGGCCGCGACTGCTTCGGCGTGAGTCGGCGCGGCGTCTCCCTTCTTGGCGGCGACAGTCTTCTTCAGTCGCCGGCCTGCCAGGATGCTACTGATGATGCCGTCCAGGCCGAACAGCCGGGCCGGATAGGCCACCACGACCATCAGGGCCAGGAACTCGACCAGGGTCTTATCGACAAACAGGTAGTGACCTTCCACCGGCCCGACCGCCGATGCGAACAACGGCGGATAGGCCATGTAGTAGAGCGCCAGCAGAGCCATTCCGCATAGGGACGCAAACCGGGTAAAAAATCCCAGCATCAGGCAGGCCCCGATGAGGACCAGGCCCCAGATATTCGCCAGGTTGACCCATGGCATTAGCGCCTCGTTCGCGCCCAGCCCGTGGTAGAACTCGGCCATCGGTCCCACGGCGCTCTCCAAATAGTCGGCCGCGGACCAATTGCCCATCTGCAACTTGACCACGCCTTCGTACAGGAAATGCCAACCGATGGCGGCACGCAACAGGGCCAAAGGGAACTGGCCAGCGCCGCTTGGGACGCTCGGGGTGCTGGCGGCAGGCGATGTCTTTGAATCGGCCATAGTCCACGATCTCCTGGGAGGGCATTGAAGAAAGGATTGTATTTCATTGTCACCATTTCAGTGGTGGCGTCAATGACCAGTTTGCGGCAGGTACAGCGCGTTTCGACAACTGAAGGCGCTGCCAGATTTGAGATTTGAAATATGAGATTTGAGGTATGGAATGGGTATCCGGTATGCGTTCATTCACCCAAAGCAGATGTGTGAAGGGGAGAAAGGGGAAAGGGGGAAAAAGGGAAAACGCAGAGAGGAAGCCCGAGAGGTCCGTGAGCCGATCGTTTCGGCGACTGAAGGTGCTACTGAATTTGAAATCCTTGTCGCTCCAATCGCCATGCCGGCGATTATGCTCCCACGCGATTGCCCAAGTAGTAATGGCACAGGGCGATGGCAAGGGCGTCGGCCACGTCTGGCGGTTCGGGGAGTTCGGCGAGGCCGAGTTCGCGTTGAATGGCGCGCTGGACTTGCCCTTTCGGCGCGCGACCGGAACCGGTCAGAATGCGTTTGATCTGCGTGGCGGGGCAGTAGACCCCCCCTCAGTATTGCCCTAGAGTGGAGGTGTGGTCAAGCGGGTCGATCATTTCGCGATCGAACTAGCGACAGCGCCCCCTGGAAGCGGGGGCCTTGAAGTAGTATAATAGGCTGGAAGCGATTTGTGAGGTTTGGTTTTGAGGTTGTCGTTGGCGGTTATGGCTGCTCTTGCCGGAGGTGTAACGGCGCATTTCGGCCGGTTGCCGATGCTTCGGAGGTGATGATGAAGCGGATTGAGACTGTCGGGTTGGTTACGGAAGATCATCAGTTGTCTGCGCGTCTGCCGGCGGACGTTCCGCCAGGCGAGCATCGCATGGTTATCGTGCTTGAGCAGACAGATGCTGATTCGGAACAGTCGGTCTCCTCCGAGACTGCCGCTGAACCTCCTTTACGTTGGCACGCGAACATCCTCGTCTATGATGGCACGCTGGATGCGGACTTTTTGAACACGCTCCACGATATTCGGCAAAAACGAATGGACAGCTTAACTCGGAGGCGTGACGAGTGAGAGTGATGCTCGATACATCGGTAGCCGTTGCCGGCTTGCTGTCAGGGCACCCATTCCATGAAGCATCTGTTGCTTGGTTGTCAGCGGCGAAGGCGGGCAGTTTCGAGTTCATCTTCTCAGGACATAGCCTTGCAGAACTGTATGCGGTGCTTACTCGGTTGCCCATGCAACCGCGCATGACTCCGGATACTGCGGGGAAGCTCATCCGCGAAGGCATCTTGAGTTGTGCCCGTATCGAGGTGCTTGGGGGCGAAGACTACGTGTCCGTCATTGGGGAGATGATTAAGGATCGCAAGACCGGCGGCGTAGTCTATGATGCAATCATTGCCAAAGTTGCCCAGTTGTCACAAGTGGACATACTGATCACGCTGAATGTGAGTGACTTTCGCCGTGTATGGCCCGACGGTGCTGCTCGCATTGTGCCGCCGCAATCCGTTGCTGTGCCGCAAAGACGTGTATGGTGAGTCTCAACCATTCAACCTGCTGCTCGACCGTTGGGATATCGGCTCACGCTCCCACGCGTTTGCCCAAGTAATGATGGCACAGGGCGATGGCAAGGGCGTCGGCCACATCTGGCGGTTCGGGGAGTTCGGCGAGGCCGAGTTCGCGTTGAATGGCGCGCTGGACTTGCCCTTTCGGCGCGCGGCCGGAACCGGTCAGGATGCGTTTGATCTGCGTGGCGGAATAGTGGATCACCTCAATATTGGCGCGGACGGCGGCGAGGCAGATGACGCCGCGGGCGTGCCCCATGAGGATGGCGGTTCGCGGTCGACCGTAGTGCGAGTAGAGTTCCTCCAAGGCCATCACGTCTGGGTGGAGCGACTTGATCACGTCGGCCACGCCCTCGTAGATCTGGTTCAGCCGCGCGGTGAGCGAGCCCCGCGTCCGGCCCCGCACCACGCCGGCCTCGCAGAGCTTCAGCCTGCCGCATTCGACGTCGAGCACGCCGTAGCCGGTCGTGTTCAGCCCGGGGTCGATGCCGAGGATGCGTTTGGGAGGGTCGGGTGTGTTTGCCATGCGAAGGGGCCGGTTCCCGGACTTATTCGATGGTCCATTCGGTGCCGCCGGGGCGGTCTTCCAAGGTGACGCCCAGTTCGGCTAGTCCGTTGCGGATACGGTCGGCGGTGGCGAAATCCTTCTTCTTGCGCGATTCGGTTCGAATGGTGACAAACAGTTCGAGCAGCTTGCCCACCAGTTCGCTCCCCTTGTCCGCACCGACCGCGTCGATCGGAACACGGAAGATGCCCAGCGTCAGGCCGAGTTCTCGCAGCGTAGTGGCTCCTTGGCGAAGGGCCGCCAGCTTTGCGGCCTCCTGCCTCGCAGCCTCCTCCAGCCCCTGCTCGTCCACATACTTATTGAGCGTTCGGACCAGGTCGAACAGGACGCCGATGCCGCCGCCGGAGTTGAAGTCGTCATCCATGGCTTCGAGGAACCGGGCTCGCAGCTCGGCCACGTTCTTCAGCAGCGGATCACTACCCGGCTCGAACTCGCCGTCCTTGCGGCGCGTGGCGGCGGGGAGCTTGTAGAACGACTCGCCGGTCACGCGTTCAAATCGTTTGAAGAAGCGGTAGAAGGTCTCCAGGCCGGTTTCGACCTCTTGAACGCGGCCGTCGGAGAAGTCGATGGGCCGTCGGTAATGGGTTGAAAGCAAGAAGAAGCGGATAGTTTCGCCGGAGAATGCCGCGAGCATCTCGCTGAACGGCTTGGAGCCCTTCGACTTGCTGATCTTGCCGGCCTCCTGGCTGGCCAGATCGCCCTCGCGTGCCCGCGTTTCCCGTCCGCCCACCTTGCCCAGCTCGTCAGACGCTTGCATCAGGCCGTTGTGCATCCAGTACTTGGCGTAGAGTTTGCCGGTGGCACATTCGCTTTGGGCGACTTCGTTTTCATGGTGCGGGAAGACCAGATCGAGCCCACCGCCATGGATGTCGAACGTATCGCCTAGCAGGGCGCGGCTCATGGCGGAGCATTCGATGTGCCAGCCGGGTCGGCCGGGGCCCCAGGGGCTTTCCCAAGAGGGCTCGCCAGGCTTTGCACTCTTCCAGAGGGCAAAATCGGTCGAGTTCCGCTTGCGATCGGCCATGCCGCCCCCGTCGCCCAGCAGCGCGTCGGTTGGCCGATGGCTCAGCTTGCCGTACTCGGGCGCCTTGCTCACGTCGAAGTAGACATCACCCTCCGATGCATAGGCGTAACCTCGGTCGATCAGTTGCTGGGTCAGGTCGATGATGTCGGCCATGTGGGCCGTGCATAGCGGAAACTGGTCAATCGCGTCGACCCCCAACGTCTCGATGTTTCGCATGTAGTCGGCCGTCATCTGCTCGGCCAGCTTCGGCATGGGCACGCCGCGCGTGTTCGCCTCGCTGATGAGCTTGTCGTCCACGTCGGTGATGTTCACGATGAGCGTTACGTCGTAGCCGTTGTATGCCAGATATCGCTTGATACAGTCGAAAATGACCGGGCCGACCATGTGTCCGATGTGACTCGGCTTGTAGACCGTGGGTCCGCACAGATAAATGCCAACTTTGGGCGGGTGAACCGGTTCAAACGGCTCTTTCGTCCTGGTAAGCGTGTTATAAACGCGAATCATAGTTTTACCGAATAGGGGTTGTTCGATTCCTCGTCGTTGTCGTCTTCCTCGCGGCGCGCCAGCAGAGTCACGCACTGGGCCGCGATGGCCTCTTCGCGGCCGATAGGACCGATCTGCTCGCCCGTCTTGCCCTGCAGTCCCACGCGTTCCGGGTCGATACCCAGCAGCTCAGCGATTCGCAGCCGGATGGCTTGCCGATGCGGCAGAAGTCGGGGGCGTTGGGCGTGGACGATGCAGTCGACATTGACGATTCGCCAACCGACGGCAGCGACGGCTTCACAGGCTGCCTGGAGCATCTCGCCTGAATCGCGCCCGCGGTTGTCCGGGTCGGTGTCGGGGAACATCTGGCCAACGTCGCCCAAGGCCGCGGCGCCCAGCAAGGCGTCAACGATGGCGTGCAGGAGGACGTCGGCGTCACTGTGGCCAATGAGATGTTTGTCGTGAGGTATGTTTACCCCACCCAAACGAAGGGGGCCCTCGGGCCCCAGACGATGCGTATCGTGACCAATTCCCACACGCATGGAACGGAGCCTCCTCGCTCACCGAGTTGCAATCGCGCCGAACGGGAAACAATCTCCACCGAGAGCGTTTGCGCATCCATTTTCCCTAACTCGGACGGAATTATAGCGAATTGACGACGGCAAGGAAAGGCCGGATGAGTTTAGCCGAAAACGTGAGTTTGTGGATTGTCAGCCTGCATGTTGCCCCGTCGCCGACTGTAAGCGTATACTACGACGTGGGCAACTCGACCGACAAGGGCTACGACATCCTGGCCGAGATCCGCGAATTGGGCCGGAAGGGGCTCCTTTGCCAGCTTCACGCCAAGGATGGGCGTCACCGGCTGGGCGAAGGGCGGATCGACTTCCACAAGGTGCGGCGGGCGCTTGACGATATTGGCTACAGCGGCTGGCTCGTCCTGGAGGCGGCCACTCCGAACGGGCTTATGGTTGACTATCCTCACTATGCCAGGTTCCTTCGGAGGATATTTCCGGAGCGAATTGGCTGAGTCGTGCAGCGGGAAAGTCTTGGCGACTTGGCAATGAAGATTCCTGGCCCCTTTGCGAGGTTGCGTCATTTGGGGTAAGCTATTGGGGCTTGCACAGCCAATGGACAAGGGCGAAGCCCGGCTTCCCCGGTAAAACGGCTGCGAATCGCTCATTGACTATGCAGGAATCAATAATGCCAGTGGGTCGCTCAGGGTGGTGACTCGCCCGTGCGACCGACGGTATTCACGGTAATGGCCCCTAACCCGGATTATTCATCTACGTAGGGTGGGTCGAGGTCGCGTAGATCGTTGGTGGGTCCGCACAAGCCGCAACCAAGCTGATTTGTAGCCCGCCGCCTAGAAAGACGCCGGTATTAGCGACCGATGACCCACCAAAGAAGCGGCTTGTTTGACCCACCCTACCTATCATGAATAATCCGGGCTAATGTTTCTTCCAGTGACCCATGACTGATACCAACCCACCGGAAATCGTTCCGGCCGATTCGCGGCAACGCAAGCTGGCAGTGTTTCTGACCCTAGCCATCGTAGTCGGCGGGATGGTCGCATTATGGTGGCTCGACCGACGACTTGATGGACTTGACCGCATGGTCGAAGAGAACCTACCTGCCGCGGCCGAAAAAGCATTGTCCCTTGTGATCAAGGCCCTGGTGGTCGTGGGGGGCAGTCTCGTCGGCATGGGCCTTTACCTTTTCTGGTTGGGCGTGCAGATCAACCGGGCAGGCCAGTTCCCACCGCCGGGTATGAAAGTCATTCGCAATACGGTTGTGCGGACTGGTTCCCGTGCTCGCCTGCTGGCCAACACGGCCCTCGTTTCCTCGCTGCTGGCCGTGCTGGCCGGCACTGTTGGCATGTGGTACGTTTTCCGCTTGGCCGACACACTACTGCGGGTTCGTTGACAATTGAGATTCAAGATTTGAAATTTGAGATCGGATTGTCGGCCTTGCCTTCGCGATACGGCCCCAAACCCGCCAGCAACTAACAACCAGCAACTAGAATATCTCCACAGTTTGTCAGTTTGTTTGGTCTGTTTGCCATGCTGTTTCTGGCGTGGTTGTGTTCGGAGAATCGGTGGCTGATGAACTGGCGACTCATCGAGTGACCGATGGACGCATTCCGGACAGTTCTACCGCAGCATCTTGATCCGTTCCAGCGCCTTGCGTGCGGCGATTCGGACCTCGATTTCAGGATCGTTGGAGGCTGCGACGAGAGCCGGCGCGATGTTGCGCGCGGCGCGCGGCATGGCGCCGAGCGCGCCGGCCGCTGCTTCGCGTACCCACTTGCTCTCGGAACGCAGTGCCAGAGCAAGGGCTGGCGCGGCCGACTCGGCTTGTGACGCCAATTGGGCGAGCTGTCGGGCCGCGGCGACCCCTTGGTGCTCGTCGCCCGAGTCAAGGGCCTCGATCAATTCGGCAATCTTTGGCTCGGCGCTCTCTGCCGCCTGGCGGGCAATCTGTTCGAGGTTGATCTGATACAGCGCGAGCGTGGCTTCGCGGCGCACCTCGCGGTTCGAGTCACTTCCTTCCACTCGCTGGAGCGACTCGACCGCCGCGGAAGCCGCGGGGCCGATCCGTCCGAGCGCCGCCGCGGCCCGCCGTCGCGTTTGCGGGTCGTTATGATCGAGCAGACGGGTCAGTGCCGGCGCCGCACTGACCGCCTCGGGCCCCAGGTTGCCCAACGATTCGCATGCATACCACCGAACCCATCGTTCCGCGTCGTCCAGGGCGCTGGTAAGCGCATCGGCGGCGGGTAAGGCCTCGGAGCCCATCTCGTTGAGTGCGCTTGCCGCGGCGGTCCGGACGTTGGCCCGCGGATCGACCAATGCCGCGGCCAGGGAGGGCGCCGCGTCCTTGCCGACCGCCGCGAGAGCACGCAGCGCCGCGATGGAAACCTGGAGAGAGTTCTCGCCCCCCGACAAGACTGCGGGTGATGCCAATGCCGTGGCAACGGCCTCGGGGCCTCTGTCAACGATCTCTTGCGCGGCGTCTAGCCGGTTTTCGCGTGTGGGCGAAGTCGTCAAAACATTGATAAGTGCCGAGAGGTCGCCATCGGCGGCCTGCCGTCCGCGCAGCAGCGAGCGTAGTTGATGGGCCAGCAGTACGACGCCAATCAACACTACCAGAAAACCGGCAAGAGCCGTCAACGCGCGAATCGCCTTGGTGACGACCGGGGACGCCGAGGCAGTCTCTGGTGACGGAACGTCGGAAATCGGTGGGGGATTGACCCCGTTGTCGGTCATGGAATACGACTCTTTGCGAAAAAGGGACGATAACTCGAACGGCCCCTTGAATACTGCCGAAGGACGTGACGACTCGCCAAGTGAATGGTTACTTTCTAGGATAGCCGGAATGAAAGGTTGGCGGAAGCAGTACGGCCACTCCATGCTGCACAAACATGCTGCACAAATAGGAATCGGCGGGGAGTCGCGTCCACTGTGCCCAAGACTCGCAACCTGCCCTGACAGGACAGCCGGCGTAACCCGTCTGGGCGCCTGTGTAAGATTATCCCTTGCATTCGCCAGAGAATCTTGCCGCACACCGACTCGGCCAATTCGCATTTGACCGGGGCGTTTGACGCATCAACATGGACGACCAAGCGACGGACGGTCAGGTATCGGCCATTTTCGAGGAAGTCGAGCAGTTGCGGAGCGAGTACGCGGCTTCCGAATCTTCCGACTGAAGGAAGGCATCGAGCTGGCCGAACGTGGGGCAGCCGTCCTGTCCCCCGAGCAGGCGGGCCTTCATGGCCGCCGCCGCAGACGCGATGCGCACCCGGACGTCGAGCGGAATGCCGCGGGCGAGCATCGCCGCGTACACGCCGTGAAACACGTCGCCACAACCGGTTGTGTCGATCGCGTTGACCTGGAAAGCCCGTACGTGCCGGGCGGGGACGCCCGACGAATCGACGTACCAGCATCCCGAGTCGCCGCGCGTCACGACAACTGCCTGCCGCGATGCGTCCCAGAGCCGTTGGACGGCTATTTCCGTCGCATCGGCGCCGGTGAGCTGTTTGGCGAAGCGATCGTTTACGATCAAGTGGTCGATCAGCGTTAATACTTCGCGGAGTCTTCCGCCGGAGTCGCGCTCCGGATCGCCGACAATCGGGATCCCGGCCTCGCGCGCGATCTTGCACACGCGCAGCGTTCCCTCCGTCCCATGGTGGTCGACAAGCACCGTCTTCGCCGCTTGAATCAGGCCGGCGTCGGGCCGGTTCTCGTCGGGGCCAAGGGCGCCAGGTATGCTGGCGAAGATGGTCCGGGTTCTTTCTCTGCTATCGACGATAATGGTTGAATGCGCGGCCTGCGCGTCGGGACGCTCGACCGCGTAGTCCAGTTCCACGCCCTCACGCCGCAGCGCGGAGGCGACGAATTGAGAGAGACCGTCGCTGCCCAGCAGCCCGGCGTAGGCGCAGCGCGCGTGGAGTCGAGCCGCGGCGACCAAGGCGGTGCTCGTCTGCCCGCCACAGTGCCGTTCCCGCCTTTGAACGCGCACTTTGCTCTCGGCCGACGGGTAGCCGTCTACGTGGAGCAGGTCGTCGACGGCAATTGCGCCAAAGCCAACAATATCGAATTTAGGAAACACGATAGACGGGAGGAAACGGTAACCTAGGGAAGGGAACGGCGGATCGCCCGTCAAATACGGGGGCATGGGCGGGCGCACTCCGAAACGATTGTGACGCATTATAGCGGTACTGGCGGATTTGGGAAGCCCCTTGCGAGGGTGGAATCCCTTTCTGGTGGGGTGTGTTTTTGTCGATTGTGGCTGCTAGAATTGCCTTCCCATGACAACAAGCGGGGCCGGACTTGGCAACATCGAAGATCGCTGGTAGAAACAGCAGATAGAAGTACAGCAGTGACAGGTAGGATGATTCCAATGACGTACAGCCGATATCCGCGTCGTGGGCATCGATTGGCGCCGGCAACGCTCGAGGGACTGCTTCAAGAGTCTCTTCCAGCGAAGTACGCGGCCCTTGCCGGCCGGAAGGATCTAAAGCTGGCCGACTTGGACGAATCGTCGTGGACGCTCTTCGACGACCAGACCTGCGCGGAGTTGGCCGGCTGCGTTGTCGCCGCCGTGGGCCGCGCCGGGCGCCTTTCATTGTTGGTGGGCGATCGGCCGTTGCCGACACTCCCGGAGGACGTCGCGCTGGCGGAACTCGACCTCGAGGTGCGCACGATCAATTGCCTGGTTGCCGCGGGGATTCATGAGCGACCGCAAGACCTCAACGGCATGACCATCGACGACATCCTTGCGCTTCGCGGCTTTTGGTCGAAGTCGCTTGTCGATCTGCTCACCGCAATGGAGTTCGTCATCGATCATCCGGAAATACCACGCGAGCCACGCGACGGCCGTTCCGTGGCGACCAGACGAATTCGGACGCTGAACCGGTACCCTCGTCCCGGCCACTGCATCGCGCCGTCGATACTGAAAGGCCTGCTCGGCGAGCCCATTCCCAGTCGCCTCGCCCAGGACTCCCCGTTTGACGGAAAGCGATTGGCCGACCTGGACAAAACGGCGTGGGAGCATCTTTCGCCGAAGGCGATTGCACAACTGGCCGGAATGGTTGTTTCTCAAGTGAGCGCCGGGGTCGTACAACGCGACATTCGATCGCTCCGATTGCCCATAGCGCCCGCCGGGCTGCGCTTGGATGATCTGAAGCTGGAAAACCGGACCTACAATTGCCTTCGCCGCGCCAGACTAACTCACGACGTGCAGCGGTTGGGACGGATGACCGTGGGCGACCTGATGGACCTTCCGGCTTTCGGCGCGAAGTGCCTGGTGGACGTGCTGACAGCATTGGAGACTTTCGTCGGGCTGCGCCGGCAAATCGATGCCGAGCTTGCCGAGCAGGCCGAACGACTTGCGGCGCTGTCCGGGGCGTCCGACATCTACTTCAACGACCCGCGTTTGGGTCGCCTATTGCGAACGCTGGATCACCAAAGCAATACGGTAGCGGACCTCGTTGGAAGGCTTCGCCGCCATGAACTCGATCTGACGGAGCCGTTCCGGTTGGCCGAGGGGATTCGCCGGCTTGTCGACGAGATACGCGATTTCCATGAGTTGCCGGTTGAAGACGAACTCCGGGATATCTTTTCTCCGATGGCCAATGAACGCGATCAGCAGATATTGGCGTCCTACTGCAACTGGGACGGCAAAGGGCGTCGCACTCTGGAGCAGTTGGGTTCCAAGTACGGCCTCAGCCGCGAGCGAATTCGCCAGATCTGCGCGCGTTGCATCAAGCAGGTGCATGGTATTCCCGTCTATGCGCCCGTCCTGGACCGAACCCTGGCCTTCATCGCCGAGCGTCTACCCAGCGCCACCAGCACCCTGGAGCGCGAATTACAGGAGGCGGGTCTCTCTGGCCATGGTCTGTCCATCTCCGCCATCGAAGAAGCCGCCGGTATATTTTCGCGGACGTTGACCTTTCATGTCGTGCCAGTGGCCGAGGGGGCCGTGGCCATCGACCGGAATCTGGCCGATTTGCCGCTTCGGATTGCGCAAGCCGCCAAGGTTGCCGTTGGCAGCTTCGGGGTCGCAACGGTAGCCGACGCGATGGCTGAACTGGCCACGAGTCTTCCTCGGTGCCACGTCGACCAACAACTGCTCCGCGAAACGCTTCTCACGCTGACGAACTTTCAATGGCTCGACGCCAAGCAGCGGTGGTTTTGCCTGGGGAGCTTGCCGCAGTACGGACTGCCCAACATGATCGAAAAGGCGGTTTCCGTGGCGGAATGCATCGACGTTTCGCAGCTTCGCGCCGCTTTGAAACGCGACCGCCGCAGCAACCGGAAACTGCCGCCGGCGGGCGCTCTGCTGGAGTATTGTCGCCAGATGGCCAATGTTCGCGTCGAGGACAACATGGTGTACGCCGCGCCGTCGCTTGACTGGCGCACCCTGCTCGGCGGGGTCGAGCACGGAATAGTCGAGGTGCTCAAGGAGTTCGGTCCGGTGATGGACCGCAGCGAGTTTGAGGAACGCTGCATCGCCCGCGGAATAAACCGCTTCAGCTTCAACGCCATCCTCATGTGTTCGCCGGTGGTCACGCAGTATGAACGGAGCATCTACGGCCTGGTGGCGCGGAAGACCGATCCGAAGACCGTGCAACGCGCCCGCGCTCGCCGATCCCGAGCTAGTCCCAGCCACGTGATACAAGCGTGTGGAATCGACGCGGACGGTCATGCTTTCGTGGCGTACCGCCTTTCGAAAGCGGTCATTTCGGGCGGAGTCATTACCATTCCGGCCGCGCTGAAGGAGCACGTCGCCGGGGAATACACCGTGATCTCGCCACGCCACGAACGGCTGGGCAGGCTGATGGCCAAACGCGGATGCGGTTGGGGGTTGGGCCCCGCGCTTCGCGGCAGCGGGGCCCAACCCGGCGACTACTTACACCTTCGTTTCGACGATGCGGCGCGCACCGCCATGTTTCGCCTGGGCGATGCCGATTCTCGCGACAATCCATGATCGTTCGCCAGCAAGCCGGCGGAGCCGTTGCGGCGGTTATTTCTCCGATGCCGCGGCCCGGGCCGCCTTCATGACCGCCTCGATCGCGACCGGCTTGCCGTCCTGCCGCTTGCTTTCGTCGGCGGCTTCCATGAAGGCATAGATTTCCAGGGTCTCTTCCATGGCGACTGGCGGCTTGCCGGTCTTCAGGAAGGCGGCGATTTCACGGACCAGTCCGCCGTATCCGTCATACGTGCCGATGTAGCCCGTCTTCTTTTCCGCTTCGATGTCGGCGCCATAGCTTTGCTCGTGCAGCTTCTCGTTACCGACGAACACGCCCTTGCGCCCGTCGGCCCACGTGCCGACAACGCGGTTCTGTGATTCCCGCACAACCTCCTTGCAGCCCGGGCCCATGACCGTGAACAGAATCTCGACGCCGTGGATGCCGTACCAGAACAGGTCCGGATGGTGCGGCTCGACGCTCATCGGGCTCCATGCCGTGCATGACTGGATCTTGCCGAACTCGCCGTCCCGCGCCTGGAGGAATGCCGTGCTGAACCGGAGCGAGGAGCAGGAGAAGCAGGGGACTCCCTTCTCCTTGGCCAAGCGGAATATCTCGATGCAATCGGCCAGCGTTCCGCCCAGCGGCTTGTCGATGAACAGCGGCTTCCCGGCGGCGATGACCGGTTTGGCCTGTTCGAGGTGCGGGCGGCCATCGAGGCTTTCCAAAAGGACGGCGTCCACTTTTTCCAGCATGGCGGGAATCGAGTCGCAGATTTCCACGCCCTGTTCCCGCAACTGGTCGGTGAACTTGCCGACCCGGTCCCAGCTTGACGGGATGTCCGGGCTGCCGCCGGGGAAGGCGGCCACGACACGCATATCGGCCAGATCGCCTTCGGAGTTCGCGGCGTTCATAATCTTGGTGAACGCGACCACGTGCGACGTATCGAGACCGATAATCCCAACGCGGATCGGGACGGTGGCTTCCGCGGCAAACACCGCGGACGCCGTCGAGAGCATGAGAAGCACAAGCAGACTTGACACAAGTCGATTCAATAGAGTTGTCATTGTACAGTCCTGGTTTCAAGGAATGCGGCGCGGCGGGGCGTTGATCAGATCGTCGTCCGCAGCGCCGCAAGCATGGGGTTTCGTTAGTTGAAGATTAATATGCCTGCCGCTTCCAGGCAGAAGCGGCAGGCGTTTCTGCAAGACTATTTTCCGGCAATAATCAGGTCGAGCCGCTTGCTGCGTTCCTCGAGCGAGAGGCCGCCGCTTCCCTCGATGGTCATCCATATTTCGTCGAAGCCGAGTTTGTCCAACTCGGCGCGTACCAGCGGCCAGTTGACGCTGCCGTCGCGAATGTCGACGAACTTGCCGCCGTGCCCGTCCGCGTTCAGCAAGAAGTCCTTGACGTGGCACCGCGCGATCAACTTGCCCAGAGTTCGAATCCATTCCTCTGGCGGCGCGTACTTCACGTGGTTGCCAATGTCAAAGTACGCTTGCACCCACGGACTGCCGAAGGAGGCGACCAGATTTTTGAAGGCGGCCGGTTTGACCCAGAGGTTGTTCCACACATTCTCCAACGCGATGACCACGCCTGCCTTCTCGGCCACGGGGATCAGCTTCTCGACGGCCTTGTGCGTGGCGTCGGTCGCCGCGTTGTGGGCCTCGATGTACTGCTGGTAAGGCGCGTTGTCGCCGTTAAAAACCTTGGTCAAATGCCCGGTCGATTCGTTCAGTTCGATATCGAACTCCCAGGGCTCCGGCATGGGCATTCCGCCAATGCGGCATGGGACCAGCAGCATGGCGGCCGCGCCGAGATTCCCGGTCGATACCAGCGCGTTGGCGACTTTCTCGACCTCGCTATCGAAGGCATCCGCGTGATTAAAGTTGGCCCAGCCGTACAAGGTGGAATGGATGCGCATCCCGATCCGCTCGGCCATCTGTTGCATGCTCTTGCCGCTTTCCGGCGAGAAGTCGCCCGGGTGGCCTTCCATGCCGTCAAAACCTGCGTCCTTCCAGGACTGCAACGTCGCTTCACTTGGGGAGCCGATGAGCGACTTCTTCAGAGTCGTCTTGAACTCGGCGGCTTTGGCGGGAGTGCCCTCGCATAGCTTCGGGCCAACCACGGCGGCCACGGCCGACGCGGCAAGAAAACGACGCCTACTGATGCTTGTCTTCATGGAATGCACCTTGGGGTAAGTTGGTGGGAAACGCCGCTGACCGTACCGAAACGTTGGCTCTTCCGTTTCTGGGTGCAGAATTGCCTGACACGTGGATGAACCCGGATGCTGAGACATCCGGAACCATCCACCCTACGTCTTTTCACTACGGACTTGCACCCAGAAACGGAAGAGCCGAAACGTTGCGGCAAGGCGGACGCTCCAGTATCGCACGGTGGCCGGCAGGTGTCAAATGCCCTGCCTGCCGCGTCAGGAGAACTGCAAAGTCGGATTTAGTGGACCATTGGGGGGGCTTTGGGCAGTGAGGTCCGTATTGGAGCGGTACCCGCGAGCTTCTCCGTCGGCCTCGCCACCCCGTG
>CAZASB010000074.1:0-16675 GCA_964487655.1 uncultured Planctomycetaceae bacterium
GGAAAGAACGCCCTTTGTGCCGCGAAAATTGGGACAGTCCCCCTGTGAACGGTTCACGCAATGCTAACGGTCACGGCCGCGCCGGTTGGCTTAGCTCCATGGGAATATCGTCAGGGTCAAGAAAGTAAACATAACGATTCCCGGCGTTGGGACCGCCCTCAACGGTCATCGCTTCCGAAAGGAATTGGGCTCCATGGCGTGTAAGCCGTTGCATTTCGCTGTCGATATCGTCGACCAGGAAGCACAGATGCGCGCTGCCGACGTCGCACGGCCGAACAGCCTTCTGCCGGCCGTCCGGCGCCAGATACTGGATCAACTCGAGCCCCAGCCCATGCGCCCGCAGATGCACCAACCGCAGATGCGCGCCTGGCAACTGAATCACCTTTTCGGGTACTGGCCCGCTGATTGTCCGGTCGCTAAGCACTTCGAATCCGAAGCCTTCGCGATAGAACCCGATCGACTGTTCCATGTCGCTGACACAGAACGATACGTGGTGAATCCCGTTAATCATGTGTTGGCTTCCAGCTTTAAAGTGTCTTGGCGGCGAATGCTCATACGTCATTGCGAAGATCGCTCGGGACTCCGCCGCTTGTCTACACCCGCAAATAATGGCGGTTTCGGTAGAGGTAGTAGAGAATCAGCCAGATGACGGCGAAGGACGCAGAAGCGTTGAGCATCGGCCCACCCGAGCCCAACAGCATCGCCAGCCCGGCCACGTACTGGCCGGTCACGGCGCCCACATTGAATGGATGGGTGAGCATGTAGGCGAGGATCGCGTTCATGCCAATCACCGTAAACAAGGTCGACCAGCGTCGCAGCCCGCATGCGTCGATCAACAGGTAGAACAGAGCCAACAGCAGGTAGCTCCAGCCGGCCGCATACAAGACCATCGAGCTGGTCCACAGATGCTTGATAATTGGAAAGCGGATACTCCACCACCGCCGCATCCATTCGCTGGCCGCTTCCTGCGGGAGACCTTGCGACAACACCAACACCGGTCCGCCGGCCATCGCCCAGCCCAGTGCCAGACACACCAGCCCCGCCAGCGCCAGCCACGCCACTTTCATCCCGGCCGACCAGCCCGATCGCAGCAGATGGCCGGCCATGACGCCCAGCAGCACGGTCGCTCCGTTGCCTAGCCCGGGCAGTATCCAGGCGTAGGTCGAATCGGGAACGCAAAACCGACCCAGGACGAGATGGTCAATGTACAGGGCCAGGTTGATTTTCTCTTCCATGATCCCGGCAGGATTGCCGCCGAACGGCACGCATAGCATCACCGCCCAGAAAGCCCCCAAGAGTACGGCCGTGACCAACAGTTGTCCCCAGCGAGGCAAATGGATAATCGCTACGGCGGCAATCAAGTAGCCCACGGCGATCGCCTGGAGCGTGTTGGAGAACAGCCGTAGCGTGGACCAATCGAAATCCAACAGGTGTCCTTGGGCGATCATTCCCAGCACCCACAAGATCACCACGCGTTGAAAGACTTTGACATACATCCGCGCCTTGCTCTGTCCGCTTTCCAGTCGCCGGGCAAACGAGAACGACATTGACGTGCCCACCACGAACAAGAACAAGGGCATGATCAGATCCCAGGCAGTAAATCCCTCCCACGACACATGGGACATCTGTTGCTCAACGGATGCGGGAAGCGGATCGACAAACAGCTTGATCACCGCCTTGACCAACACCCCGCCACCGATGATCCAGAACATGTCGAAGCCACGCAACGCGTCGATTGAGGCCAAGCGACTGCTCTGGGCAGCCGGACCTCTGGGGGTTTCAGACTTCGCGGCGATTTCGGACTGCGAAGCACGTTGGGGAGTGGAGGCTGGCTTGTCGGCCATGAGAGGCTCCTGGTGCATTGTGGCAGGGATCGCGGAGGAATTGGAGGCAGTTCCGCCCTCACCCGCTGCCCCCCTCCCCAATTGTCGCATCAAGCCGCGACACGCGGGAGAGCGGCAGTTTTGCTCCATTGTTGCCCGGCAGGAGTTACCACGCAATAGAGACCTCCCGCCGCCTGCGCAAATCCCCGGACGCTCAGGGGGAAGCCTGGGGAAGACCTCGACTCACGGGGCCCCAGGCGAACCGAACATATTGGGTGAAACAAGCCTCAATATGGCCAAAGAACGCTTCAGTCGGTCCGCTCGCCGGTGGCACGGCGCAGGGCGACGACTTCCTGCCGGGTGAGCGGTCGGTAGGAACCGGGCGGCAAATCACCCAGGCGAACCGGACCGACTGACACGCGGACAAGGTGGGTTACCTTGTGGCCCAGACGGGCCAACATGCGGCGAATCTCGCGGTTACGCCCTTCGCTGAGCACGAGTTCCAGAATCGTGCTCTGCTTTCGCTGCGATTTTATCACGACGCTCTCGACGTGGGCCACACCCTCGGCCAAGTGAATGCCTCGCCGTAGCGTTGCCAGCGTCTCGCGGTTTGGACAACCTGCCACTTGAACCCGATACGTCTTCTGAATGCCATATCGCGGGTGGGTCAGCCGGTTGGCCAACTCACCGTCGTTGGTAACGAGGATCAGGCCCTCGCTACCCAAGTCGAGCCTTCCAACAGTAATCAGCCCCTTCGGGTCGCCGGGTACAAGGTCGATGACCCGTTGGCGCTGCGCGGGGTCGCGGTGTGTCGAGACCACGCCCGGTGGCTTGTTCACCGCGTAATAGACGGGCTTCGAGAGGGAGAGCGGCTCGCCATCAACGCGAATCCCCTGGCGATGCGGATCGACCCGAGTACCGAGTTTGGTGACCACCACGCGATCGACCTCAACTCTTCCGGTCGTGATCAACTCTTCGCACGCCCGACGGCTTCCGAACCCCGCAGCCGCAAGGACCTTCTGAAGCCGTTCACCCTGCGATTCCGAGGATGGCGACCGCACAGGCCGGGACTGCGATGACTTGGGCCTCGCCGATTTGGGGCGTACGGCTTTCGGACGTGTTGATTTGGAGCGTGCCGACCGCGACCCCGACGAACGGGTATCGGAACTGTTCGATCGGGCCGAGCCGCGTCGATCCGAGGCAGTTCGTTTTGACTTTTCTGGCATAGCTCCTAGTAATTCCGGCCCCAGTTCCAGGGCATCCAGTTGGAGTTCACAAGCGACGGCGGCTGGCGGACATGCCGGGCACGGTCGACTTCGGGAATTGGCTTCTCGTAATCCAGCGGGCGGCCGCCTTCAATCGCCGGCCCCGGTTCGTTTTCCGGGTAGGGATCAAAGACCTCGGCCCGAGCCTGCTGATGATTCGCCGCCCCTGGGTAGCCGATGTTCGGCGGCGCCAGATTTCGGCATCCCGCCAGGAATCCAACCTGCAGCAAGCACGCGCTCACGACGGCGATGGTTCGTCCATTCAATGGTATGCTCCTCGGAAGAACGGCTTTTTCGGCGGAGTCCCGGAGCGGAACTCCCAGATTATAGACATGCAACGCGATATAGAGAAGGTGAATCCCCAAATCGCGTCACCCACTCTCTCAATTCCCAGCAATCGTCCCTTTGGAGATCGACCAGGGCGGTTACGCGGAATAAGTGTTTTGCCCGATTGCCACAAAGGTGGGGAGAACGAACAACAGGATCGGACCGGTTGAATCAGTCAGGCGAAACGGGCAAGCCGCTCGGCGGTGCCCCCAGCCAAACGCGGGCCATCCTCCGCACCCCACCCAAATTGAGTAAGTGGAACGCCGGAGGTGGTCAGGGCAAATACGAGTCGAGTAGGACCGCCGCTTCGGATGGCACGGCCTCCACCGGACCAATGGAAGCGGGCAGCAAGACCGTGGAACCCGCCACGAGAACCGTGTCCGCCGGATCGCCAGCGAACCGGACGGCTCCCTCCAACACACTCACAATGTGGCAACAACGATCACCACCAATGACCTGTGGAAAAGAAAGTCGCATGCGTTGGAGCCGAAACAGCTCGCACTCAATCAGTAGTTCCTGCCACGGTGGTTCCCCGGGTCGCGGGCGTTGAGGAGCCACGGGCCCACGCTGGAAGTCGATCACCTGAAGAGCTTCTTCGATATGCAAAGGCCGTGGCTTGCCGTCCGGACCAACACGATTCCAGTCGAACAGGCGAAACGTGGTATCGCTCGACTGCTGGATTTCCGCCACAACAACCCCAGCTCCCAACGCATGCACGGTGCCGGCTGGGATGAACACGCAATCACCCACCGAAGGTTCAAATCGGTGAAGCAGCCGCTCGCAGGCACCCTCACGAATGGCTTGGCGAAGTGCTATGCGGTCAACACCAGGCCGCAGGCCCGCGTAAATCAAGCTGCCTGGCTCGGCAGCCAAGACGACCCACGCCTCGGTCTTGCCTACATCAGGGGGAGATTGTCTGGCGGCCTGTGCGTCGTTCGGGTGGACTTGGACGGAGAGGGTCTTCCTCGCGTCGAGGAACTTCCACAACAGCGGGAATCGCTCCAAGGGATGGTGTCGCCCAAGCAGGCCAGGGCCACGTTTTCGCACGAGTTCGTTCAGCGTAGCCCCGGCCAAGGGCCCGTACTCAACAACACTCTGGTCCTCGCCGTGGTCGACGACCTCCCAACTCTCGGCGTAGTCGTCGCCTCGGCCAAGCGGTTTGTTCAGTAAGGTCCTTAGACGGTGCCCCCCCCAAAGATACTGCTTCAAGACAGGTCGAAAACGGAGGGGGTACAGCTTCTGCACTGGCAGATCCTTGCTTAGCCGGGTGACGGGGGATTAACCATGGCCGCGGAATACCGCAGATCCATGCCACTCCCCCATTCCAATAAACCATTGTTCTTTCGAGGAGGTGCTTGTCAACCCCTGGTCTTTTGGGGTGGTCATGAAGTACCTAAAATAGGCTTCGGTCGTCGGATGCGAATGAACCATTAGCCGGACTTCGTTGCCAACCCACCTGACGGGTGTTATCATTGAGTGTTTGCCCGCCGCCGTAGCGGCCTCACCGTCGATTATTCAGCCGCCGCCATGCCCCGCCCTCGCGAAGAAGACCTTTTTGCCAATACGACGATGACCTTCGGGGAGCACCTCGAGGAGCTTCGCACGTGCCTCTTCCGCGCCATCGCAGGCTTGGTGCTTGGGTTCCTGGTGGGGCTGTACTTCGGCGGCGACGTGGTCGGGTTTATCCAGCGACCGCTCAAGAAGGCGCTGACCGCCTATCGAGAGAATCAGGACGTGCGCATGTTCACGGAGCTTCAGGCAGAGGGCAAGCTACCGCCCGGCGACATCGACCGCTTCCGCTCGCTGGTCGAGAAGGATAAGCTCCTGGCCGCTGAGATCTACCTGGACCCGCGCGAAATTCTCGAGCAGGCGCAGAAGTTGCGGCCCGAATTGCCGATTACCGCTACCACGCCCACAGCCGCTTCCGTTGCGGATACCCGCCCCGAGGACGCTGACGAGAAGCCATCCGAAGCGGCATCCGGGCAAGGTATGAGACGCGATGGCATGGTTCGATTGTTTCTTTGGCGGCCGGCCGAGGATGAAGTGCGGGTGACGAGCCTGAGTGTCCAAGAGCCTTTCAGCATCTATCTGAAGGCTGCTCTGGTGACCGGCGCCGTGCTGGCCAGCCCATGGATCTTTTACCAGATTTGGAGCTTTGTGGCGGCCGGGCTGTATCCGCACGAGAAGAAATACATCCACGTCTTCCTTCCGTTCAGCCTGGGACTGTTCTTTCTCGGGGCCACGCTGGCGTTCTTCTTCGTGTTCGAACCGGTGCTGCAATTCCTCTTCGCATTCAATTCATGGCTTGGCATCGAACAGGACATGCGCATCAGCGAATGGTTGGGGTTCGTACTGATCCTGCCACTGGGATTCGGAATTGCGTTCCAGTTGCCGCTGGTGATGCTGTTCCTGGAGCGTATCGGCATTTTTGACGCTCACGCGTACGTGGCGAAGTGGCGTATGGCCATCCTGGTGATCTTCGTGATCAGCATGTTTCTCACACCGGCCGATCCGTACAGCATGTTGCTAATGGCCCTTCCGCTGACCGTGCTATACTTTGGCGGCGTTCTGTTATGCCTTTACATGCCACGAGGGAAGAGCCTGCTTGGCGACTTGGACGAGACGTAAATCGGTGATCAGATGGCTTCGCCGCCACGTTCGCCGGTACGAATGCGAATGCAGTCCTCCAGCGGTAGAATGAATATCTTGCCGTCACCGATTTCGCCCTTTTCGCCGGTCCGCCCGCCCTGAATGATGGCGTCGATGGTGGGTTGGAGGAACTCCTCGTTCACGGCGATCATCAACTGCACCTTGCGTAGCAGGTTCACTGTGAACTCGTGCCCCCGGTACACCTCAGTCTGACCTCGCTGTCGGCCGAATCCTTGCACGTCCATGACGGTGAGCCGGAAGACATCCACTTCCGCCAAGGCGGCTTTGACGGCTTCCAGACGGTTTGGCTGGATGATGGCAATGATGAGTTTCATGGGACGACCTCCAGGACGGGTGGACCGGCATGATATCGTACCGAATCGAACCGAAACAATCCAGGCCCGTCATACGCCTAATAGGTGAAGATCACGTCGGTTGCAAAGGTCACCTGGTCGCTGCGATTTCCGCCGCCGAACGGCCGTTCCTGGCCTGCGATTGGGCTATCCGGACCATCGTACCAGTCCCATCGCACTTCCGGCCGGATAAGCCAGTTGGGCCTTGGCCGCCACTGCGCGCCGAGGCTCACCTCGTAGAAATCGCCTGCATAGACAGCGCCGTTCCAAGCGCGACCAGCGGCCCAGGGCATGTTGCCGACGCCGGCAACGCGGGTGCCGTCGGCATCTCGAAGCCACTCCGCGCGGACGCCAGCGGTCAACTTCGGCGTGAGAGAATAGAGGAAGTACTGGTTGATTCCGTACCATTCCGCCTGCCCGCCACCGAGACCAGTTCCATCCTCGACCCCGAGGTTATGCTGCAAGATGTACTCAAACCGCTCGGTAAACTTCCGTTTCCACACGAGGCTGGAGGCGAAGCGACTGGCATTGCCGACGGGATCCTGCGGCCCCACGGACACGGCATAAGCCAGCGAGGACCGCTTGTCATCGGTGGTATACTTCAGCCCGCCCATGAAGTCGAGCGAGGTGTTCATGTCTTCCCACATCATCCAGCCGCGATGAAAACCTCCCTGGATAAGCCACCGGTCGGTAAGTTGGTAGTCCGCCATGACGCCGGTGACCAGAAGCGGTTCGGTATAGCTCATGGCGTACGAGTGAGAATAGAACGGATTGAGCACGGCAGGCACGACTTCGTACCCGAGGATTCCGGCAAAGTGACCGGCACGAATCTTCAGATCGTTGTAAGCCACTTCGAGATAGGCCTGCGGCATGACGAAGCCATACGACTGGCCGGCGCCGTTGATTTGATCCTCAAGGCCATAGTTCACTCCGTATCGCCAGTCGCTCCCGTAGACCAGATCGACATGGCCGCCCCAGTCCCAACCACAACCGCCCGTGTTGGTCGGACGGCTGAGGTAGAGCCACAACTGGTTCATTTGGTACTCGCGATCCCAATCGTTGGTGGCGACGGGGCCATTGTACCCATCTGGAGACTTGCGCGAGTTAACCGTAATGCCCTGCTGAAGCCATCCCCCCATTCGAATCCCGTGGCTTTCCAGCACGGTGGGTTGCGGTAAGGTCCAAGGCTGCGGTGCGTTGGCGCCGGCAACGGCAGCACCGAGCGACAGTATGGATACCGAGAATATCGCACACCCAAAACGAGTCAATCTGGCCATGGGATCGCCTCCCTATCAATTGCAGAACGGGAGTATCCAAGCGGATTGCCCCCTAGGTGAAACGCCGATGGTCAACAGACCATCGGCGTTTCACGTCTCGGTTCTAGTTATTGCCACCTTGGTGGCATGTCGCGTTAGTACGTGGCGATTACGTCAAACCCACCGGAAAACTGATCCGTGTTGCCTTCGGCGAATGGCGTTCCTGTCCCCTGGAACCAGTCGTAACGCAACTCGGGCCGGACGGTCAGATTGGCGTGAGGCTTCCAATTCAACCCGGCAGTGAGCCCGTAATAGTCTCCCGGGTTGCCCGGAATCACGCGGGCGCCGTCATCATCGCGGAACCACTCGAATCGCATTCCCGTTCCCCAGCACTTGTTGAGCTGGTACAGGAGATATTGATTCACGCCGTACCATTGGGTATCAGCACCGGGCAAGGCATAGTTGACGCCGAGGTCGTGCTGGAAGATATAGGTGAGACGTTGGGTCATGTTCCACTTGAACACGACGCTGTTCATATAGACTTCACCGTCATTTCCGAACGAGCCGTCGCCGAATCGTCCGGTGCTTACCGCCCAGGTTAAGCTGGCTGTATCGGTCAATTGCGAGGAGATGCCGCCAAGGAACATGGACGCCGAATCCCGATCTCGCCAGCCGCTATCCCAGCCGTTGGTCCAACCGGCATGAATCGTGAATCGATCGCTCACTTCACGCGAGAGTAGAGCGCCCGTGTGGGTGAATGGTTCGCCATAGGCCATGGCGTACGCATGGCTGTAGAAGAAGTTTTCAGGGGCTCGAACTTTCTCGTAACCAAGAAGCGTGTAGAAGCGGCCTGCTTTCAGGGTCCAATCGTCCCAGGCCAGCGTTGCGTACATCTGTGGGATGGCCGAGCCGTAGGTCGCCGAAGTGTCCCAGTCGAAGTCCCAGTCCTGATCGCCAAATGCCTGGGTATCGGGGCCGTCGGCACCAAAAACGTAATCGATCCGCCCACCCCAGTCCCAACCCAGCCGGTCAGCATCAGTCTCCTTGTTAAGATAGAACCACAACTGGTGCATGTTGAATTCGGACCGGTCGTTGAATCTCATGGGGCCGTTATTGGCGTTGCCTCGTGAGTTGGCTAGCACGCCTGCCGAAACCCAGCCGCCTGCCGTGATATTGTGGCTCTGCATGTAGCAAGTGCGGGGCAAGCGCCAGGGCTCGCCCAGGTCGCAGCAGAATAGCGATCGTCCGATTGGTCCGTAACAACACGACTCTTGAGCGCATCGCCCACATGGTCCGGCGGGCGTGCCGCGATACTCAGCCCGAGGCGCACGAGACGCATCCTTTGCCGGCATTGTGTAATCGCTGGGCGAAGGAGCGGCATTGTCCTCGGCCATGTAGTACTCGAGACTGTCGTACGTGTACGCAGTCTGCAGGACCGACCGAGGCTGGTATAGTTCAGCCGCGTCGGCACCGGGATACCAGAGCGCGCCAACGAGCGATCCCATAATCGCCACGCGTGTCATTTGTTTGATCCTCATCATCTTTACACTCCGCCATGGGAAAGTGGGTGGGGTCGCTGAACACGGATGGGCAGGACCGGGCAAACACAACCAACCACACGACATCCACTCCGAGGACTCGCGCTGTCCATTGCCCAGCTTTGCATCCTTACCTATCGGTCCAACCGTCAAAGCCCGTTGACACGAAACAAAGCGGAAAACGCCCCATTTCAACGTATATCGCTTCTAGGTGAGAAGCCTTAACGGTTACAGAAACCTCGCTTGCGCACACGCCTGCTCGGACTGGTCTCCCTGACTACCTGGGATCCTGCTTGGTTCGATTTTGCATATCCCAACTGGCAGAACAATGCCCCCCGGCTTGGTGCTCGCCGTGGCTTTCCACGAGGGCCAGCGGTTCCGCTACAACGGCAGGACGCGGCAGCCGAGCAATCACCGCTAAACCACTGACTCCATCCCTCGATTCGCCCCTAGCTACAAGGCCCAGACCGTTCCACGTCATCCATTCCCCTATAGACGCGATGCTCCCAAGAGAATATCCTCTATAGACATACATGGCGAAATGGGAGAGATCGACAATGGCTTCAAACCACATTCGTTCAGCACTGACCTTCACGATGGCGTTGGTCCTAGCGTTTGCCACGCTGTCCGCACAGGCGTTCGTTTTCGTTCACATCACCGATCCACACGTGAATGTTAGAGAGAATGGACGTTTTCAAGAGGAGAGTCTGCAAAACCTTGACCGCGTGCTGGAAGCGATCCGCGTAGTGCAACCTGCGTTTGTCATCGTTACCGGCGACCTGACCGAAGGCGCTGATGAGGCGTCGTTCCTTCGCTACCGCGCCGCGGTCGACGCACTGGGTATTCCCGTGTACTCGATCCAGGGCAATCACGATGGAGGCCGGAACACAGAGCTTTTCAACCGGACTGTCGGCGCCACGCATCTCATGTTCGATCATGAGGGATACCGATTCGTCGGCATCAACTTCGACCGCGGCGCGGAAGCTCTCGACTTCCTCGAATCACAACTCGAGAGCGCGCGTGAAGCCAAGGTCAACGGCGTATTCACTTTCGCCCACTACCCACTCATCGCGCCCGAGAATCCGGCGTTCAGCATTGCGGCGGGCTTCGCCAGTATTCGTGGCGAGCGAGCCACTCGCTACATCGACCTCGCCCGACGATACGGCATTATTGCCCATTTCTGCGGTCACCTGCACTCGCATTTCGATATCGCCGACCCTTACACCGGGGTTCTGTCCCTTGCCGCTCCAGCGGTTGTGAACCATAACGCATACCGCGTTTGTTCCGTTACCGACGGCGTCATAAGTTGGTCGGTTGTCAAGGCGGGCGACTGGCCGGTGGCCGTTCTGGACGGCGCGCAGCCGTCCGTGCAATGGAGCACGGCGCGGCTGGAGGGCAAGGTAACGCCGCGGTTACTCACCTTCGGGCCGCACGCAGTTACGACGATCGAGGCGCGGCTTGGCCAGGATAGGTGTCTTGACGCCGTGCGCGACGCCGCGGGTGACTTTCGCATCAAACTAGATTGCACCGAATTGCCTACCAGCTTTCAGAGCCTGCGAGTCCAGGTTACCGACGAGGCCGGAAACCAGACCGAGTGGACCTGGCGATTGCTAATCAAGGGTGGGACTTGACGAGGCTGCTCTACCTTGCCTCGGCGCGCCGGGCGTCCAGCGATTGTGGGAGCGGCGTGGTGTGGCGTCATGCGGCCGTCTCGGGCATGGATACCAGGGCAGAGCAGCTTGCGCCGGATAGTTGCAGATGCAGCCCACCGAAAAGTTTGAAACGCTTTATACGCCGTTGGCGGCGATGAGGCTATTGTCGCTACCCGCCCATGCCGTACGTGCGATAGGAGTGTTCCTTGACAGTGCTCCAATCGCTGCGCCTTTCGGCATGACCCGAGAGTTGAGCATGTTTTCTTTGCCGCCCCTGTATGTTGTCTTTCGGGACAGTCTCAGTTCTCCTCGGCTTTGTCAGTGCTCTGCTCTCGGTTCAGATGGCGACGGAGGTACCGGGCGCGTTCGATATTGCGATCGATGGCGCCCAATTCACTGCCAGCAAGCTTTTGGAGGTGTGCAGGCTGGGTGTAAATGAACAGCTCGTTGACCTTGGGAATTTCCAGATAGGGAATCAGCCCTAGGTTCACGCCCATGCGCACGCTAGACAGCAGATGCATGGTCTCCTCGGAGCTGATCGTCTGCGCCGTGCGGAGAATGCCATACGCTCGACTCACCCGGTCATGTAGGTTTTCCTGGCTTTCTTTGACGAGGAAATCGCGAGCCTGGCGTTCGTAGTCGATAATCACCGGCACGATCTCGCGAATCTGATCGGTCAGTTCCGTCTCGCTGCGTCCGAGGGTGATCTGATTGCTGATCTGGTAGAAGTCACCCATTGCTTGCGAACCCTCCCCGTATAGGCCGCGCACGGCAAGGTTGATCTTCTGGAGACTCCGGAATACCTTTTCGATCTGCCGGGTAATGACCAGAGCCGGCAGGTGGAGCATGACGCTCACCCTCATACCCGTGCCCACGTTCGTCGGACACGCTGTAAGGTAGCCCAAGCGGTCGTCGAACGCGAACGTCACGTGTTGTTCGACGAGATCATCAATCCGGTTGATCTGTTCCCAGGCACCCGGTAGATTGAAACCGCTCTGCATCACCTGGATTCGCAAGTGATCTTCTTCATTGATCATCAGGCTGATCGTTTCGCGGTCATTGATGGCCACGGCGCGCGACCCACGGCTCTCGGCGTGTTCGCGACTGATTAGGTGGCGTTCGACCAGGAGTTGCCGGTCAAGCGTTTCAAGCTGCTCCACGTCGACGTAGAGGAGTTGCGAGGACGCTTCCAGACTCAAGACTCGCTCGTGCAGAATGCTCTCGATACGTTCGCGATCTTGCTCGTTGGCACGGGAGATGAAGGGAAAGTCGGCCAAGTTCCGAGCCAACCGGATACGGCTACTGATGACAATGTCGGCTTCCGGACCCGCTCCTCGAAGCCATTCGCCGCTGGTATGGGTCAGATCATTCAGTTCCACGCTCGTGCTCCTGTTCAATGCGACGAATCTCATCGCGCAGTTCCGACGCACGCTCGTACTGCTCCTGGCGGACGGCGTCCTGCATCTCTCGCCGCAATCGGATCAATTGAGTCCGTTCGGCACTTCCTTCGGCGCTCCGCGACGGTCGCTTTCCGGTATGCTTCGTCTCGCCATGGATATTCAGAATAAGCGGCTCCAACTGCTGGTGAAATGCGGAATAATCATTCGGGCAGCCGAGTCGGCCCTGACTGCGAAACTCGTAGAACGTCATTCCGCACACCGGGCACGCCTGCTTGTCGAGCCGGGCTAGTTCCTCGGCGGTTTGGCCGATGGCCATCTGCTGTGCCATCTGCTGTGCCAGCACTGCCGCCATGCTGCCGGCGCTGCTCGGCTCGGAACCCGGCTGTGAAAGATACTCCCTGGCGTGCTCTTCGCACAGGTGGATTTCCTTCGGCTTTCCACCCGTGAGTTCGGTGATATGAAAGGTGGCCGGTTTTTCGCATCGTTGGCATTTCATGGTAAGTAGCCGATCCTTGGGATGGCATTCCAGTTCCACACTACACAGCATTATGCCCTATTCGGCAGGGTTTGGTAACCCCACCGCGCAGGTGGCCGGCCCGCCCACCGCCTGTAACAAACTGGGAGAACGAAATCGGTGCCCCGCGTTGGCAAAATGGTTGGCGAAACGCGAGTGAAACTGACGGGAACGCTATAGGGATTCTAACCGACTGCCGGGAACTGTCAAGGCAACGTGGAATGGCAGACCGACGTTTGTTGACTTCTTGCGGCATATCGTGTATCAACGACGTGATGGGGGGGAGCCAATAACCAATGCGGAAGGACTACGTATGATCGAACGCGATGCCAACGATCCAGATCGGCCACAAGGTGGCGAATACGGTGTTCCCTCCCCAGCCAGGAACCGTGAGCGCACTCCCGGTGCGCGGCTGACACGGCGGGCACTCCTGGCTGGCGCGGCCGCCGCCGTCACGATAAATGCTGTCCACTCGGTTACGGCGCACGACACAGGCTCCGCTCAGGCCGACAGTGAGACCTGGGACGCCCATGTCCACCTGTCCGGTGTGTCCGGTACCGTGGAAGAACGAATCGACCAATTGCTCGAGTACGCCGACCGGGTGGGAATCGCGAAACTTGTCCTCTTCTTGGCAACCCCGAGGTCGCACGACCCGGCGCCTGACGAAGTCCGCACCGAAAACGATCAGGTGCTCAGGGCGATCCGACATGCCCCTAATCGCCTGTTGGGCATGGTGTATCTCAACCCGAACCATCCGCGGGCAAGTCTGGATGAACTGAATCGTTGCGTGCAAGACGGCCCAATGGTCGGCATCAAATTGTGGGTTGCCATCAGGTGCAACCGGCCGGAACTCGACCCGATCGTCCGTCGCGCGGTCGAGTTGCGAATTCCCGTGTTGCAACATGCCTACGATCGGGTTAAGGAAAACCTGCCGGGCGAGTCGAATTGCGCCGATGTGGCGGCCCTGGCGGCCCGCCATCCCGATGCATCGTTTATCTGTGCCCATACCGGTAACGACTGGGAGCGCGGTATTCGCGCCATCCGGGCATCGAAGAACGTTTGGGCCGAGGTGAGCGGTTCCGACCCGACGGCCGGGTTCGTCGAAATGGCGGTGCGTGAGTTGGGGCCGGAGCGGGTCATTTTCGGCAGCGATGCGGGCGGACGTAGCTTTGCATCGCAGTTGGCCAAGGTCCACGGCGCCAACGTGCATGAAGAGGCCAAACGGCTCATCCTCGGCGGGAATATCCGAGGACTGCTCCACGATGCACTTGCCTCAAAAGGGGTGACATAATGATCATCGACGTCAATGCAAACATTTCCCGCTGGCCGCTCCGCCGGACCCCGTGCGACGAACTGCCGCAATTGATTGAGGCATTCCGCAAGCACGGCGTGGGCCAAGCGTGGATAGGGAGCCTTGACGGCGTGCTCCACCGCGATATTGACGGAGTCAACCGACGATTGGTCGACGACTGCCGCCGTCAACGGGAAGTGAAACTGGTCCCCTTCGGGTCGGTCAACCCCATGCTGCCTGACTGGCAGGAGGACGTTCGTCGCTGTGCCGAGGATTACCAAATGCCGGGCATTCGGTTGCATCCGAACTATCACGGCTACGGACTGGACGAGCCGGTGTTCGCACAGCTTCTGGATCTGGCGGTCCGTCACCAGTTGATCGTCCAGGTGGTGGCGCGGATGGACGATGTTCGCGTGCAACACCGTCTGTTGCAGGTTCCCGACGTCGATACCGCCCCCCTGGCCGATTCGATCCAGTCTCGGGCGAAGCTACGGCTTGTGTTGCTTAACGGCCCCGCCCGGTTCGCCCCGGACGTCGCCAAGTTAATTGCCGAGCGGCGTCTCTGGGTTGACGTCGCAACGCGCGAAGGCGTCGGCGGGATCGCCCGCATGGTCCGCACCATGCCGCCTGAGCAAGTGCTATTCGGGTCGCACCTGCCGCTGTTCCCGTTGGAATCGTCCGTCCTAAAGGTTCGAGAAGCCGGACTGGATGCTCGGGAGCAAGAGGCGGTCGAGCACGGCAATGCGAGTCGCTTGCTAGCCTTGCGAGAATGACCGACCGGACTTGGGCAACGCACGACCTGAAGCGGCCCGTCACGCCCGGGCCGTTTCGCGCGACCGGAGTCGCCTCACGTGGAGACCGAGCGTTCTGGCGGCTTCGCTGAGCGAGAACTGCCGGTCCACATTGCCTTCCTGGAAGGCGACCTTGTTCATGCCATACACGTCGCTGGAGCGCTCGTCCTGCCCGAGCACGTAGCCGCCCGCCGCGCGGATCGCGCCGCATCCATCGGAGCCGTCGCGTCCCATGCCTGTCATGATCACGCCAAGGCAGCGGGAACCGTAAATGGCGGCCGCCGATTTCATCATGACGTCGACCGACGGCTTGTGGCTGCTCACTTGCGGTCCATCGAAGAGCGTGATCTGGGCCGAATTGCCCATGCGACACAGTTCGAGGTGCATTCCACCGCGTGCAATGTACACGTGATTCAGCTTGAGCCGGTCGCCCTCCTCGGCCTCCTTGATCGCCAATTGGGAAAGCGAGTCGAGCCGCCACGCCAAGGGTTTGGTGAAGTTGGGCGGCATGTGCTGCACCACGACAATCGGCGGCATGGGCAAACGAAGGCTTTCAAACAGCACGCGGAGTGCCGGCGGCCCGCCCGTCGACACGCCGAGGGCAATGCACTTGTCGGCCAGTTCCGAGGTTTCGGCCTCCGATATCTGCTTGGGGGCAATCGGCCGTTGTCGTCGTTCCAATCGCCGCTGCTTTCGGGCTCGTCGAATCTCGAGAATCCGAGCCACGTCGGCACCCGCCGCCGATCGGATCTTCCTGGGCAACTCCTCGTTGAACACCTGGCGAGTTTCCGCACTGGAGTTCGGCTTCGCCAAGTAGTCGATGGCCCCCCGGTCGAGCGCGTCGAGCGTTATGTCAGCGCCCAATCGCGTGTGAGAACTCACCATGACGACAGGCACGGCGTACCGAGCCAGGATTTCATCCAGCGTACTCAAACCATCGCGGTGAGGCATTTGAATGTCAAGCGTTATCACGTCTGGCCGGACGCGGTCCAACGCCTGCAACGCTTTGTCGCCATCAGACGCGTACCCAGCCACTTCCATGCCGGGAGTCTGCTCTATGCCGTCGCAAATCATCTCGCGCATCAGCGCCGAATCATCGACAACCAGCACGCGAATCGGTTGAGTCGCCATGGGTCTCCGCCATCTTGAACGGGTGGAATGGCTCCAAGTCCAGCCCGTCGGCCATCAACGGCAACCATAATGCCAGGACCGAGCCATTTGTTCAAATGTAGCTTGACAAAATGGCACGTTACCCCCTCAACGCGCAACCCATCTCCGCGCAATCACACTTACCAGTATAACCCGACTCGCCAGCATCCACCGGCCTACTGGCGTCTATTCCTCCCGTCACAATCGACTCATAATCAACGCGACTAATCAGTCCGGCTGGTCACCTCAAGCAGATGGTAGCCGAACTTCGTCTGCACGGGCCCTTGAACCTTGCCCACCTCGGCGCTGAACACCACGCGGTCGAACTCCGCCACCATCTGGCCTGGACCAAACTCGCCCAAGTCGCCCCCCTGGCTACCCGAAGGGCATTTCGAATGCTCACGCGCCAGCGCCGCAAAGTCGCCGCCCGCCTCAATCTGCTGTTTCAGTTCCTCGCACGATTTCTCGGTATCGACCAGTATGTGCCTCGCGGTGGCCTTCTTTGCCATCGTGGTTCCTTTTCGTATGTGGGATGCAATTGGTACGGACATGGTGCCCCATCCTACCTGATCCGCCGTCGGTTGGTCAACGAGTGTGCGGCAGTTTTTTCTGACCTGGCGGAGGAAGAGACGAACGGCCGCGTGAAATCGGCGATGAACCGGTGATG
>CAZASB010000075.1:0-16635 GCA_964487655.1 uncultured Planctomycetaceae bacterium
AACAATTGTCCCAATTGTTTGGGAACAGTTGGGACAACTGTTCTACATTCGGCAAGTAAGCTCGAACCTGCCGATCGCCCAGGAGAACTGCAAAGTCGGATTTAGCGAGCCATCGGGCGGATCGGGAACGTAGAACAGTGAGGTCCGCAGTAGATCCGCAGCCGTGCGATTCCCCGTCGGGCTCGCCCCGTCGGGCTCGCCCCGACGGGTGGATGACTGGCCAGCTTCCAGATACCCGGCTGACTTTACCGTTCTGCCGCTTGACCCGCTCCTCTGAGACCGGTAGGCTGTACTCCAGTATCCGTCACTTTCTTGCCTTGAAGGGATTATCATGAAACGGTGCTTGCTCTGGATGGTCGGCTGTTTGGTAAGCGTGCAACTCCTAGCGGCGGAACCGGCGCAACCCGGCTTTCGCGTGGGCGCTGCGACAAGCAACATCACGCCTTTTCTGGGGGGTGCGATAATTGGCGGTTTCAAGCATTTCCCCGCCACCAACGTTCATGACGATTTACATGCTCGCTGCCTCGTGCTCGACGATGGAAAGACCAAGTTGGCGCTAGTTGTCTGCGATCTTCTGGGCGTCAGTCACGACGTGAGCAACGTCGCTCGCAAGCTGATTGACGAAAACACCGGCGTGCCGCCCGAACAGGTGCTGATTTGCGCCGTCCACACACATTCAGCTTGCAGCGCCTTGAGCAACGCGCCGTTGGACGACTACCAGACGTTTGTCGCCCAGCGCATCGCCGACGGAGTGCAGACGGCCCTCGGTAGACTCCAGCCGGCCGAAATGACATTTGCCACGGTCGAAGCGCCGGAGCATCTGAATAATCGCCGCTGGTTGATGAAGTCCGGCACCGCTCCGCCGAATCCGTTCGGCAAGATCGACCAGGTAAAGATGAACCCGGCCAGCGGAAGTCCGGACTTGGTTGAACCGGCAGGCCCGACAGACCCCACCGTGTCGGTTCTGGCGTTTCGCGACCTGGAAGGCCGTCCGATTGCCGTCTTCTCCGCCTATTCGTTGCATTATGTGGGCGGGGTCAACCAGGGCGATATCTCGGCCGACTACTACGGCATGTACTGCAACGAACTGGCGCGACTGCTCGACGCGGAACACCAAGACCCGCCATTCGTCGCCATGATGGCCAACGGCACGAGCGGCGATATTAACAACATCGATTTCCGCACGCCGCGTCCTTCAAAGCCGCGTTATGCTCAAATGCGATTCGTGGCCGAGGACGTCGCCGCCAAGGTCCACAACGCCCTCGCCAAGGCCGAATACCGCCGTGACGTCGCCTTGGGCACCCGTTATCGCGAATTGATTTTGGCTAGGCGACGACTCACTGAGGAAGAGCTTGCCTGGGCCAAGGAAACCCTGGCCAAGCCGGAACCTGAAGATTCGTCTAAGACGAACCTGCCGCGAATCTACGCCGGCCGGGCGATGCGGCTAGCCGAGTCGCCCGAGACGATCTCGGTTCCGCTGCAAGTATTTGGCATCGGTTCGGTCGGTATCGGAACCATGCCAGCCGAAGTCTTCTGTGAGATCGGCCTGGAGTTCAAAGAGCGGAGTCCCTTGCAGCCTGCGTTCCTTGTATCGCTTTCGCACGGCTACCTGGGTTATCTACCCACGCCTCGCCATTTCCCGCTGGGCGGTTACGAAACGTGGCTCGGCACCAATCGCCTGGAGCCGCAAGCATCGGTGAAGATGCTCGACGCCCTGTTGGAGATGGCAGCAGAGCTGAAGAAGTAGAACATTACACATTTCCGGCTCTTCTGTTTCTAATCGCAGACTGCTTACCCCGATGGACGGCACAACGGCGTGTGCCTACTACATTGGAACGGCCTGCACCTAGAAACGGAAGAGCCACATTTCCTCCACAATCTCTCCCCTGGAATTAACACCATGAATCATCTCGCAACGACACGCACGCGCTGTCTGGCCGCAGTTGCCATCCTGATCAGCTTCTCGCTCGCGGCTTCCGCAGAGGACGTCCGCCTTCAGCCGCTGAAAGACCTCAACGGTTATTTCCCGTTCAGTCCGCCGGAATCGCTCGATGCGTGGGAATCGCGGAAGGAGTTTGTGCGGCGGCGGGTACTAGTCGCGACGGGCCTCTGGCCCATGCCTACGAAGACGCCGCTTAACGCCGTTGTTCACGGCAAAATCGACTGTGGGGAATATACGGTCGAGAAGGTCTATTTTGAGAGCGCGCCCGGACTGTTCGTAACAGGCAACCTTTATCGTCCCAAAGGTGTTCAGGGCAAGGTGCCCGGTGTGATGTTCGCGCATGGTCACTGGAAAGACGCGCGTTTGTCCCTAAAGGCGGAAGGCGGGCTGCGCAAGGACATTGCCGACGGCGCGGAGCGTTTCGAGCGCGCGGGACGCAGTAATTTCCAAGCGCAGTGTCGCCAGCTTGCCCTGATGGGATGCGTGGTTTGGCAGTGGGACATGCTCAGCGATTCCGATTCCATTCAGTTGTCGCGAGAGATTGTGCATGGTTTCGCCAAACAACGGCTGGAAATGAACACAACGGAAAACTGGGGCCTGTATAGCCCGCAGGCCGAGGCGCATTGCCAGAATATCATGGGCCTACAAACGCTCAATGCCGTGCGCGGGCTCGACTTCCTGCTCAGTCTGCCCGAAGTCGATCCGGATCGCACCGCCGTCACGGGGGCGAGCGGCGGCGGCACGCAAACGATGATTTTGGCCGCCATTGACGACCGCATCCAGCTTTCATTTCCCGTCGTCATGGTCAGCACGTCCATGCAAGGCGGCTGCACGTGTGAAAACGCAAGCCTACTGCGGGTGAACACGGGCAACGTCGAGTTCGCCGCGCTGTTCGCGCCGAAGCCACAGGGTATGAACACGGCGAACGATTGGACGAAGGAGATGGCCACCAAGGGCTTCCCCGAGTTGCAACAGCTTTATGCACTGTACGACAAGAAGGACGACGTCTTCCTCCTTCGCGGCGAGCATTTTCCGCATAACTACAACGCCGTGACTCGTTCCGCCTTCTATACGTTCCTTAACAAGCATTTCAAGCTCGGCTGTCCCTCGCCGGTGATCGAAACGGATTTCGACCCACTGCCGCCCGAACAGCTCAGCGTCTGGGACGACGAGCACCCCGCGCCCAAGGCGGCTGATCCAGACTTCGAGCGCGGCCTGCTCGCCTGGTTTACCCAGGACTCCGAGCGGCAACTGCGCAATGCCGCGGCGACGCTCGAAGGCGTGGACAAGGTCATTCGTCCCGCCGCCGAGGTGGTCATCGGCCGCGCGTTCGCCAATGCCGGCGACGTGGAGTGGCAACTTGGCGACCAGCAGGATTGCGGCGAATGGCTGGAGAAAACCGTCACGCTACTCAACACGACGCATGGCGAGGAAGTGAGCGTTGTCTGCTTGTGTCCCAAACAATGGAATGGGCAGGTGGTCGTTTGGCTTGATAACCGGGGCAAGGCCGCGCTCCGTAACGATGCCGGGGCCGTGCAACCGGAGGCGTTAAAGCTGGTGCAAGCGGGCGCTGCCGTCGTGGGCGCCGATCTGCTCTTCCAGGGCGGCGAACCGGTGACTCAAACTCGCGTGGTCGAAAATCCACGAGAGTTCGCCGGCTACACCTTCGGCTACAACCACGCTTTGTTTGCCCATCGCGCGCATGACGTGTTGACGATTGTCAAAGCCTTGCGCCAGGCGGACGCTGGCCCTTGTCCAAATCCGAAGTCGGTTGCCATTGTCGGTTGGGGCTCGACTGGCCCAATTGTCGCCGCCGCGGGAGCGTTGGCCGGCGAGGCCATCGACCGTGTCGCAATTGATACCCAAGGTTTTCGCTTCGGCGATTTGCTCGACTACCGCGATCCGATGTTCCTTCCCGGCGGCGCCAAGTACCTTGATCTCCCAGGTTTGATTGCGCTGAATGCGCCGCGCCCGCTCTGGCTCGTCGGAGAATCGGAAAAACCTGCAGCCGTTGCCAAGGCATACGAGGCTGTTTCTCGACCAGAAGCCGTAGTCATCTTCACCGGCGACGCCACGCAAAAGGAAACGGCGGCCGCGCGCTGGCTGCTGCAATAGGCGACATGACGAATACATCACGTTCCATCAGCACCTCCATCTTTGTCAAAGGAAGTTTCCCATGAAAGCATCTTATTTCTCCGCCGTTCCAAGCGGCTTGCATGTCGGAATGTTCGTGCTCGCGATATTGCTTCTGATTCCTGGTCTTTCGTATAGCGACGCGTTGCAGGTTGGAAGTTCGTCGATCGACATTACGCCGCCGAAGACGGTTGCCCTGTGGGGGCAATTTGGTCTGCGGCTTTCCACGAAGCCCGATACGCCCCTGACGGCCAACGTCGTCGCGCTCCGATCCGGCGACGTGACGACGACCCTTGTCTCCTTGGACCTCTTGCTGTTGCCAGAGGTGTTCGTTAAGGCGGTCCGCGACACCGTGGCCGCAAAGGACGCCACGATTGACGTCAACCATATTGTCCTGACGGCCACACATACACACACCTCGCCCGTCTTGCGGCCGGGAACGCCCGGCATCCCGGTCAACGACGAGACGATGACGGTCGAAGAGACAATCACGTTTCTGGCTGACAAGATCAGCGACGGCATCGTAGCCGCTTGGAAGAACGTCGCGCCGGGCAAGATGTCCTACGGGCTGGACCGGAACAGTATTGGCTTCAGCCGGCGGGTCGTTTACGCGAATGGTTCCGCCAGGATGTACGGCAATACGAATCAGCCCGACTTTGTCCACCTGGAAGGCATGGACGACGATGACGTCGGCTCGATCTTCTTTTACGATCAACAGGACAAACTGAAAGCGATTATCGTCAACGTCGCCTGTCCGTCCCAGGTTGTCGAGGGACAGTCCGCCATCAACGCCGACTACTGGCTCCCGGTTCGCAATCGTTTGAAAGCTCGATACGGGGAAGACCTTGTCGTTTTGGGCTGGGGTTCCGCCGCAGGCGACATCTCGCCGCGCCCGCTTCTGCATAAGGCGGCTAATGCGCGGATGCGTGTCTTGCGCGGCATCAACGAAATGGAGGAACTGGCACGGCGAATCGACCTTTCCGTCAGCCAGACGTTCGACGCCGTCCAGAAAGAGAAAGCCGACGAACCGGTTCTGAAGCATGCGGCCGTCACACTTCAACTGCCGCTGTCGAAGATTTCCGAGGACCAGTACCAGGAGGCCCTGGCGGCATACAACAATGTCATGGCGCAGCTTGAAAAAGATCCGTCCTGCGCGCCGCGGGTCGCCTTCATGGCCCAGAACTGGCACCATGGCGTCGTCCGACGGTATGAACAACTGCAGAAGGATCCCGGCGCCACGTATCCGGTCGAGATTCATATCGTCCGGATCGGCGATCTGGTTGTTTGTACCAATCCCTTCGAACTGTACTGCGAGTATGGTATCCGTATCAAGGCGCGGTCGCAGGCGATCCAGACGTTCATCGTCCAGCTTTCGGGCTTCGGCACCTACTTGCCGACCGAGCGAGCGCAGGCCGGCGGCCATTATTCGGCCATTCCGCAAAGCAACGTCATCGGTCCGGAAGGCGGACGGATGCTGGTCGACAAGACGGTGGAGATCATCGAGCAGTTGTGGAAGTAGAGGTTGTCAGCCAGCGGCCTGTTGTTCTATTGTTGACACGTCTCTCCGAGACGCTGGATCTTGGAGGCTTCCGGCGGAAGCCCCCAAGATATTCCGCCTCGGAGATGCGGAACGATACTAAATCAACAGACCGCCAGCGCGGGCCCTCGCCTTGATCTTTGAAGAGTCACTCTCGAAAAAGGAGCGATCCAATGACGATGTTGCGATCATGCGTTTTCATGTCTCTGCTGGTGGTAGTCATGTGTTCCATGGCGGGGCATTCAACGGCCGATGAGCCAGCAGCGGGACAGCTCTACGTGGGCTGGGCCACCGTGGACATCACGCCATCGGAGCGTGTCATCCTAGACGGCAGCGGCTACAAGCGGCTCACCAACGAGGTGGAAGATCCGGTGACGGCCACCGTGTTGGCCCTGGAAACGCGGGACGAGGACCGGGTAATCGACCAAGCGATTATGATCACCTTCGATCTAGTCCGGATGACGGAGGAAGTTCATGAAGGCATGCAACGCGTGGCCGCCGAGAAGCTCAAGGACTTTGACGGCGCTAAGTTGTTTTGCGGCGCGACGCACACCCACTGCGGGCCGAGCATCTCCTACGAACGGACCGGACCGGGCCAGTTGTACGATATCAGCGAAGAAACGGAAGTGATGACGCCCCAGCAGTATATTCTGCTCTTGTACGAAAGAGTCGGCGCGGGAATCGTCGAGGCGTGGGAGAATCGCAAGCCGGCAGCCTTGAGCTGGGGCCTTGGCAACGCCGTGCTCGGCTACAACCGGCGACTGAGCTACACCGACGGATCGGCCATCATGGGCTTTGACACGGCCCGGCCCGACTTTTCCCATCTGGAGGGCTACGAGGATCATGGCGTGGAGATGCTGTTCTTCTGGGACGCTGACCAGAAGCTTACAGGCATGCTGCTGAACATCGCGTGCCCGTCGCAGGTGGGACGCAGGGCGATCAGCGCCGATTTCTGGCATCAAATCCGTGAGGGCATCAAGGCCAAGTACGGGCCGGGTGTTCATGTTTTCGGCCAGTGCGCCGCCGCAGGCGATCAGTGCCCGGCGGCAATCGTGCGAGGCAAGGCCGAAAAGTTGATGACCGAGCGCCGGAAGACAACCTGGAAAGAAGAACTGGCCAACCGCGTGATCCGGGCTGTTGACGATGTGTGGCCGTGCGCCCAGGCCGATGTTCAATCACAGGTTGTCTTCGCGCATCGGACGATCAAGATGGATATCCCTAACAAGAACTCCTACAACGAGGCTCGCTGGATGCCCTCGAAGGTGCCCGTCGAACTTCACGTGCTGCGACTGGGTGACGTCGCGATGGCCACGAATCCGTTCGAGCTGTTCCTCGATTATGGCATCCAGATCAAAGGGCGCGGCAAGGCCGTGTTGACGTTCATCTCCCAGTTGACATGCGACTATCAAGGCTATTTGCCCACGCGGCGCGCGGTGGCCGGAGGCGACTATAGCGCGGTAAATCACACCGTTGGCCCCCGCGGCGGTCAAGTGCTCGTGGACGAAACCGTCAAGACACTCGACTCGCTGTGGCCTTGATGACAAGGACCATTGCTGACTCGCAGCGAAAAGCCGTAACCGTTTACGGGGCAGCGGCGCAGGCCATCTTCTCCGCTGCACACGAAGGGTACAGTCCCCCGCGAACGGTTACGCCGTGGGCGGCAAATCCACCGGAGTTATTCCCGTTGGGGACATGCAGACCCTTGACAACCGCTGTTCTCGGTACAAGAATCGCTCTTGCTTGCCGGTTGGCTTCCACTGCGGCGAGTTGCGGTTCTCCCTGTTACACTCTCCAGGGGCGTGATCTTGACATGAAGAGACTTTGCACCGTTTCGCGGCATGCCGTAGGGCTGATTACATTGAGTGCCTGCATCCTGGGCCCGGTTCCGCCGGCGGTCGCGACGGATGCCGTTGCAACGCGATTCTGTGCCGGTCGCGACGTCGATTATTGCACATCCGGCGAGAGCCACCCGATACAACTGGCCCGTCGCTGGCTACCGGTGGCCGAGTGGCGCTTCACTCGCGATCTGAACGAGTGGCAGATCGAGAACTTTGAGACGGCCTTGAAGATCGAGATCGTCGACGATCCGGCCTTCGGTCGAGGCCTGCTCGTGCATCGCGACGCCGGAGAAATCGATACCGCCTTTGTAGTCGCGAGCCCTCCCATCACGGTTGCCGAGGGAATGCCGTGCCGTCTGACGATTGCTGTCGCGCACACGCTCGATCTTAGCATGGCCCAGGGGCACAATGGATCATTCCTGAATCAAATCCGTTGGATGGATCGCGACGGCCACGAGGTGGGCACTACGCCGTTTCGATTTGCCGGTCCCACTGACGCATGGTATGACGTGACTGTCGAAACGCCGGCGCCGCAGGGTGCCGTAACGGCCATCGTTCAGATCGGATTTGACTCGCCCAACCTTTACGGCGAGCGACACTTCCGGCTGCGGCATGTGGCCTGGGACGCTCAACCCGATCCACCCCAGTTCGTTGCCGAAGGGGAACTGGTTTCGCGACCGCAATGCCTAACGGAGCCGTGCCAGCCCGGGCAAATCTCCTGGCAGGCCGACACGCCCGAGGGAACGAGCGCTAAGTTTCAGGTTCGCTCGGCTGTCGATGTCGACGGTGGACCACGCGATTGGACTCCGTTCACCGGACCCGACGGGACAGCAGACTCGTATTTCACGACCGCCGGCGGTGTTTTGCCAGCCATCCACTCTGGACATATCTGGTTTCAGTATCGCCTGGTTCTCGGCACGGCCCGCCCTGCTGTTACTCCTGCGATCCGACAGGTACGGCTCGGTGACGACCGGTGTTGGATCAAGGATCGCGGCTGGCTGGGGCCGGACAGTCAGCCTCCTCGTCTGCTGGATTATGCTCCGCGGCGCACAAACGATGCAGGGCAGCCGCTCGTGTTTTCGTTGTCCGACGGGCCGGACGGCGTGGGTGTGGATCGCCATTCGGTAGAGGTGGTTTTGGATGGCGTGCCGATCGCTTCACAATGGAACCGAGCCGAGGCAGCGTTTCGGTGTGAGCTGCGTGAACCGCTCAAGCCCATGTATGGCCTGGCGCCGATCGAGGACTGGTCGATCGCAAACTACAACTCGGCGCTGACCATTCGCCGTGGTCCGCCCCGTGACCCGAGCAGTGGCTACTCGATTGAGCTCCGGCGGCAGGGCGTGAAGACGGATACGGCCTTCACGATGACATCGCCCACAGTCTCGGTGCAGGAGGGCGCGGTTTACCACGTTGCGGTTTGGTCGCGTCACACGATGGATCTGCGGCAGGCTGGCGCGAGGAATGATTCGAGCAACGTGATCCGCTGGCTCGACAGTCAGGGGAATCCGCTGGGTGATTCGGTCCATTTGCATATGGGCGGCCCCAGCCCCTCATGGCGACGAACGCAAGTTCAGGCCACGGCACCGCCCGGAGCCCGTTCGGCGATCATGCGCTTGGGATGGGACTATCCCGACCTGGTAACCGGCGACGACGTGGCCTTCGCCGACCCAGTGTTCGAGGGCCCGCACCCCGAAACCGGGGCTTTGCCTAACCTGCATCGGGTACTCGTGAAGGTGCGGGATTTCGCCGGTAATGCCTGCGAGCAGCCTTGGTGGATTTTCATTCAACCAGCGCCGACGGCAGGCGTCACGGTAGTCCGCAACGACGGCGTGGTCCTGGTCGACGACCAACCGTTCTTTCCCATAGGACTATATTCCGTGTGGAAGCGGGAACACAACGGCAACGATTTCGACCGCTGCTTTGCGGAACTGCGCGAGGCAGGATTCAATACGATCCACACCTATCACACGCAGCGCGACGTGGAGTTGCAGGCGTTCTACGCAGCGGCGGACCGTCATCACCTGCGGGTGATCATTGCTCCCCGCGGCGGTGCAAATAGCCGCGACCCGCATACCGCGGTTCGCACCGTGGTTGAAGAGTGTTGCCAGCCGGCCGTTCTTGCCTGGTATCTCGCCGACGATACGGCTAGCCACATCAGCGCGGACGAGTTGCAGCGTGTGCATCGCGCCCTTCGCGATGTCGATCCGTTCCACATTACGGTCCAGGCGGACGGCGTCTTTGCCGGCGGACCGAGACAATCGCGTTATGCCGACTACGTGGACGCCACCGATGCCTTCTTGCCGGAACTCTATCCGATCCGCTCCGATCAGGCTTGCGAGGTCGCTGACGTGACCCGTGATATGAAACTCATCGATGAAGACTTGTGCCACGCCGGACGCCGGGCGCCGGTTTGGGCGATCATCCAGGATTTCGAGGGCTGGGGCTGGAAACGCTATCCCACTGTGGCGGAAACCCGCGCGATGACCTATCTGGCCATTATCCATGGGGCCAATGGGGTCACGTATTACACCTATGGTGGTACCGGCGAGAACCACGGCGTAACGCACGATCCGCTGGTGTGGGCCGGCTTGAAGCAGATATCACGTCAACTGGCCGAACTTCACGACGTGCTGGTCCAGCGAGATCCACGGCAAGAGCAACAGGTCGAAATCCTCAGTGGCCCTCGAACGGATGGCCACGGGTATCCGGCCGTCAGTTCGCTGCTAAAACAACACCAAGGCCGCCACTACCTGCTGGCCGCCAATTCTACCCGGAGTACGGTGCAGGCCAAGATTACCGCCCGCGCCGAGACCGGGCCGGTGCAGGTGTTGTTCGAAGACCGGCGGTTGGCGGCGAAGTCGGGGGTGTGGGAAGATGACTTCGCCCCCTACGCCGTTCACGTATACTGTTGGTAAGTGCATTGGCCGCCATCGTAATCGGGATTACTCCAGGTAAATCCCGTCCTGAAGGAGTCGCCTTTCTTGTGACGCAGGTGTTCAGGCATGTCAATTCGACAGAAGAGCCCGTCTACCTCATTGGTGCTACGCTTCCTCAACCACTTCCCAGCCCAGGGCGTCGGCTAGGGCGAAGATCGGCTCCCTTAAATCGCCGTAGAAGGTAACGCGGTGCCAGCCCCATCGGTCCCATTGGCTAAAGAGCTTCTCCACGTCGCCCACCGGTTCGGCGGCCAGCTTCGTTCGGCATGCTCGATCTTCCGGAATGTTATCGACCGTCTTGGCCTGATGGAACAGTATCTGCTTCCGGTCCGGCCCGAACTCTAGTGTCGTAGTCATGTAGCCAACCGGGAGAATCGAGCGGACCGAAGCCCCTTGCCGGTCTTCAGAGTGAGTGAGGATCTCATACGGATTGGCCGGGCCCTTGGGCCCGAACGGCTTGTTGGTCGCGACGCAGTGCGCGTAGATAATCTGGTTGGTCGACGTGTCGATGACAGGATCCGAGATGTACCCAGGCCGGCCATTGGTCAGGGCATTGACCATGGCCATGGTAAACGTCGAACGCGTATCGCACTCGCAAGCGCCGATCAATCCTTCGTTGAGCAACTCGTGGAACCCGAGGCACGGATACGCATGTAGGTGCCCGCCGTAGAAACCGCCCAGACAGTTGATGGTCATGGCGATGGCGCCGTGCTTCTTCATTACCTCCTTCTGGGCGAGGTACATGGCAGCCGACCTGATGAGCGTTTCCTGCTCAACGTCCTTCACGACCTTGGCGTTGTTCCGCCATCGCTCGGCAATTTCGATCGACTGGTCCTTGTCAGCGGCTTCCCAGGCGGCGTTCACTTCAGCGAATGGAATGTTGACGCACTCGATGCCGGCAGTCGCCTCGGGGCCGAGTTTCGCCAGGTCCAGCCATCCCTTCTCGACGGCGAGAATCTTTGCTCCCTTGACCTTCTCGAGGCAATCGGAAATCGAGAGGAAATCGATCTTGTCCGGCTTGCACGGCGTGTCGTCCGGCTTCTTAGTGCCGTCGCGTCGCGTCTTGGCCGTGGCGGCGGCAAACTCGGCGATGGTGCCACCCTTGCGAACCACGTCGAAGCATCGGGCGGCCGCGACAAGATCCTCCAGCCTTTGCGATGCGACGAATCCGTAGTTCTCCGCGCCTGCCCGAAGGAAGCCAGCGTTGTAAACCAAAAAACCGCCACTGCCGGCATAGGGAAAATCGGCATAGATGGTTGGCTTGCCCGTGGCAACGGCCGTCTGGATGACGCGATTCCAGCAGTTCAATTGCACGACGATGTAGCCATCGACATCGGCCGTCTTGTCGGCCTCGACAATCTTCACGGCCTCTTCCGGACCAGTTGCCTTGGCAGGGAGAAACTCAAACTGCGGACAACCTTGCCGCAAGGCCGTGGTGACTTGCTCCATGATGGGGCGGAAATCGTATCCGACGTTCGGCCAATCCGGCTTGGGCTGAATATCGGCATGCAGGGCGTAGATCACCCTGACCCGGAACTTGTTCCCCTCGCCAAAGGCTCGGGCCGGGGTGGACATGGCGCCAAGCCCAATAGCACATGCCGCGCCACAGCCCGTGGCAGCCAGAAAATCGCGGCGCGACAGGGGACAGCAACTGCAACCGGAATAGGTGGGAAGCGTTTTCATCGTTGGGTTCTCCTTAATCGTAGCCTTGAAAAAAGTAGCGGACGGTCTACTTCACTTGTTGGCATCTCGCCATTCGTCCAGCCGTTTCTTGATGTAGGACGTGCGGTAAGGGTATTCATCGAACTTCACGGGCACGTCGGCAAACCGCGGATCGGCCGTTTCCCTCAGCCGTGCGATCAGCTTTGAACGCAGTTGTTCGACCGTTGCCCCGTGCTCGGGGTCGGTGGCGAAGTTTTTGAGCTGATAGGGGTCGTTCTCGCAGTCGTACAACTCCTCGGCCGGGCGTTTGGCGAAACAGTATTCGAAATACCGGGTATATTTGGGGTCGCTTTGATGTTCCATCAAGAATGCCTTCGTCGGGCCCCCATCGCAATCGGCGAACTGACCGATCGGATGCGTTGCGTTTTCTGGAACACCGGCCGGCCAACGGTCCGACTCGAGGTTCATGATGTACAACCAACGATCGGTGCGGATGGCGCGCGCCGGATAGCCGACCATGGACGGGACTTCCTGGGCCGGTGTGTGACGTTCCCGGCCCATGACGATCGAACCGCGGTCAGCTTTCGATTCTTTCCCGCGGAGCAGGTCAAGCAGCGAGCGGCCGGTCATCACGGCGGGTACCTTCACTCCGGCGGCCTCCAGCACGGTCGGCGCAATGTCGATCAGTGAGACGAAGTCGTTCACTCGCTGGCCGGCTTTTACTTGCCCCCCCCAGCGAATGGCCAGTGGAACTCGCACGCCCCAGTCGTAAAGGTTGCCTTTGCAGCGGGGGAAGGGCATGCCGTGGTCGCCGCTCATCACGATGATCGTGTTGTCCAACTGCCCGGCCTCTTCAAGCAGCGCGATGGCATCGGCCACGTCGCGGTCCCATCGCTGGACCTCGAAGTAGTAGTCGGCAATATCGCTTCGTACCGTCTCGACGTTGGGCCAGTAGGCAGGCACCTGAACGGCATCGACATCGATGCCACTTTCGCGGCCCGACCCTTCCACATACGGTCGGTGGGGATCGCTCGTGCCGAACCAGAAGCAGAACGGCTGATTTTTGGGCCGCTGTTTCATAAAGTCGGCGAAACCCTTGAACGGCGGCCCGCACGGATTACGCTCGTAGCCTCCGGCGCGAAAGTCGCCCGGGCCCCATGCCTTGCGATAGTGTCCGATTGCATAGCCGGCGGCTTCCAGGAGCGTCATGAAGTTCGGATGACGCACGTCGAGCGTACTGTGCAAGTTCGCTCCTTGGTCGAGACGGTAGAAGTGCTGGCCAGTAATGATTGAATTGCGGCACGGGGTGCAGGAAGGCGAGGAAATAAACGCCCGATCGAATAAGACGCCCTCGCGCGCCAAGCGATCGAACGCGGGGGTCTGGACGACGCGGTCGCCGTAGACGCCGGCGTGCGGCCAGCCCCAGTCATCGGCCAGGCAAAACAGAACGTTCGGCCGCCGATCGGTGTCGGCTGCCCGGACATTGGCGGCGCCCAGCATGAAGGCAATCGCGGCCAATACGCTCAAACCCAATAACACACTCCGCTGCAAAGTGCCCGTGTTCATCGAAATACCTTTCTTCGTCCCAAAAGGAATGCCTGTCCAGTTGAGATCGCCCGCTCCATGGGAGCAGGATTATTGTGTGCTTTCCGCCTGATCCAGTAGTTTTCGGTTCAGTTCATGGACCTTCCCGACAATGCGGTCCTCCAGGCTGGGTTCCCACGAAGCGGCCTCGTATCCGCCCTCTTCGAGAACCCGGCGGCTTGGGATATAGCCGAAGTAGCCGTTGGAGTAGCCGGCTACCCAAACCAGAGGCTTGCCCGCCAACTCCTTCTTCAGTCGCAGGGAGTAATCGACAACCACTTCGCTGGGCAAGGCCACCAAGGTAATGCTTTCGCCGAACTGCACTACCTGGACTAAGTACGCGAACGGACCAGCCTTCTCACCGGCTCTCGTTAGCTCAACGCTCTCGATTGCAGTGCGAAGCGGGCCGAGCACCGGCTTTGGGTTCGCCGTCATGGCCGCCTCGACGGCCGTGGCCAAGTTGCGCCCATGCTGTTGGGCATACTTCACTTCCCGCCGTGGGTATGGATTCTGATCGGCCCCACAACCGAGAACGAACATCGCGGTCACGCCCGGATGATCGGCCTCGAAGTACTCCTGGGCGTATCCTGCGTAGTCGCCGCAGAACTCATAGAAACCCAACGTGGTGTTGTGGCACGCATAGCCAAATAGCACGGCTCGCAGTTCGCCCTCGGCATCTTTCACGATGAGCGTGGGCACCTCGTGGTCGACCGGACCGTCCGGGTTGGGACTGTTGCGATATCCCTTTTCCGTCGGCAAGCGGCGGTTCATAGCGAACCCGGACCGCGCGCGACTGTACATCAACTGGGCCGGCGCCAGCTTGTCGATGGCCTGGCCGACTAGCGAAACCAGGGTCTCCTCAAGGAACTGCTGGTATGCGAGGGCCTCTTCCTCGCGTCCGTCGCGGGGGCGATACTCGGGCCCGCTATGCGTATGCGAAGCGTTCAGCAGCAATGAGGCAGGCGGGAGTTTGTACTTCTCTTCCACCGCCTTCTCGACATTCTCGCGAACAACGCTCAGCACGCCAATCAGGTCCATGGTGACAATCGCCACGCGGTTGCCATCCGGATCCTCGATTGCCAGGGCTTTCGCGTACAACTCCTGCGTGGTGCCTTCCGACGGTTTGTTGCGGGCGGCATAGCCGGCCATCCACATCGGCTGTTTCGGCGTGATGGCCGCCACCGCCGCGCCCGCCTTCCACGACTTGGAAGGCGGCTCATCTGCCAGCAGCGGCCAGGACATCATGCTCGCTAGGAACACGGCCGAGGCCAACGCGAAAGACATGAAACGGGTCATCATACGGTCCTCCGAGAATGGAATGTGAAGCGTCCTGTATCCGAGAATTATAGCGACCATCCCATACGATGTCACCTGGCGATAGGTCAAGGATGCGACGCTGTTGCAGGTTGCAGGATGGTATTTTGGCCTCACTTCGCGTGTTGCGGTTTCGAGGCGGGAATCGTCAGGGAATGGACAATTTGCCCCTTCTTATCGAGCATTTTCAGAGTGAGTTGCTCGGGATTGGCTTCCAGATGCATCACGGTGGCGTCTTCCTCTCGCGATCCGCCGCCGATCGCGACGGGGTACGGATTCCCCTCCGTCCCGGCCGGACAAATCTCGGCACGATGCGTATGGCCGCAAATCGCCAGCGTGATGGGGGCATTTGCCAAGGCGTCTTCCCACGCACCGCGAGCCAACTTCGCCCAGACCGCGTCCTTTCTGCCGGCGGCATAAAGCGGGATATGATGAACCAGAACGCGATAGGTGGCCCGATGAAATGCGTCCCCAGCGATTTCCTGTTTCAGGAACCCCGCCTGGAGCTTCCGATACGCGGAGAAGTCGTTCAGTCCAGAATAGGCCGGATGGTCATCCGGCTTGTCCTCGCCGGCGTCGAGCATGATGAAGCGAACTGGTCCGGCGGTAAAGGCCCCATGAAAATTGCCGCCCGGCGGCGAGAGCCAGCCGCGCAACTCGCGGGCAAACGCGCCTCGGTACTCATGATTTCCCCTCTGATATACGACTGGCCGCTGCCAGGCACGGACACCCTCGCTGTACGTCCGTAATGCATGGATAAATCGGTCTTCGGCGCCAATGTCCGTGAAGACATCGCCATTGAAAATACTGAAGTCGTAGTCGAACCCGTCGAGTTGCGGCACAAGCTTGGCGAACAGGCCGAAGTTCTCGTGGATGTCGTTGAAAATTGCAACCTGCACGGTATCATTTGGTCCGGGAAGCGGCCGGATCTGGTACGTTTCCGTGAACACGGGCTGTTGGAAATCAACGTGATAGGGGCCGAAGGAGTCAATCACCTTCCAGCCGATACGGTAGTAGAGTTGCTTGAACTCTCCCAAGGGAATGCTAACTTGGTGACGGGTCGTATTGGCTGCACGCAAGCCTTCCACAATACGATCGACCCTCTGCCCCAACTCCGGCGTCTGGCCGTATTCGATCCAACTGTAGGCCGGTTTGTCGGTACACCACATCGCCGTCAGGCTGCCATCGGAACCTACCTGTAGGTACGGTGGAACTGGCAACTCGGCGCCGCCGACCGTATTCAAACAGGTACAGAGTGCTAGCAGTGCAAGGTAGCATGGTACTTGTCGCAATAACATTGGGGATTCTCCAAAGTTGACGATGCCAGGACCAAGTGGCAAGTATACCACCGATTATGCCGGATGGCCACAACCGGCAGGCACCGTTTGCAGCGTGACTTTCTGACGAATGCAGAGGGGTAATCTTGCGCAGGTCAGGCTGCCTGCGGCGAACTGTTTCGCCTCCGGGCAACGCCCTCGTTGTTATACATAAGTGGCGACCGCCACCGTGCAGACTTGCCCCGCCGGAGCCATGGTCAGTGGGCTACAAGCGGCACCCAGGTTCTCTATCTCCCCTGCGTATCGCCGCCGCCTCCGGCGGCGGCGATACGCAGGGGAGATGATCGGGTGGTTCGTGCTCGTAGCTGACTGACCATGGCTCCGGCGGGGCAAGCCCGCACGGTGGCCTTCC
>CAZASB010000076.1:0-16446 GCA_964487655.1 uncultured Planctomycetaceae bacterium
AAGGAAAGTGTCGCCATGCGTCGCCGAATGGCAGGCTGGAATCCCGAGTACCTATTGCAAGTCCTTGGCCTGTCAATGGTTTAGTGTGCATTTGTCCTGCGGGGCTCGCCGCTCCAACCATTTCACTTGGCCTCCCCCCAAGGCAGACTCGACCAGATGCGTTCGGAAAGCGTTTGCCGCAGCGTGGGCGCGGCGGCAAGGTGGCGGCAGGCGAGTTTCACCAGCGGCGCAAGCTTGCGAGGTGAAACAAGAAAGTGGACGGCGCCGGCCTCGCGCATCAGCCGCTCCCATTGGGCCAGCGACCGATCCGCAACCACCGCCGCGCGGGTGTCCGACCAGTCTCGCTGGATTTGGGCAAGCATGTCGAGCAAGCGCGGCGGGTTCTTCACCGTGAGTTCAAGAATTAGAAAGCTGGCGGGCACCCCGGCCAGGAGCGATGGCACTTTCGGACGCGGCCCCACCTCCCACAAGCGGACGCCCGTCTCCGCCAGTTCGATACGAATCGCGGTCGCCCAGCCGCCGAAGCGTTCGGCAATAATCAGTCGTGCCGTCATGCCGCACCGCCTGTCTTACAATTCCAGTTCCAGTTGCATCATCCGGCGATAGAGCCGCGGCCGAGACAGGCCCAGCAGCCGGGCGGCCTTGGCCTTGTTGCCTTTGGCCTGATCGATGGCGCGGCGGATCAGTTCGCGTTCGATCCGCGTGAGGAACTCGTCCAGCACGATCGTCTCTTCCTTCGGGCGCGCCGGCACGCCAACCGACTGCCGCGCGTGGCCCACGGAGGCTGGAAGATCCTCGGCCCTGATCAACGGCCCCGGAGCCCGGTGGTGCGCCTCGTCAATGGCGGCGGCCAGTCCGTCCAAGTTCCCCGGCCAGGGACAACTGGTCAGCAGATCGAGCGCTTCCGGAGTGAACCCTCCCAATTGCCGCCCGCTCCGAACGTTGCAATCCTCCACGAGGAGTTGGGCGAGGGCAGGTAGGTCGCGACGGCGCTGCGACAGGGGCGGCAGTTCAACGCAGATGGTGCTCAGCAGGGCCGCCAACTCAGACTCGTACTTTCCATGTTTGGCCAACTCACGCGGCGACCGCTCCGCCGTGGCGACAACGCGCATGGCAAAGGACGGCTTGCCTAGCACCCGCGCCAGGGCACCATGCATTTCCATGGGGAGACGATCAGCGTCGCACAACAGCACCGTTCCTCGCCTTGCGTCCTGGCCTTCTTGAGTAGCCGCCATCGCATGAAGCGTGGAATAGACCAACTCCGCTGGAAGCGAACCGCACTCGATGGGAACCAGCGGGCCCGATTCGTCGCGATTCGCCCGGTAGTGGATGGCCCCAGCCGTATGCCGACGCCCACTGCCCCGCGGTCCGAGTATCAAGACGCTCGCGCGGCAGCCGGCAGCCAGTTCCACTTGGCAGCGAGCCAGGCGCATGGCCGGGCTGTCGCCAATCAGTCGATCCGCGCCGTAACGTACCGCCGCCTCGCGGCGGAAGCGTCGAACCATTTCATGCAAGCCGCGAGGATTCGGCTCGTCTTCCAAGGGTTCCGCGGCCCCAACCGGCTCCACGTCCGCTGATTGTGGCAGCACCATGGCCACAATGCCAAGCACGTCTTCCGGAGTCGTCCCGAGCGGCGTGAAACGTACTCGTCGCGTCGGTTCACTACCACCGGACGCGCCAATTGCCACGCTTGCCTCCATCGCGGCACCAGCCATAACCTCGGGAGGTGGGCATAGGGCGGCGGCAATGGCCTCGGGCCCCTCAGTCGGGGCAGTTGTGTAAACGCAGCGAGTACCTGGAAGGCCCTCAGCCGCAGCACCCAGCCACACCTGCGCGGCGGAGTTCAAGAACACGAGCGTGTACTGGGCATCGACCACGTACAACGGCCACTCGCTCGCGTTCAACCGCCGTGCAAGCTCTGTCGCCGGTGTTCGCGCCCTCGCCATCGTTGCACCTCGGGAAAGGTTGTTCCCCTTCTACAGGCTGTCGCCGAAATCCTGCCGGAACTTGGCCAAGAGCTTCTCCGGCCAATCGGAGCAGGGCTTCAGGCGGCCCAGGAAGAAGCGGAGCACCTTTGGCTCCTCATCCCACGTCAAGCCGCCCACCAGCTTACGATTCTCATACAGCCAGGCAAGCCGGTCGGCCGTGTAGTCGATTTGCGAAAGGGTGAACACGCGCCGCGGGAACGCCAATCGCATCAGCTCCATATCGGCCAGCAAGTCGTTCCCTTGCTCGTCGCGAACCGACGAGACGGAGCCCCGCTCCATCCCGCGCACGCCGGACGCCAGGTAGAACGCCGCGACGAGCGCCCCGGCCGGATATTCGGCCTGCGGCACATGATCCAGAAACGCCATGGCGTCTATGTGGGCGCCCAGCGCGCCGCCCGGCGTGACTACGGGAATGCCCATGCCATCGACCTTCCGCACAAAGTAGTCGATGAACGACGGCGACTGACAAATCATCTGATCGTCCAGCGTCTCGTCCAAGCCAACCGCCATCGCCTCGATTTCCCGGACCGACATGCCGCCGTAGGTGAGGAATCCTTCGAACAACGGAACCAAATCTCGCATACGGAGGTACGAAGATTCGTCGTTCGTGCAAATCACGCCGCCACGCGACGAACTGAGCTTGCGGGCCGAGAAGTAGATCAGATCCGACAGGGACGACATCTCCAACAGGATTTCGGCAATCGACTTACTCGCATAACCCGGCTCGCGCTGCTTGATGAAATAGGCGTTCTCGCCGATCAGACTTGCGTCCATCACGACCATAATGCCAAACTCGTCAGCCACCTTCCAGACGTCGCGCATATTCTCCATGGAGAACGGCTGCCCGCCAATCAGGTTCGTTGCGGCCTCAAGGCGGATGAACGGGATATTGTCCTTCCCCTTCGCTTCGATCAAGTTGCGAAGCTTCTGGATATCCATGTTTCCCTTGAACGGATGGTCGCTCTTGATCTTCAGGGCCTCGTCCCCGTAGATCTCGTGCAGCGTTCCGCCGTTGAGTTCGAAATGCGCCTTGGTGGTCGTGAAGTGGTAGTTCATCGGAATGTGGTCGCCCGGCTTCACGAACGTTTGCCCGATGATATTCTCCGCCGCTCGCCCCTGGTGGACCGGCAGGACGAAATGCTTGTCAAACAACTCCCGCACCTTGCTTTCCATGCGCAGGTAGCTCTGGCTGCCGGCGTAGGCGTCGTCGGCCACCATCATGGCCGCGATCTGCCGATCGCTCATGGCATTGCAGCCCGAGTCGGTCAGCATATCAAGAAACGTGTGTTGCGTACTCAGCAGGAACGAGTTGAATCCGGCTTCCCGGATGGCTCGAAGCCGCTCTTCAATGGGGAGCAGAAAAAGTTTCTGCACCACTCGCACCTTGTGTAACTCCAGGGGAATGCTTTGCCCGCTGAAAAGAGTCACCTTGTGGCCGTTACCCGAATTCCCCTGCATGCACAACTCCTAGTCTGGATTCGAATGAGACTGACTGACTACGGACAAACTTCTTAGTATACCCAGGGTGGGGGCCGAGGTCAAGTTGCCAAAGCAGAAAGCGGGCTTCGCACTTGACTGGCTGGCAACCGTCGGGTAAACAGCCCTCAGTAACCGTTCACGGAGGACTGTCCCCTTCGGCCGGTGAGGGGACAGGTCCATGTTTTCGGCTTGCGTGTTTTCCCGTCCGTCGAGTCGGTTGGCCGAAAAATGGACCAGTCCCCGGCCGGGCCGTCGAAAAACAGACCTCAAGAGGAACCAGCGTGCAGCTTGATCTGATCGAAACCCTGTGCGAATTGGTAGCAATTCCAAGCGTGAACCCCATGGGACGGGTGGTTTCGGGACCACCATACCTTGAAAACCGGCTTACCGACGCCCTGGAAGCGATCTTCGCGCGCCTGGGTATCTGCACGCAGCGGCAGCCGGTAGAGCCGGGGCGTGAGAACCTAATTGCCCTGCTCGAAGGCGACATCTCACCTAAACAGGGTGGCCCGCTCGTCTTGCTCGACGCGCATCAGGACACCGTGCCCATCGACGGCATGGTCATCGATCCATTTCGTCCAGAGCAACGAGACGGACGCCTTTACGGACGAGGGGCTTGCGATACGAAGGCCGGCATGGCCGCCATGCTGGCGACCGTTGCCCGCCTGGCCAGTGAGCGGCCTCCCGGCATGCCCTCGATACTCCTCGCATGCACCGTGAACGAGGAGTATGGGTTCACCGGAGCCACAAGGCTCACTGAACTATTTGAATCGGATGCCGATAGTATCGTGCCCCGTCGTCCGGATTGCGCCGTTGTTGCCGAGCCGACCGGGCTCGACGTCGTGGTGGCCCACAAGGGCATGATCCGCTGGCGGTGCCACACACACGGCCGAGCCGCCCATAGCGCAAACCCAAGTGCTGGAGAAAACGCCATCTACCGAATGGCCCGCGTGCTTCCGGTCCTCGAGCAATACGCCTGCAACGTCGTGGGACGCATGGGAGGCCATCCGCTATGCGGCCCGGCCACCCTGAGTGTCGGTACGATCCAAGGTGGCGTAAGCGTCAACACGGTGCCGGACCTGTGTACGATTGAGATTGATCGTCGCGTCTCCCCCGGAGAAAATCACCACCAATCGCGTCTTGCCGCAATCGACTACCTGCGTTCGGAACTAGGGCCCGATTTCCCTGTGGATCACGATCCGCCGGGTCTCAGCGGCCCAGCCCTACCCGATACGGAAAACGGACCGCTCGCCGAGCGACTCATCACCGTAGCCCGCGATGTCCATGGCCTTTGCCAACGGCGCGGCGTGCCCTACGGGACGCACGCGGCCGTCTACGCGGCCGCCGGAGTCTCCTCGGTCGTCTTTGGCCCCGGCTTCATCGAGCAAGCGCATACCCATGACGAATGGGTGCCCATCAATCAGGTGCTTGCCGCCGCCGAGGTATACTACCGCTTCTGCCATGCAGGCTGGAACGCGTAGTGGGGATTGCACGTCGCCATGCATGGCGCGGAGTGTGTTCTACCACGGTCCGCGGCCCTGGTATCGCTGCAATGTATTGAAACTGCCCAGGGCCAGGTAGGCGAACATGATGCCCAGGAAGAAACTGCCCCGGGTAAACCCGAGTACGGCAATGGCAGCCGCGGTGAGCATCGAAAGAATCAGCGAATGGCGAATCCCCTCGCGCGGCATCGCCATAAGGAACAGTTCGCGCGCAATATGCCCGCCGTCAAGCGGATAAATGGGCATCAGGTTCAAGATGCCATAGGCGATGGTGACAAACAGAAGGAAGTTGACGAACCATGTGAACAGCTCGCCACCGATGTAATCCGCCGGGGTCACGTTCAGCCCGAACAGAAGCCTCCACAACACTTCGATTTTAGTACCCGAGGCGACCAAGCCCAGGCATACGACGGCGGCCAGCAGGAACCCGGCAACCGGCCCAGCGGCGGAGATGCCAATCTGACGCCACGACGAAAGCGACTGCGACCCGTGGACGTTGGGGCCGTACGACGCGGCGCCGCCAAGCCCGTATAACGTAATGCTCGGCTGGAACCCGTTCCAACGCATCACCACGGCGTGACCCAATTCGTGAACCAAGACACCAACGAACACGGCCACAACCCATAGCACTAGGGCACGCGCATCGGGCCTGTAGATGCCCAAGAGCACAGCTACCACCCAGAAGAGCGGATGCACGCGTACGGGGAAACCAAGGAGCTGGAAATGCAGGTCGGCCTGAGTACGGTCCGGTTCGCCAAATAGCACGCGTGGAACTCCTGGGGGCAATTGAGTGGGTGCATTTTACGGGCTCTTCCGTTTCTAGGTGCAGGCCGCTCCAATGTAGTAGGCACACGCCGTTGTGCCGTCCCCGGGGCAAGGCAGTCTGCACCTAGAAACGGAAGGGCCATTCTACGGAAGGACACGATCCCCTGAAACCCCCACCAGAGCATGGAACTTACGCGTGGGCCCAAACGGAAAGCGACTCGGCAATTGAAAGGAAACAAAGCCCTAGCCTCGGTGTCGCGTGGCCACTATGATTACCGACACTGGGGATAGAAACCATGCATATCATCTTGGCTGCCCCTCGAGGGTTCTGCGCGGGCGTGAACATGGCAATCGCAAGCCTGGAGCAAGCGATTGAACTATACGGATCCCCCGTGTATGTGTTCCACGAAATCGTTCACAATCGGTGGGTGGTTGAGCACTTCCGACGCCGAGGGGTCTTTTTCGTCGACAATCTGGAGACCGTGCCCGAGAGAGCGACCCTGCTCTTCTCGGCTCACGGCGTTGCGCCCGAGGTTCGACATATCGCGGAGACACGCGGCCTGCGAGTGATTGACGCCACCTGCCCGCTGGTTACCAAGGTACACCGGGAGGCCGCAAGACTTGCCCGCGAGGGATATACAATCGTCCTGATCGGCCACGCAGGACACGACGAGGTGGTGGGTACGCTTGGTGAAGCGCCCGAGGCCATCGTACTCGTGGAGACGTTGGCTGACGTCGACCGACTCCGTCCCACGAATCCAGCGTCCATTGCCTACTTGACGCAAACCACGCTTTCCGTTGTGGATGCCCAGGCAATTATTGAACGGCTGAAGCAACGTTTTCCCGGGATTATCGGCCCGCCCAAAGACGATATCTGCTATGCAACCCAAAACCGCCAGGCAGCCGTACGTGAACTTTCACGCCAGGCCGACGTACTCTTGGTGGTTGGCAGCGAGAACAGTTCGAATAGTCGCCGACTGGCCGAACTGGGACATGCCGCCGGGATTCCTTCGTATCTGATCGACGGGTCCAACGACATCCACATCGACTGGTTTGCCGCCGACCAGACTGTGCTGATCACGGCCGGCGCCAGCGCCCCGGAGAACGTGGTGCAAGACTGCGTTTTCTGGCTGACGGAACATTTCCAGGCGACCGTAATCGAGCGAAGTGTTTGCGATGAACAAATACGTTTCTCCTTACCGCCTCAGTTGCGTTGGCGGTAGGATGCAACACGGAGATGCTTCTTCCGCGCGCAACTAAAACGACTGTCCGGCAACTCATCCCCTCAACGCCAAATATGCACCATGAGCAGGCAATTCACAAAGAAAACGGCATCCACCAACGCCATGCAGATATCGGAATTGGAGTTGTCGCTTGCCAGTATGCCGCAAGCTGAAGGCTCGGAATCTGTTCGGTCACTCATCGTTCGTCTAGGTACGGATGACCGGGTGGAGGGCTGGGGCGAGGCACCATCTCGCTGGCGGGCCGACGAATTGCCGGGTCGCACGGCCGTCCTCCGCGCCTCCATGCTCGGCCGCAGTGCGTTTGACATCGAAGAAATTCTCACACTCGACGCGTTGCGCGCCGCATCGGTTCGCTGCGCCGTGGAAATGGCCGTCTGGGACCTGATCGGCCAGCGGGCCGACGCGCCGCTGTGCAACCTGTTCGGCGGATGCTACCGGCGTCGAGTTCCGGTGGCCATCCGCCTACGTGCCGAAAATCCAGTACAGGCTGCCAAGCAGGCGGCTGAGCTTGCCCAGCAGGGTTACCACGCCCAGATACTCACGGCAACGGGTTGCCTCGATAACGATTTGGCAACACTGCGAGCCGTTCGCGAAGCCACCGGCGATCGAGCGGAATTGCGTCTCGATGGAGCGGAGCGATTCGATGCCGAAGCCGCCCGCGATCTGTGCGCCGAACTCGAGTACCACGCCGTCGAGTTCTTGCTCGATCCGCTCAATACGAGGCAACTTTACGCCACCGCCGCGTTGGGACGGCAGACAAGCGTCCCTCTGGCCGTCTCGCGTCCGATCACCGGTCCAAGCGACGTGCTGGCCGTGGTTCGCTCTGCCGCGGCGTGCTTCGTCGCCCTCAAAATTCCGGCGATGGGCGGACTACTTTCCCTCCGGAAATCGGCTGCCGTGGCGGAAGCCGCGGGACTGAAGACCCTGGCATACAGTGGCCCGTCGCTGGGTATTGCCACGGCCGCCATGCTCCAGTTGGCCGCCGCATTGCCGGTTTTCGACGGCTGCAACGAATGCGCATACCCGCAACTCCACGACGACGTCCTCGCCGAACGACTGGAACTAGTCGACGGCATGATTACCGTGCCCCAATCGCCGGGGCTTGGCGTTACTGTCGACCGAACCAAGCTGGAGCAGTATCAGTCGAGGTAGTGAAACGAGCCCTTACTACAACAGTAGCTATATCGGATACTTCAATCACCGGCACCACTGCGCGGGGCACCTGTTCCAAGGTTGCTTCAAGGGTCATCTTTTCGAAGCGACGGAACAAAGACGGAACGCCTGCCGAACCGGAAGACCATGAGCTGCGCATGCTAGTGGCCGATCGGCAGATGGCAGCCGAGCGACCGGTTTGTCCGAAGACTATTGGCGCCGCAGCCTGGGATCATCATTCCAGGGCGACTTGAGGAAGTCCGGCGAAATGCGTGTAAGGTTGGGATTTGAAAAACGATGGTGCGTCGTTCAATAGTACGCGTGTCCCCCTGGCTTGTCCTTGGTGGAGGAAGATGTCACAATCTGGGTAATCGTTCACGGGCCGTCTGGGGTCCGGCGCGTTTGTAGGCCAATCGTCGCGGAATTGCCCATGCTCGCCAAGCTGAAGACGTTCTCGCTGTTGGGAATCGACGCCTTGCCCGTCGAGGTGGAGGTCGACGTGTCGCCGGCTGGACTGCCGAAGACCATTCTTGTGGGACTGCCGGAAGCGGCGGTGAAGGAGAGCACGCACCGGGTGGAGCGGGCGATTGTGAACTCGGGCTTCCAACTTCCGCAGAACCGGGTGGTGATTAACTTGGCCCCGGCCGATTTGCCCAAGGACGCGGCGTCGTTCGATCTACCCATTGCTTTGGGTGTCCTGGCGGCGAGTGGACAGATTACCACGGATCGGTTTGACGGGTACGTGGTCATTGGCGAACTGGCGTTGGACGGCAGTACACGGCCGACCAAAGGCGCGCTTTCGATGGCCATCGCGGCGGCCGAGCAGAACCATACGGCCGGACTGCTCGTGCCGTCCGAGAGCGCGGCCGAGGCCGCGGTCGTGGAGAACACGAGTGTGTTTGCCGTCAGCAGCCTGGCGCAAGCGGTTGCGTTTCTGTGCGGCGAGATCGATTTGGAGCCCACTCCGTCGCGAGTGGACGAGCTGTTCCGCGAGTTGGGTCAGTACGAAGTTGACTTCGCGGACGTGCGCGGTCAGGAAATGGCCAAGCGGGCCATGTGCGTCGCGGCGGCCGGGGGCCATAACTTGCTGATGGTCGGGCCGCCCGGCTCGGGCAAGACCATGCTGGCCAAGCGACTTCCCACTATCTTGCCCGACCTGACACCCGGCGAGTCGATTGAAACGACGCGCATCTACAGCGCGGTGGGCCGGCTTCGGGCCGGTCAGCCGTTGCTGGCTGTCCGCCCGTTTCGCTCGCCGCACCACACCATCTCGAACGCGGGGCTGGTGGGCGGCGGATCGGTACCCACGCCTGGCGAAATTAGCCTCGCGCACAATGGCGTACTTTTTCTCGACGAGCTTCCGGAGTTCAACCGGACAACGCTTGAGGTTCTGCGTCAGCCGCTCGAAGACGGGACGGTGACGATCTCGCGGGCGCTGAATAGTACGACATTCCCGGCCAACTTCATGTTGATTGCGGCACTCAACCCATGCCCTTGTGGATACCGCACCGATCCTCGCCGCGAGTGCCATTGCACGCCAACGCAAATCACCCGTTATATGAGTCGTATCAGTGGGCCGCTGCTGGACCGAATCGATATCCATATCGAGGCGCCGGCCGTGGCATTCCAGGAGTTGTCGTCCACAACGCCCGGAACGTCGAGCGCCGAGATGCGAGAGCAGGTTGCCTGTGCGCGACGATTCCAGGCCGATCGGTTCCAAGGCTGCAAGACTCGCCATAACGCCGACATGCCCCATCGCCAGGTTCGCCAGTTCTGCCGACTGGACCGCGAGGGGATGAACTTGCTCAAGGGCGCCATGACCGAGTTGGGCCTGTCGGCCCGCGCGCACGATAAGATTCTCCGGGTCGCTCGCACCATCGCCGACCTCGACCAGAGCGTCGATATCCAACCGTCGCACCTGAACGAAGCGATCAACTACCGCATTCTCGACCGCCAGCTCTGGACTTGACCGCGTCCGGAGTAAACGTCGATCATCAATCACGCGATATCCTGGCAAGTTTCTTTCCCGTCAGGAACCTAAGCGTTGCGATGGAGGTGATTCGAGTTTGCTTCCATTGAATACGATTCCGACGGCACTGCAAGGCGTCGATAGCTGATGTCAGAACTCCGGATACTGCCATGGCGGCCGATACTCGCGCGCGAGCAGCGCATTGGCCTCGGCGTCGAACGTGCCAGCGCTGTCGATGCATCGCTGCTTGTTGCTGTCCCACCGGATGGCGCGGCCGAGTTTGACCGAGAGCATGGCCAGCAGGCTCATCGCGGTGGAACGATGACCGATCTCGATATCGCAAATCGACCGTTCGCCCGTCTTGATGCACCGAAGGAAGTCGGCCCAGAGTTCCGGGATGTTCTGATCGTCGGGCTTGTGCAGTTGCGGATCCTCGTGCTGCGTGGGCGCCTTCTTACTTGTGGGATAGAACGTCCAACCATCTTGCCAGCCCAGGTGGAACGTGCCGCCGGTCCCGTAGAAGTAGCAGCCCACGTTGTGGTTCTCGGCGTTGTTGCCGGCGTAGTAGCGATGTTCCCAGACGGCGGTAAACGAGTCAAACTCGAAATTGACCACCTGCGTGTCGGGTGCGTCGGTATTGTCGCGACGAATGTGTCGAGCGCCGATCGAGTGAACGCTTTTGGGCCAAAGCTCTTCAGTCCACCAGAGTATCTGGTCCATCCAGTGGATGCCCCAATCGCCGAGCTGGCCGTTGGCATAATCGAGGAACTGGCGAAAGCCGCGGGGATGGATGCGTGAATTGAATGGCCTCAGCGGCCCGGGCCCGCACCACATGTCCCAGTCGAGTTCTGGAGGCGGATCGCTATCGGGCGTCGGTTCGCCGGGGCCACCACCATAGTGGACAAAGGACCGGACCATGCCGATTTGCCCCGCGTTGCCGTCCTTGAGAAACTTCATGGCGGAGACGTTGTGCGGCGACACGCGCCGATGGGTGCCCACCTGGACGACGCGGTCGGCTTCGCGCGCGGCCTTGACCATGGCGATTCCCTCGCCAATGGTGTGGCAGATGGGCTTCTCCACGTATACGTGGGCGCCAGCCTTAACCGCGGCGATCATGTTCAGGGCGTGCCAGTGGTCGGGCGTGCCGACAATGACGATTTCCGGCTTCTCCCGTTCGAGCAGTTCGCGGTAGTCGCTGTACTTCTTCGGCGTGCCGCCGGTCTTCTTCTCCACGTCCTCGACCGCCCGATCGAGCATGTTTTGGTCCACGTCGCATAGGGCGACAATGTCCGACTCACCTGCCCCGATGGCGCAGTTGAGAATGTTCTTACCCCACCAACCGCTGCCGATTAGCGCGGTGCGATATTTTTTGACTTTGTCAGCGCCATGGACGGCGGGCGCGGCAAAGGCCAGACTCCCCGCAGTGGCAGCGCTGGCACCCAGGAAGCGACGTCGTGTGGTTTCGGTAGGCATGTTGGACTCCTTGGCGAACGGCTATTTGGAAGAATCCGTGGTGAACTGCTTGACGTTCTCGCGTGTAACCAACTGGAACGGGATAAAGCATTCCCTTTCGAAAGGCTCGTTGCGCAGGATGGCGACGGCCGTATCGATGGTCGTGCGGCCCTGGACGGCGGCGTTCTGGAAAACGGTCGCGTCGAGCCGCCCGTCCTGAACGGCCTGCATGGCGTCGACAATTGCATCGACACCGACGACGACGATCTTGTCCTTCAGGTTTGCCCGCTCGATGGCTAGCAGGGCACCCATGGCCATCTCGTCGTTCTGCGCGAAGACGGCCTGAATCTTCTCGCCATGCGACTGGAGCCAGTTTTCCATGAGTGTCATGGCCTTAGCGCGATCCCACTCAGCGGTCTGCTCGGCCAACAGTTGCAGCTTGGGATATTTTGCGAGGACTTCGCGGGCACCGGCTTCGCGGCGGAGCTGTGCCGCCTGTCCCATATATCCCTGCATCATCACCACGCCGCCGCTGCCGCCAAGCCGCTTGGCAATATACTCCACGGCGATGCGGCCCGATTCCTCGTCGCGCGAGCCGACCAGCGCGGTGGGAACAGACTTTGTTTCGGAGTTGACGTTGACTACCGGAATTCCGGCGGCCAGGGCCTTGTCGACCGCCGGCGAACTGGCCTCGACCTCGCATGGGTTCAGAACGATGACATCGACCTGCTGGGCAATGAACGTTTCTGCCTGCTGGATCTGGCGTTCCGCGCTGCGTTGGGCGTCGTTGACAATCAACCGCACGCCAAGCTCGTTGGCCCGCTGCTGCATGGCGCGGTCGATCATGACGATGAACTCGGACGAGAGGTTCAGCAGCGACACACCGATAACCGGCTGCTTCTCATCCGATTCGGAGTTGGCGTTCGGGTTTTGACAGCCGGAAACGATGACGACGGCGACGGCCAGGGCCCATGGTCCCAATTGCAGTCTCACGGTGGGGCTCCTCAGTGTTTGTTTCCGCGATCCAGCCAGACGGCTCCCACTATGATACACCCTTTGACAATCTGTTGGTAATAGGAGGAGACGTTGAGCAGGTCAAGCCCGTTGTTGATCACCCCCATAAGCAGAGCGCCGAGCAGCGTCCCTCCTACCCCGCCTACCCCACCAGAGAGGCTCGTTCCACCGATGACGACGGCGGCGATGGCGTCGAGTTCGTAGGCAATCCCCGCATTGGGTTGCCCGGCGGTGATGCGAGCGGCGAGGACGACACCGGCTAGGCCGGCCATGGCGCCACACGTGGTGTAGGCGAACAGCTTGACGCGATGGACCGAGATGCCGGCCGCGCGGGCGGCGTCAGCATTACCGCCAACGGCGTAGATATGCCGGCCCATTCGTGTGTTGGTCAAGAACAGCCACGACGCGACCGCCACGACGCCGAGGATCAGAACCGGGATGGGAATGCCTGCAATTTCCCCGCCAAGCCGGGCCATCTCCGGGCTCATGTTGGAAACGGGGCGACCGCCGCAAACGAGCAGGGCGAGTCCTCGCGCAATGGTCATCATGCCCAACGTGGTGATGAACGGCGCTACCTGCCCCCGCGCAATGACCACGCCGTTGACCGCGCCGCACGCCGCGCCGGCAAGAATTCCCAAGAGGACTGGCACGACCACGGGATACTCGTCCGGATGGGCGAACGTAGCGGCCACCACGCCGGTCAGGGCTACCAGGGAGCCAAGTGAGAGATCCACCCCGCCGGTCAGCAGTACGTAGGTGACCCCAACGGCCAGGATGCCGTTGATCGATATTTGTTGCGCCACGTTCAGCAGGTTGCGAGGCGTGAGGAAATTGGGCGTTATTGCGCCGAGAATCATGCACAAGACGACCAGGGCAATCACAATGCCGAACCGTTGGAGATAGGGCCGAATGACGCCGAGTAACGGCCGCCGGCGGATATTATCAGGTTCAGACGGGCATGGCATGCCGGAGCGCCTCCTCTTGCGATGTGCAGGCAGGATTCAATTCGCAGACAATCGTCCCCTGACGCATGACCAGCACGCGGCTGCTCAGCGACAGCACCTCGGGCAGATCGGACGACACGAGGAGAACGGCCTTTCCTTCACGGGCAAGTCTTTCGATGATTCCATACACTTCGATCTTGGCGCCTACGTCGATGCCCCGCGTTGGTTCGTCGAGGAGGACAATGGACGGCCGCGCCAGCAAGGTCCGCGCGATAACCACCTTCTGCTGGTTGCCGCCGCTGAGTTGGCGGACCGTTTGGCTGTCGTCGGCCGCGCGGACGGCGAACTCTCTCATGCAAGCGGCGACCATCTCGGCCTCGCACACATGATGCAGTAGTGGGCCGCGGCAACAGGCATTCAGTGACGCGAGCGAGACATTATGTCGCACACTCATCTCTGGAACCAGGCCGAAGGTCTTGCGGTCCTCGGTTACCATGCCAATTCCGTGGCGCATGGCATCAGCCGGACGACGGATGCGAGCGGGCTTTCCATGGACTTCGATGTTACCGGTATCGGCTGGAGCAAGGCCGAAAATTGCGCTGACCACTTCCGTGCGTCCGGCCCCCATTAGGCCGGCCAAGCCGACCACCTCACCTTGGCGCACGTCGAAGGAAACGTTGCGGAACGCGCCGCCACGACTTAGGCCTCGTATCGACAGGACAACCTTGCCCGGGACGGCTCTGGTTGGCGGGAAAACGGCGGTCAGTTCGCGGCCGACCATCAGCGAGATCAGGCGCGGTTCGTCGAGATCGCTCGCCGGATACGTCCCCACGTGTTGCCCGTCGCGCAGAACGGTGACTCTTTGGGCGATTCGGAAGACCTCGTCCATCCGGTGCGTGATATAGACGATTGCCACGCCGCGTTCTCTGAGCGTGGCGATGATTCGGAATAGCGATTCCACCTCCTGGCCGGAAATGGCGGCGGTGGGCTCGTCCATGATGACCACGCGGGCCTGGAATGCCAGGGCCTTGGCTATCTCGACGGTCTGCATTTGCGCGACCGACAACTCGCGCATGCGGCGGTCGACGGGCAGATCGGCATTAAGCAGGGCCAGCAGCCGTTGCGATTCCGTCCGCAGGGTACGGCGGTCGATCCATCCGAGAAACCGAGAGGCCGGCTCGTGGCCCAGCATGACATTTTCCGCCACGGTCAGATTGGGAATGGGCATCAGCTCTTGGTGGATCATCGCAATCCCGTACCGCATTGCCTCATGCGGCGAACGAATGGACACGCGACGACCGCCTAGGCGTATCGTGCCGGTGTCCGGCTGATGCAGGCCGGCCAGCACCTTCATGAGTGTTGACTTGCCGGCCCCGTTCTCGCCCATCAGGGCATGGACTTCGCCCGGCCGCAACGACAACGAGACGTTTGCCAGCGCGCGGACGCCGGCAAACGTCTTGCTGATGGACTGCGCTTCCAGAACGGTCGCGCCGGATTCCGACGAGGGTTCTTGCACGCTCGATTCTCATAACCGTTCACAGGGGGACTGTCACAATTTTCGCGGCACAAAGGGCGTTTTTTCCCAATGATCCACCGTTTCCGCCGCGAAAATGGGACTGTCCCCTTCGCATTTAGCGGTGAAAACTATCTGCGCCGCTCCGTGAACTGTTACCGATTCTCGGTGTCTGGAGAAGCTAACGCGTGACAACCGGATGTGTTCGGTACACGGCTTTTTGTGGCGAGGGCGTTCCTTGTACCCGGTAGGCGGTCTGCTGCACGCCTAACACCCGGTGCGCGGTTTGCTGCCGTGCCGGTGCCCGCTGTACCCGGTAGGCAACCTGTTGCTGCGTTGGCACCCGCTGCGCCCGGTAGGCAATTTGTTGCCGCACGGGCACACCCGGGGCACGCACCCCAAGGTGCCCCGAGCATGACGTGCATGAACCGCCATCAACGCAGCCCGATTCGCAACCGCAGTCGGTGCAGCCCGATGCACAGGCGGTTTCCATGCAAGTGCCGCACGCTTGGCAGTCGCCTCGCCTCGGACAATCGTTTACGTGCATGCCTGTGTAGTTGCCATGGCAGTCGCAGGGGTCGCAGCAGTCAGGTGGATACGACATGTAATCGCCCCAGTACTGTTCGCCACAAGCCGGTCCCATCCAGGTGATCGGACGAAAAATACGAAAGACGGCGGCAAGCGGCCCAAACGGCGAATACTCGCCGTAATAGCACGGGCTGCATGGATCACAGGGATCGCATTCACCGCATCCGCAAGCGCCCTGGTATCGTGCTGTCGGCATCGTGCCGCAGCCGTCAGTACAGTATGTCGGGTCGCACATCACGCCGGCACGCACTCCATGGCAGCCCATGTGGTACGGAGCGCAGCCGCTGCCTACAGCCGAGAGTGCAGTCAAGAGACCGAGAACGGAAAGCCATTTGAGCATGGTGTATCCCCCGAAGTGTTTGCGCACACCGAAACCGGTGTGAACCCGTGACAAAAAAATTAGAACCTCTACCGAGACTTATCGGCCGGAGAATCGGCAAAATCGAGAAAATCGTTACATGCGGCAGACCTTCACGTAAATACCTAGTGCCCGCAAGTTGCCTGAACTTCTCCGCCCTGGCAGTCGAGATCTTCCTGGCCACTCGCGTCGCCTTCGTTTGGCGGATATCCTGGTGCCGTGGGGCCTCACGAATCTGGAGTTCCCACATGGGATTTGCGGTAGTTCAAAGAACTTTTGGAAAGGAGTGCGTCATGAGCCGTCGTTGTCTTACGATCCTATTACCGGCGCTTGCCCTGATTGCCTTGCCTGCGGATGCCGAGGTGAAACTGCCGGGCATCTTTGCGACGCACATGGTGGTGCAACGCGAAACGCCGGTCCCGGTTTGGGGCTGGGCTGATCCGGGGGAGAAAGTCACCGTCAGCCTAGCCGGACAGAC
>CAZASB010000077.1:0-5044 GCA_964487655.1 uncultured Planctomycetaceae bacterium
CGCGAAAATGGGACTGTCCCCTTCGCATACAGCGGCGAAAACTGCCTGCGCCGCCACGTGAACGGTTACCCGGAACTTCAGTTGCGATTTGGACGTTTGCCTGGCGGCTCGCCGTGTCCATGCGGCGTGGCGGGTTGCGCCGCTGAAGGCATGCATGCTCTCGCGATCTTGGGCCGGCCTACATGAATGGCTTTCCCCGCACGAATCTCGTCTTGACAGATCGACCAAAATCGGAACAATTCGACCGCTGAATTGACGCAAGGATGTGTCAGCCAAGGCATGGAGGTCGCAGGCAATGCAAGCATGTCCCGGAGCGGGATATTTGACGAGTTTGGATGAGCTGTTGCCAAATCTGGCACCGCTTGGCGCGGACAATGTCTTCCCAAACGGCTGTACCTGCGATTCCCAACGTGTCACGCCAGGCAGTCTCTTCGTTGCGATCAAGGGGAATCGTCACGATGGACACGACCACGTTGCCGATGCAGTTGCCCGGGGTTGCGTGGCCGTCGTCGCTGAACGCCCCGTGCCTGAGTTCACCGTCCCCGTCATCCAAGTTCCCAACACGCGCGATGCCTTCGGCCGCCTCTGCCAAGCGCTTGCGGGGAACCCAAGCCGACAACTGAACCTCATCGGCGTGACGGGCACCAACGGCAAGACGACGACAAGCTGCCTCATTGCAGGCGTGCTATCGCGAGCAGGGCACAAGGTGGGCGTACTGGGAACCCTGGGCTATTTCGACGGCGATGACGCCGACGATGCCCCCTGGACTACGCCGCCGGCCGATCAACTGGCAACCTGGCTCGCTCGCATGGTGCGCAACGAGTGCTCCCATGCCGTCATGGAAGTGTCGAGCCATGCATTAGATCAACGTCGGGTGACCGGGGTGCGGTTCGACGCCGCTTGCGTTACGAATGTGACTCACGACCACCTCGACTATCACCGATCGCCAGCCGAATATCGTGCGACAAAGGCAAGGCTGCTTCGCCACCTGCCGCCGGAGGGATTCGCGGTCATCAATGCCGACGATCCTACCTCGGCGGCCTACCTAAAGGAAATCGATGGGCCGGTGCTCACCGTGGGCATCCGTTCGTCGGCTGAAATCACGGCGACGGTCGTCGAGCGACTTGCCAGCGAGCAGACCTTCCTACTGTCGGCCGGTAGCGAGACCGTGCCGGTGCGGACTTGCATGATCGGAGAGCATCATGTCTACAACTGCCTAGTCGCCGCGGCAGTCGGGCTTACCTACGGCGTGGACCTGGTGACCGTTGCGCGTGGCCTGGAGGCTGCCGGGCACGTACCCGGCCGGCTCGAACGCATCGAATGCGGACAGCCGTTTGATGTGTTCGTCGACTACGCCCACACACCCGACGCACTGCGGATGATGCTCACGACCTTGCGGGCAGTGACGGCGGGCCGGTTGATTTGCGTGTTTGGGTGCGGTGGCGACCGCGACCTGCAGAAGCGCCCGATGATGGGGCGCATTGCGGAGCAGTTGGCCGATTGTGTCGTGCTCACCAGCGACAATCCTCGCACGGAGGAGCCCGAGGCGATTGTGGCCGACATCCTGCAAGGTGTCGAACGGCCCGGCCAGATACTCGTGCTTCCGGACCGAGAGGCAGCCATCCGCCAGGGCTTGGCGATGGCCAAGCCCGGCGATTGTGTGCTTCTTGCCGGTAAGGGGCACGAAAACTATCAGATTATTGGGCACCGGCGAGTTCCGTTGAACGACGCGGAAATCGCCCGCCATTGGCTGTACACCGAGAAACCCTACGCGGCAACCTAGCGCGGATAGAGACCGCCCTGCCTGAAAACACATGACCACCGTTGGCGAACTGAGCAAAGCGATTGACGGTCAACTACGAGTTGGCCAAGATGCAACCGACGCGGCGGCCAAGCTGCTCGGTCGGGCGAGCATCGACACGCGCGAACTGGCTGCTGGCGAAGTGTTCTGGGCGCTTTGCGGTCCACAACGCGACGGTGCCGCGTTTGTGGCGACTGCCTTTGCGCGTGGCGCGGTTGGCGCGATTGTCGCCGCGGATGTCGACGTGCCCGACGATCGGTGGATCATTCGCGTGCGCAACACCCAAGACGCGTTATGGCGCGCGGCAACGTGGTATCGAGAACGATTCCTTGGCACGCCAATCGCCGTCACGGGCAGCGTGGGCAAGACCACCACCCGGCAGATGATCCACACCGTACTCGGGGCGCGTCTGCAAGGATCGGCCAGCCCCCGCAACTACAACAATCATCTTGGCGTGCCGCTAAGCCTACTCCAAACCGAACCTGAACACGATTATGCCGTTTTTGAACTGGGAGCCAGCCGTCGTGGCGAAATCACTTCGCTTGCCTCGTTGTGCGCGCCTAAACTAGGAGTCATTACGCAAGTTGGCGATGCCCATCTGGCAGGCTTTGGCAACCGCCGAGCAATTGCCGAGTCGAAGGCCGAATTGCTCGCTGCGTTGCCCAGCGACGGTCATGCTGTCCTGGCCGACGATCCCTGGTTGCGAGCTGCCGCGGACCGTTGCTCCGCGGCCATCACTTGGGTGGGCGCCAACGCCGATTGCGACGTACGAGCAGCCGATATCAACACGGCTCCCGGCGTGCTGACTTTTCGCGTTTCCGGCTGTCCTTTCCAGGTTCCTGTTTGGGGACGGCACCACCTAACCGCTGCCCTGTGCGCCGTTGCGGTTGGTCGACGTCTGGGATTCGACCTGGACGAGATGGCTGCCGCGATCAGAGACTTCCAGCCAGTCGCCATGCGGTGCGAAGTATCGGAAATCCGCGGCGCCACGGTCATCAATGACACATACAACGCCAATCCGACGGCCATGCGGGCAGCCTTCGAACTGGTTCGCAACCTGGAGGCCCAGGGCCGCCGGATCGTCGTGCTCGGCGATATGGGCGAACTGGGCGAGGAGTCGGCGAGGCTTCACTGGGAACTCGGACGCCAGGCAGTTGTCGTGGCCGATGCCAACCTGCTCATCGCGTGTGGCCGGTTTGCCCACTATGTATCGGCCGGCGCGCGTTCGGCGGGCCTGCCGAAGGCGCGCACGATTCCCTGCAATTCCATTGAACAAACCTTGCCCTATCTTGGCCAAGCGATGCTCCCCGGCGACGTTGTGCTGGTGAAAGGGTCGCGTACGGTCGGCATGGAACGAATTATCGAGGCACTGAACCAATACCCGAGTCGCCGCACTGCATAGCGGCGTCCATAACTTCGGATTCCAAACAACAGGAGACTGCCGCGACAAGGCGGCAAACGGACCAATGGTAAACTCCATCGTTTGCGTCGATTGTGCGGGACAACGACGCTACCCTTCCCTCCTTGGGTAGAGGCATTGACCTACCGAACTTAGCGGTTACTGGGTCAACCGCTTCGGTAGGCGCTTCACGGTGGAGTTTAAGACTGAGCGCCGGGGGAGCGCATTCGCGCCCCCCGGCTGCTCAGGGATCTGGAAAAAGCAGGAAAGAGCGTCAGAACTCTTCCGCTACGCTCCTCGTCAGAATATGCTCTTCGCACTCCTGGAACGACTGGCAATCGTATGGAACCATCCGGCGTTGGCCGGCTTGGAGAAAATCACGTTTCGGGCAGCCTTGGCGGCGCTGGCCAGCTTCTTGCTGGCCGTCGCACTTGGCCCGCGGCTGATTCGCTGGCTGCGGGCGCGCTACTGCGAACCCATCGTGTGCGACTCCAACGCCGTCCGCCACCTGCACGAACACAAATCGGGCACGCCCACCATGGGCGGCCTGTTCATCGTGGCGGGCCTCGTCGGTGCCACGTGTCTCTTCGGCGATCTGGCCAATCCGCTCCTTCAGGCGGCCCTGCTGCTCGTGCTCGGCTTCGGATTGATTGGCGCGCTTGACGACCTGATCAAGCTGCGCGGCCTGCGCAATGGCCTTTCCGTGCGCGGCAAGCTTGCCGCGCAACTTGTCGTCGCGACACTCGTGGCCATACTGGTTTGGGAGCATCATCGCCACCTGCCCGACGGGCTCGTGCTTAGCCTGCCGCTCTGGGGCGACGTGTGCAACCTTGGCATCGCGTTCATTCCCCTGGCCGTCCTGGTGCTGGTGGGCAGTTCCAACGCGGTAAATCTAACTGACGGTCTCGACGGACTGGCCGGCGGATGCCTGATTGTCACCGCAGCCGCCATGACGGCCGTAACCTATGCCGCCGGTCATGCCGAGATGGCCCAGTACCTGGCCATTCCTCGCATTCCCGGCGCCGGCGAGTTGACCGTGCCTGCCGCGGCCCTGGTGGGCGGGGTTCTGGGATTCCTCTGGTTTAACTGCCACCCGGCCCAAGTGTTCATGGGCGATACCGGCTCGCTCCCACTGGGCGGCCTGCTGGGCCTGCTGGCTCTTGCTTCGCGACAGGAATGGCTGTTGGTTGTCGTCGGTGGAGTATTCGTGGCCGAGGCGGGAAGCGTGATCTTGCAGGTGGGCTCGTACAAACTTCGTCGCAAACGCATCTTCCGTTGCGCGCCACTGCACCATCATTTTCAACTTATCGGCTGGGCGGAGAACCAGATTGTGGTCCGGTTCTGGATTGCCGGCGCGCTATGCGCACTGGCCGGCTTAGCTGCTCTGAAGCTGAACATCGCCGAGTCGCCATCCCGCGCGCCCCAGCAAATCGTCGAGACGACCACGCCGCCACCGGCGCTGGAACACATCGCCTCCGCAACAGCGGAGGGATTGCACCGATGACCGAGCGACCGACGCAGCAGCCGCATATCGTTCTGACCGGCGGCGGCACCGGAGGACACCTGTTTCCCGGCCTGGCAACGGCCGAGCGACTCAGGGCATTGTGTCCCGGCCTGACAATCACCGTTGCCGGTACCGGTCCGTGCGGATTCGCTCGCCGCGTCCACGACGTTGGCTGCCGGTACTTGGCGCTCTCGTGCCGGCCGTTTTCCACTCGGCCGCTCGGCCTGTTCCGATTCGTCGTTTCCAACGCGGCCGCATACTGGGCGGCACGCCGATTCCTTGCCCGGAATCCAGTGGCGGCCGTAGTGGGCCTGGGCGGCTACGCCAGCGTGCCCATGGC
>CAZASB010000077.1:5144-16394 GCA_964487655.1 uncultured Planctomycetaceae bacterium
ACCGTGCCCACAGTGCTCGCCAGCCTTCGGAATTCGCTGGCCGGATGGCACATCGTTCACCAGACGGGCGCACGCGATACCGGAGAGACTCGTCTGCGCTACGCCGCCACCGGACTCCATGCGACGGTACTCCCCTGGCTGGACGACATGGCTGGCGTTATGCGGCAGAGTTCCCTAGCCATCTCGCGGGCAGGCGGCACCACCCTGGCCGAACTAGCCGCCGCCGGGCTGCCTGCCGTGCTCGTACCCTACCCCCATGCGGCAGCCGACCACCAGGGGGCGAACGCCCGAGCATATTGGTCGGCAGGCGCGGCCGAAGTCGTTGAGCAGAAGGACACCCCGGTAGCGTTCCCCCAGGCACTCAACGACGCGTTGGCCCATCTGCTGGTCCAGCCGTCTCGCCGAAAAGAAATGCGTGAAGCCATGCTTCTGCAAGCCCGCCCGACCGCCGCCGAGGAAATCGCTCGACTCATCCTTCAAATCGCAGGTATCCAGCCCGAGTGTCCGTGTCTCAACAAGCTAACGCCCGCCCAATGCGGGGTTTGCACTTTACCATTCTAGGCCCTTTGACAGAAAAACCACACTTGCGTACAATCAAGAGGATAAGGCCCAAGGTCGATAGACGATAATCGTGCTTGGATGCTGCCGGGGCGGTAGCTCAGTTGGGAGAGCGCTTGAATCGCACTCAAGAGGTCGGGAGTTCGAACCTCCTCCGCTCCACTGATGATTCTGGCCGTAATAGGTCACAATCAGCTAATGTATGCGTAAGTGCTTCTCTGGCATACGGTTGCGTTGGGCTTGTCTTATTCGGGCCAATGTCGGCCGATAGGGGCTGCCGTGTATTCTAACGCCGGTTTTCCGCCGAAGTGACGCGCATTTTGACGCGTTTCAGGGGCCTCTTTCACGCCGTCGATTCTTGCCTGTTCCGTTTCGGCGGAGCGAGAAGGAATGACCCTGGAGCCCCATCCAGCCAGTCTGACGTCAGGGATCCCGTCCCGATCTCTCCGTCCCACCGCGAGATTGGCAAACTGAGCAGGGTCTCTCAGATGCCTTCGCCTTCTGCGACGCTACTCACACGACAGATTCCGGCTCTTCCGTTTCTGGGTGCAAGTCCGTGGTGAAAAGACGTAGGGTGGATGGTTCCGGATGTCTCAGCATCCGGGTTCATCCACGTGTCAGGCAATTCTGCACTCAGAAACGGAAGAGCCCAGATTCCCGACGGATTGGCAATCTCCAGAGCCCGCAGGTCTTACTCAGTTGCTGCAACCGGCGACGAAAACGAGATCCATCGTTTGGGCAACGCCATGAAGACGTGACGGATGGTTGCACACACACCCTGTAGGGGGTAAACTGGCGGCTTTCGCGTAGAGATTTGCCGGTTGGAGTCAACCGGTTCCATTGGCCCCTTGCCTACCGGTTCCCCACGTTGCGGCGTGGTGTGCTCCATTCTTCACAACAAGCTGCCTGTCATTCACTCAGGTTATCGTCCATGCCCAAACGCACGAGCAAGAGCGGTAGCGAACTGTTCATCGTCGACAACAGCGACACCGACTGGAAGGTGCTGCGCTACCTCCACGACTGGTGCCAGCTTTCCAGCGCCATCGACGTGGCCACCGGATACTTTGAAATCGGCGGCCTGCTGGGCCTCAACGACGAGTGGCAGAAGGTCGACGCCATCCGCATTCTCATGGGCGACGAGGTTTCGCGTAGAACCAAGACGGCGTTCAATGAAGCCCTGCGCCAGGTCGCGACCCGTCTGGACGACAGCCTGGAGGCCGAGAAGGAGAAGAACGACTTCCTCGCCGGTGTGCCGGCCATCGTCGAGGCCATCCGCTCCGGCAAAATCCAGTGCCGCGTGTACCGTCGCGGCAAGTTCCACGCGAAGACGTACATCACTCACGCCCGGCAAGAAGTGGTTGGTTCGTTCGCCCTGGTCGGCTCGTCGAATCTCACGCTACCGGGCATCACCCAGAACGTCGAACTGAACGTCCAGATTGCCGGCACGCCCGTAACCGTGCTCCAGGAATGGTACGACGAGCACTGGAACGGCACCGAAGACGTTACCGAGGAAGTCCTCCGCGTCATCGAGCGGCACACCCGCGAGTACACGCCATTCGAAATCTATGTGTGCGCGCTGCACGAGTTCTGCCGCGGCCACCGCCTGACGGCCAATGAGTGGGAGGCGGCCGGCCCGCAGCAGGGCGGTTCCCGCATGTATTCCGTCCTCGATCAATATCAGAAAGAAGGCTACCACGCGCTGATGGAAATCGCCCGGCGCTTCGGCGGCGCGTTCTTGTGCGACGGCGTCGGCCTGGGCAAGACGTTCATCGGCCTGATGGCCATCGAACGGCTGGTGATGCACGAGGGTAAGCGCGTGGCGTTGTTCGTGCCCAAGACAGCCCTGGCCGACGTGTGGTTGCGAGCCTTGCGAGAGTACCTGCCCCACGTGGGCGGCACCAGCGCCGGCGACTTCAGCAGTCTCGTAGTGTTCAGCCATACCGACCTGGGCCGGGGCGGCGATTTTCCCTATCGTTTCGAGCGTATCAAGGAGATGGCCGACGTCATCATCATCGACGAGGCCCACCACTTCCGAAACCCGGGCCGAACGGGCGAACACGGTGGGCAGCCGTCACGGTACCGCCAACTGCTCGACCTGGTCGAAGGCCCCCGGGTCAAGAAAGAAGTGATCATGCTCACCGCTACCCCGGTGAACAACTCGCTGCACGACTTCCGCCACATGGCCGAACTGTTCATGGGCCGCCGCACCGATGGCACCGCCAACGACAACTACTTCGCCAAACAACTGGGCATCCACTCGCTGCGGCGGCACTTCATCGACATGGAGCGCGAACTGCTCAAGACGACCAACGATACCGACGCGGCCACCGAAACCAACCTGACCGAAGCCGAACGCGTCCTGTCCGGCGACCGCGTGTTCCGAGAACTCGTCGTCCAGCGAAGCCGCGCCTACGTCAAGGAAAGCCAAAAGCAGCAGGGCGCCAGCGCGGCCATGTTCCCCGACCGCGAACCCCCCATCGTCGCCGAGTATTCGGTCAAACGCACCTACGGCCGCCTGCTCGGGATGGTCGAAAAGGCGTTCGAAAAGGACAAACCGCTCTTCACCCTCGGCATCTATTACCCCTTAGCCTATTACGGCGGCGACGATAAGACCATCGACCCGTTCGTCGAAAACCGCCAGCGGCAAGTTTGTGGGCTCATTCGCACCCAGTTCCTCAAGCGATTCGAGAGTTCCAGTCACGCTTTCGAGCAATCGTGCAGCCGGCTGTTGGTGAAGCTGCTGGCCTGGGTCGAGCGGCATAGCGAAACTCCGGGCGAGAAGCGCCGCCTGGAGCAGTGGAAGGCCCGCCATTCCGACCTGACCCACTTCGTTCACGAACGGCAAATGGAACTGTTTGGCGACGATGAGGAAGAGGATGCCGAGGAAGACATCATCACCGAAGAAATGCTCGAACAGGTCGAATACCTCGACCGCGAGCATTACGATGTTCAGGAAATCCTCAACGACACCTACGGCGACCTCGATCAGGTAGTGCTGTTCCTGGGTGAACTGAGCAAGTTCCAGCCCAAACACGACGACAAGCTCCGCGCCCTGCTGGCACTCCTTTCAAAGGACGGCGTACTGAAGAAGCACAAGCTGCTCATCTTCAGCGAGTTCGCCGATACGGCCCGCTACCTCCATCGCCGACTGCCGGAGGCGGGCATTGAGGGCATTGAGCAGATCGACAGCGGCAGCAAGAAGAGCCGCGGCGACGTGATCCGCCGTTTCGCCCCCTACTACAACGGTACGTCGAGCGGCGAAATGGTCGAAAAAGGCGAGCAGGAAATCCGCATCCTCATCTCCACCGACGTCCTCTCGGAAGGCCTTAACCTGCAAGACGCCACCCGCATGATCAACTACGATTTGCACTGGAACCCGGTGCGGCTCATGCAGCGCATCGGCCGCGTCGACCGTCGCATGAACCCGGCCGTCGAGGAGCGGTTGCTGGCCGACCATCCCGACCAGCGCCCGCTTCGCGGCAAAGTGGTGTACTGGAACTTCCTCCCACCGGCAGAGCTGAACGAGTTGCTTACCCTTTACAAGCGAGTCACGCACAAGACGCTCCAAATATCGAAGACATTCGGCATCGAGGGGCGCAAGCTGCTCCGGCCCGACGACGACTACGAGGCCCTGCGCGACTTCAACGAGAGCTACGAAGGCCAGACTACGGCCGAGGAGGAAATGCGACTGGAACTTCAACGCCTGCTCGACGCCGATCCCAGCCTGGCAGCGCGCATCGCGGCCTTGCCCGGCCGCGTGTTCAGTGGCAAGGAGCATCCCGCACAGGGCACCAAGGCCGTGTTCTTCTGCTACCGGCTGCCCCGGCCCGACTACTCGGCCGATCGCGCCAACGGCGACCTCCCCTGGACCGAGGCCGCCGGAGAAACCCGCTGGTACTTGTACGACCTCGACCGGCAGACGATCGTCGAAGAGGCCGCCGGCATGGCGCCCGTCATCCGCGCGACGCCGGAAACCCCGCGCCGCTGCATGGTCGATCAGGAATCGCTGGCCGAAATACGGCGGAAGATCGAAAAGCACATCACGCGAACGTTTCTCAAGGCGATGCAGGCCCCGGGCCGCGTCAAGCCAATCCTTAAAGCGTGGATGGAACTCAATACATTGTAGTAGGCACACGCCGTGTGCCGTTATGCGCATCCATGACCGTGTCCAACATCATCTGAATGCAAACACCGTTATAGCAACAACCAACCCACATTACGGCACACGCCGTGTGCCGTCTTCACATCAGCCGAATTCGCCAAACGCTCCACAAAACCGTACAACCGACGTCAACCCATTACGGCACACGGCGTGTGCCTACTACAATAGACAGCACCATGGTCTTCGAGCTTTTCGACCCGGCATTGGACGTGCGCATCACGGCGGGCAAGCTGCCGCACTGGTACCAGCCGGGGGTGACATACTTCGTCACGTACCGGACCGACGATTCGTTCCCACCCCAGGTTGCCGACCTGTGGTACCGCCGCCGTAACGATTGGCTCCAGCGCAACGGTATCGATCCGACGAGGCCTCATTGGCGGGCAGGGCTTCGCGGGCTGCCAGAGCCCCGGCAGCACGAGTTCCACAACCTGTTCTCGGAGGAGTTTTTCGAACACCTCGACCGCGGTCACGGCGCGTGCGTGCTCAAGCGGTCTGAACTGGCGGCGATCATCGCCGACAACCTGCACCACTTCGATGGCGAGCGATATAAGCTCGGCGATCTTGCCATCGTCGCCAACCACGTGCACCTGTTGGTATGTTTGTTCGGCGCGACTGACATCGAACAGCAGTGCTCTTCCTGGAAGAGGTACAGTGCGACGAAGATCAACCAGGCGCTGGGGCGTCGCGGCCGGTTCTGGCACGAAGAGAGCTTCGACCACCTCGTCCGCAGTCCGGAGCATTTCGACCACTTTCGCCGTTATATCGCCGACAACCCAAAGAAAGCCAACCTCCGCCCAGGCGAGTATCTCCACTGGCGTAGGCGCGACCCAAGCGATACGATAATGTAGTAGGCACGCGCCGTGTGCCGTTTGATGCATGGCACATGGAATTCGCCGAGCCAACCGTCGTACACAGTGCGTGTCAAAAGAAGGACGGCACACGGCGTGTGCCTACTACAATAAGGGAACACCCATGGCCGACCCAGCACGAATTGAAAGTGCCGTCAAATGCGCCCGAGATCAAAGGGCGTTTATCCAGGACCTGCTAATCGACGCCCTCGGTTGGGATATCGACGAGCAGGCCGAGGATATCGAGGAGATCAGCTTCGAATGGTCGGCCGATGAACTGCGGGCCGAGGGCCTTGCAAAGCACCTGGTCGATGGCACGATTCGCCAAATCCGCCCCATGGCGGGCAACCCGTGGGGCATCTTCATCCTGGAGTTCAACCGCCCCGACGTGTTCGCCACCGGCCGAGGCATGACGGGCCCGCTGCGCAAGGTGCTGCGGGGGCTCGTTCCGTCGAAGAAGAAAAAGTCGAGCCTCGCTTCCTTCAGCCGTGAGAACCTGTTGTTCATCTGCAACCACGACTACCAGCACTACCGGTTTGTCCACTTCAAGACGCCCGAGCAGGACAGCCAAACCGCGCCGCTGGCCGCGTTTGGCTGGGGACCGGGCGATCCCATCCGCACCCTGTGCGAGTACAACCTGACCGCGCTGGAGTGGCCTGACGGCAGCCCCGATGCCCAAGGCTGGATTGACACATGGAGCCAGGCGTTCGACGTCGAGAAGGTCACCAAGCGATTCTATGCCGACTACGCCGCCGTGTTCGCCAGGGCCGAGGCGCTCATCGGCAAGTATTGTAGCCAGCACACGCCGTGTGCTGTAAAAGGCAAAGACGGCACACGGCGTGTGCCTACTACACTAAAGGGCGACGACCTGCGGATGTTCACGCAAACGCTGTTCAACCGGCTCATGTTCCTGCGGTTCATCGAGCGCAAGCAGTGGCTTACGTTCGATGGCCACAACGATTATTTGCGCGCCCTGTACGCCGCGGGCGGTTACCGGGGCAAGTCGTTCTACAAGGGCCGGCTGCGCCCGCTGTTCTTCGAGGGAATGTCCATCGAGGGCAAGCAGCAAAGCGAAGCCTACGGCCGGGTGCCCTGCCTGAACGGCGGGCTGTTCGAGCCGACGGAACTCGACAACCGCGTGCCCGACCTGCCCGACGAAGTGTTCGAGGGCATTCTGGCCGACGAGCGCGCGGGCGGGCTGTTCTACCGCTACAACTTCACCGTCGAGGAGTCCACCCCGCTCGACATTGAAGTGGCCGTCGACCCCGAAATGCTCGGCAAGGTGTTCGAGGAACTGGTCACCGGCCGGCACGAGAGCGGCTCCTACTACACCCCCCGCCCCGTCGTCTCCTTCATGTGCCGCGAAGCGCTCAAAGGCTATCTGTCCGGGAAAGTTGGCAATGTAGTAGGCACACGCCGTGTGCCGTCTGCCTCTTCACGCCGTGTCCCATCGACCCCTGCGTCCCAACCCGCCCCGCCCAATGTCGAAAACCCTCTACACTCGGCCATTGCCGCCCTGGTCGATCAGCAAGACGCGGGCAAGCTCCGGGAAACCCACGCTCGCGAAATCGTTGCCGCGCTCGACGACCTCAAGGCGGTCGATCCGGCCTGCGGGTCCGGCGCTTACCTTTTGGGCCTGCTGCAAGAGATGGTCGGCCTTTACCGGCTCCTGTACAGCGAGAAGCTGGTGAAGGACGCCCGGTCGCTGTACGACCTGAAACTCCGCATCATCAGCCAAAGCCTCTACGGGGTTGATATCGACCGGTTTGCCACCAACATCGCCAAACTCCGTCTCTGGCTCTCGCTGGCGGTCGAGGCCGACGAGCCCGTGCCGCTCCCCAACCTCGATTTTAAGATCGAGACGGGCGATTCGCTGTTAGCGCCCGATCCTCAGGAGATGCCTGATCTCTTCCGTGGTTTGCTGCAAGCATCCGCGGACGTATTGGCTATCGTCAAGAAGCAGTACTTTCTGGCGCACGGCGAGGAGAAGGAGGAGTACCGGCACACCATTGTGAGCGGAGAAGCCCGGCTGCGAAAGGAACTCGCTGCCGAGCACGGCGAGGGTGTCGTTGATTGGCGGATTCAGTTCGCCGAGGTGTTTTCTAACCGCCGAGGTGGGTTTGATGTTGTTTTGGCTAATCCGCCGTATGTCAACATGTTCTCGCAAGATGCAAATGCTCCTGAATATCGAGCAGCCCTAAAGCGCGCATTCAAGACGGCTCGTGGAGGTTTTGACATCTTCGTCCCATTCATGGAACGCGGCCTCCAACTCCTTTGTGACAAAGGGATGTTGGCATATATTACGCCCAACAAGCTGCTGAGTGCTAAGTATGCAGACTCGCTCCGCCAGTACTTCACATCGCACGCTCAACTCAGGTCATTAACCGATCTCTCTAGCGTCCCAGTCTTCGGTGCTGCCGTCTATCCATTTATCACTATCGGCACGAAATGTCGACACGCAAAGTGCGATACGACGGTTGATGTGTTCACGACAGCCAATGGTGCGCTGGATCGCGTAACACTCAAACACGTTCAGCGCGTTCCAATGTCAATTGCACGACGCGGTAATCATTCCTGGTCGTTGCTCGTCGATCCGAGTGTGGATCAACTGGCTCCCGCTTTGGAAGCCGAACTAGTGCTTGAACACATCGCGACCGTATCCGCTTCATCGACGGTTGACGAAGCATATAAGTGGAAATCCGCGATCAATGATGATGGCCGTGTTCTGCGCCGGGCTATTGGAGGGCGTTATGTTCCATTCATTGTCAGTGGCAATATTCGTCCTTTCTCCCATACGTGGGAAACCCACGGTGTTAAGTACCTGAGGAAGGTGTATCACCAGCCCGTAATCGATGGACAGCATGATGCCATCTCCCAACGTCGTTACAAGCAGATGCATACTCCGAAGATTATCGCGTCGGGGATGTCCAAACGGCCGACGTGTACGTGGGTACGTGATCCCATTGCGGCCGGCGTTGCCACAGTCCTCATCATTCCCAAGGATGGGATCGACGGATTGTACCTCGCGGGACTTCTTAACTCAACAACGATGGAAAGGCTGTACAGGGTTCTATTTGGGTCGTTGTCCTTGGCAGGAGGATACATGCGTTTTGGCTCGCCTCAGTTCAAGTTGTTGCCCGTACCAACGGCGAGTCATTCTGAACAACGGATAATTGCGCGACTCGTAGAAAAGTGTCTAGATCGCGGCGACGCGATTGACAGTAGTGTACTGAGTGAAATTGATGATCGAGTGGCACGCCTTTATGGCATTGAATAGCATCACTTTAGCACTTCGGAGGTTTGTATGCGCTGCAATTTCAAGATTTGGAATCAGGGACACGATGGCCAAACGATGGGGATCAGAGTGGAGGATGCTGCAGAAGTAGCGCGGCTTGTCGCCGCCTGCAATGAACCGGACATGGCCGGCAATTGGGCCGGTTTGCACGATTATGTTCAGGCAGCGGGTGTTGCGACTGGCTCTCCACCCGAGCCCTATTCGCGCCTTGTTGATGTTGTCTGGTTGAATCCTGTCGGATACCCTGCCCCCCGCTATTTTCCGGGAAAGACTCTGGTGGCGACGTACACTGGCAGGGAGCGAAGGACCGGTGGTTTCGCCGTCCAGTGCTACTGCATAGTGGATCCGCAGGGCTACCCCGCCCTAGCGCCTCATGACAAGAAACCGCTAACCGCAGAGTACATTTCCCACCCCAGTCACGATGTAGTTGTGGTACTGTAGTTCACGAAACTTTTGCCGGCGGCTAAGTTCGGACCCTATTGTGGCTGAAGTTCGGGAACACGTCGACGCCTGCGCTCGCCGCAGTGAGCCATTCTCCCAGCAACGGTTGACCTTCTACCAGACCGTCCAGTGGGACCTGCATCGGCGCATCGGCCCGCCCGCGGTTGAGAGCGAGACCTTTCCCGGCTTTGAACGGATGGGCGCATTGGTCATGCACGCCGAGGATCACTGTGCATCGGCCACCGCCGGTTCGGGCGGATCGGCCACGCCCGAACTGCCCGACCCGCTGCAACTATTCGTCCCCGTATCCGATGCCCCCACGGGCGACCTCTTCCCAACCGGGCGGCGCGTGCTATTGTACCTGTATCCGGCGGGTTCTCTGCTGGGCAAGTCTCCTCCAACGGCCCCGCCCGTGGCGTACGAAGGCAGCGTGACGATGAACAACGTCGTGCGCGACGCCTCGGCGGAAGGCCGCCCGGCTACCTGCTGCATCGCCGACCTCGGCGCCCCGCGCATCAAACGGCTGCCGGCGGCAGTGGTGCCGAAGCCTGCTGGAGAGATTCTCCAGGTGGTCATTCGGCTTAACGAACAAGCGCGCGGGCCGTTGCCCATCTTCCACGCGGCCAGGCAAGCGCCAAGATTGAAACTCGGAATCGAATACGTAACCGTCGACCGCGACGAACCCCACCAGCCCCGCGCCGCTGAACACACCGTCGCGCCCCCTATCCAAAGAGCGGGCGGCGGCAGCGCCGCCATGCCTGAGTACCGCGCCCCGCGATACCTGACGCTTGAGGCTACTGTCAACGTACCCAGCCCGCACCTGTACACGTACCCCATCGAGCCGCTGCTGAACCGCGTACTGCTTACCTCCCATCTTTCCGACCCGAACACCCTTCCCGACATCACCATCGCCCCGCCCCCCAGCGGAAGGGCGCTGAACGCTTACGTGTACCACGTTGAACACTGGCTATCGAAAGAGACCATGGCCCAGGTGCAGACACAGATGAAGCTGTTTTGAAAGGACAAGCCAAAGGCACCAAGTAAGGAACACGTCATGCTCAATGAAGAGCGGTATCAGGAGACACGGTCATGAAGCTCCCCAACGGAGGGCAGGCGTTTATTGATGAACGGAAGATCATCGAATACTGTCTCAGCGAAGAACACGACGACGGAAGACACAAGGCGCACCTGTTCCGCCGACTGCTCGGCATCGGCATGGACAATGCGGAACTGCTACTCGACGCGCTGTTGGAAGGGGCAGCCGGCGAAGACGCGGTACCCGGGAAGCTGGACCACTACGGACAGCGCTACACGATCGACTTTACACTCCATGGGCCCGGGGGAACGGCCACGATCCGCTCGGCATGGATCGTTCGCACCGGCGAGCAATTCCCCCGACTGGTGAGTTGCTTTATACTGTAAACAGGAGGAGAACCGACTTATGCCTAACACGAAGAAACCCGAACTACTCGACCTCGTGGCGGTCCTGCGCGGCGCCGATGACCCGAACGTCGAGGTAGGCGACGTGGGAACCGTCGTGGAACTGCTCCCGCCCGACGGCGCCGAGGTCGAATTCCTCGACCGAACCGGAAAGACGCGCTGCCTTGCCACCTTCCGCGTCGACGACCTGCTCGTGCTCAATCGCCAGCGAACCCCGGTTGGATAGTAACCGTGGGGGTCAGCCCGGTATCACCCACTAACGATGGTTCGGTTCGAGTGGCTGACGGCGCATTTCGTTTCGGTGGCGCGCTCCCGCACCCGATGGACTTACCCGCCCCCTCATGGTGGCCAGATAGCGAAGCGAGCGGCACGCTAGGTACGCAGCCACGGCCCGGCCTGGTCAGCGTCGTGGCTGCGGCACGATTACCCGGCGACGCACGAGCAGGTGCGGTCGCGGAACGAAGCCGATGAGACCTACTGGTACAAGGAAAACGACCTATGCGACG
>CAZASB010000078.1:0-16202 GCA_964487655.1 uncultured Planctomycetaceae bacterium
GTTAATCGCCCTTTGTGCCGCGAAAATTGGGACAGTCCCCCTGTGAACGGTTACCAATGGCGGCATCGTGGCCGTTTACCGGGGTTGGCTCATGCACCAGGTTCTCAAGGCGAAACGACGCACTCGGCAGGGACATCCGGCTGGCGGTCGGGTTGCGACAGCATCCGACGGCCTGCCGGCTGCGAGTTCGGGGCTCCAAGCCAGCGTCCTGGTGCTCAACCGGCAGTATATGGCTGTACATGTGGTCACGGCGCGCCGTGCGTTTGGGCTGCTGTATCGCGAACTGGCCGAGGTAATCCATGCGGACCAGAGCGGGTTCGGCGCCTACACCTTCCACTCGTGGCGCGAGGTGAGCGGGTTGCTCGCTGAACAGAAGGAGCCGTACGACGATTGGGTGCGCACGGTAAGCTTTGAAATACGGGTGCCGCGGGTGATTCGCCTGCTGGGCTTTGACCGCGTGCCCAAGTGGCGTCTGAACCTCAATCGACGCAACGTGCTTGCCAGAGACGGCCATATCTGTCAGTACTGTGGGCAGCGCTTTCCGACCCATCAACTTAGCATCGATCACGTGATTCCTCGCAGCCGTGGCGGTCAGACGGTATGGGAGAACGTGGTGTGTGCCTGCCTCGCGTGCAACATTCGCAAAGGAGGGCGGACTCCGAAGGAGGCGAAGATGCTCCTGATGCGCCATCCCGAGCGACCCAAACGGAACCCCGTTCTGCTGTTGAAGTTGGGTAACCCCAAATACGCAAGCTGGAGAACATGGGTAGAAGCAATGCTATGGAACGTTGGGGCGAGTGATTGAGAAGATGCTTGGGTGGTCGTGTTCCCCTGTCGTGGGGTGGCGTCGAAATGCGAAGGGGACAGTCCCATTTTCGCGGCGGAAACGGTGGATCATTGGGAAAGAACGCCCTTTGTGCCGCGAAAATTGGGACAGTCCCCCTGTGAACGGTTACCGAAATTGCAGCGAGTTTGAGTCCTGCATTGAGGTGGGTTTTCCAGCCGGTAAATCTGGCATTCCAGCAGGGACAGGGCGAATCGACACTTTGCCTTGCACTTTGCGCCCTTGCCGTGTAAAATGAAATCCAGCGTCGGGGGTTGCGTCTTGAGCCGACTGCCGACCTTCCGGCGCGGTCAGCTTGGCTGTCAACAGGGCGCTGCCTACGATGAGGGGACCGACAGCGTGGCACTTTCCGAGATCGACCGAAACTTGCTCCAGCGATGCTTGGACGCGAAGCCCAGGGCATGGGAGGACTTTGTCGACCGCTTCATGGGGCTGATTGTCCATGTGATCAATCACACGGCTCAGTCGCGGAGCGTCCGGCTACGTCCGGCGGACCGCGATGACCTCTGCGCAGAGGTCTTTCTCACGATCGTCAAGGACGATCTGGCTCTGCTTCGAAGGTTTCGTGGCGAGAGCAGTCTGGCAACGTATTTGACCGTCGTGGCACGTCGGATCATCGTTCGGACCATGTTGGACCAGAAAACGGTTGCACGGCTCGAAAATGGTAATACCGATGAGGTCGTGAGAGACATTGCCGATGCTCAGCCGACCGTCGAGGACCGGCTTGAAAACCGAGATGAGGTGGAGCGGCTGCTTGCCGGACTGGCCGAGCAGGAAGCCGAGGTCGTGAAGCTCTATCACCTGGAGGGCAAGAGCTACCAGGAAATTAGTACGAGCGTGGGTATGCCAATGAATAGTATTGGCCCCATTCTCAGCCGCGCCCGGCAGAAGATGCGCGGGGCAAGCGTTGGCCAACCTGCTGGGTGAGTGTTGAATGTAGAACAGTTGTCCCAACTGTTTTCAAACAATTGGGACAATTGTTCTACTCTGGGTATATTTCAATCTGGCGGTCGCCTTACCCCGCGCCGCCGACCAGCCGGCTTGCCACGCGGATCGCTTCGATCATGCCGCTGGTTTCCGCGCGACGAGTCCAGGCGATATCAAACGCCGTTCCGTGGGCTACGCTGGTGCGGATGATCGGCAACCCCAGCGTAACGTTCACGGCCCGATGCATTTCCATTAGCTTCAGAGCGATATGTCCCTGGTCGTGGTACATGGCCACGACCGCGTCGAAGCGTCCTTCGCGCGCCTGGACGAACACGATATCGCTCGACACCGGCCCGGTGATGTGAATTCCCTCGGCGCGAGCCCGCTCGATGGCCGGGCTGATAACTCGCAATTCCTCATCGCCAAACAGGCCTCCCTCGCCGGCATGGGGGTTGAAGGCGCATGCCGCGATGTGCGGTCGCGAGCCCATCAGCCGAGTCATGAACTGATCGGCTAGCCGGGCTTTGCCCAGCACGGTCTCCTCGGTCAGTTGCTTGATCGCATCGGCCATGGCCACGTGTAAAGTCGCGTGAACGACGGCCAGCCCGCCCGGCCCAAGCACGTCGTCACTGGGCGCCAGATACAGCATCATGGCGAAGTGCTCAACATCGGACACGCCGCAAATCTCTGCCAGAAGCTCGGTATGGCCGGGGTGGGCATGGCCCGCCTCGCGCAGGGCCTTCTTGTGTAGCGGGGCCGTTGTGATGGCGTCAACCTCGCCTGCCAGGGCTAGCTTTCCGGCCTTCACGACGGCATCAAACGCTGCTTGACCGGTGCGCGCGTCGATTTGCCCTGGCAACACGTCGAGTACGTCGTCTCGGCAGCAGCGGATGCATGGGATCAGACCAGGCTCCGGCTTGGCATCCGAGACCGACTCGATTTCAACCACCTTCACGTTGGTCTGCCACAACGCCACTGCCCGGCGCATGATTTCCGGATGGCCGATGACCAGGGGTCGGCACCACTCGTGGACGACCGTTTCCGGCCAGACGCCGGCAATGATCTCGGGGCCGACTCCTGCCGCATCACCCATGGTCAGGGCAATGAGAGGTCGCTTCTCGTTGACTCGCGTGCGTTTCGACATGGAAAACCCCGTTTCAGCCTGCGTTACCGTGCTTGCATTATGATAGTCCCCACTGGAAACGTGGGTAGGGGTAGCGTATGGTAAGCCGCATGATCGCTTGCGTGCAACGGGTGAGCCGCGCCCGAGTAACTGTCGGTGGCGAAGTTTCCGGGCAAATCGGCGCCGGACTGCTCGTATTGCTGGGGGTTGCCCATGCTGATTCCGAGCGAGACGCTCGGTGGCTGGCGGAGAAGGTGGCCGGGCTTCGGGTCTTCGAGGACTGGGAGGGGAAGATGAATCGGGGCCTAGACGAGACTGGCGGCGCCATGCTCGTTGTGAGCCAATTTACGCTCCTGGGCGACTGTCGCAAGGGACGTCGCCCCAGCTTCATCAATGCCGCGCCGCCCGAGCTGGCCGAGGCCCTTTACGAGGTCTTCGTTGAGACCGTGCGGAAACTGGGCATTGAGGTGGCGACTGGCCGCTTCCGCCAACACATGGAGGTGGAACTGGTCAACGATGGACCGGTAACGCTGCTCGTCGAAAGCGCTGCTGGTGGTCGTTAGCGAATCACGCGGTCAATCCACTGGTTTGCCGTTTGCTCAATCCGCGGCCTGACGCGCTGCTGGTACTGGTCCATCCACCCCGGCTCGCGGAATGCCACGTAACTCAGGATGGCCAACTTGGCGAACGTGGTGAGGTTCGGCCACCACTTGTTGCCCCACACCTTCACCGCCGTGCCAAACGACCGCTTCAATCGCAGCCGTCCCTTGGCCCACTCGACGCTGTAGATCTCGTCCAGCACAAGGTGCGAGAAGTAACCGGTGAATACGGCCCCCGCTTTGAAGAGGCGGATGTTCGTATCGCCCGAGGAGAGCAGAAACGCCAACTCGCCGAAGATCACGGCTGCCGGAATGCTGTGGAACATGCCGCGATGCACCGTGTACATGTTCAGCAGTCGGGCAACGATGAACCGGATGAACAGGTAGGTGGCCCCGCCGACCAAAACGATCGACTCGGTGGAAAGACCCATCTGCTGGAGCCGGTCGGCCAGCATCATTGGCACGATGGCGGCACCGAAGGCGAGACTTTCGCGAAGTGGTACGCCGGAGTGGCTGTCAATATCCGGCAGCATGCCCGAGACGCTGCACAGCCCGCCGGCCAGGATGCAGGTTGGCAGCGGCACGTCGAATGCCAAGTAGGCTGTCGCGCCGGCGCCGGCGCCAACGAATGTGCTGAACGTCAGGTGGGTCTTGAAGTTGGCCATGAGACAGCGCCATGTTGAGCGAGTAAGGGTTCCCCGGAACGCCTTTTACCCGCTCCGCTCGGTCCGACCAATAGCAGTTTCATTTGATAGCAGTGCTGTCTTCTGTTCTCGCTCACTGCCCTGCCCTCATGCCCTCATTGATCTTCGCTTGACGGCGCTAGAGCGGTATACTGTCTGGTTGCCAATGGGATTCCCGCCGGCAAATGGTCCGGTGACCTTGATTCAAGGAGTGAAGTGATGGAAAGCCTGCCGCTCGAAGCGTACGACATTGGAATGTTGGCCGTGCTGCTGGTGGCGGTCGTTCTTGGCGCATGGAAGGGCATGGCGTGGCAGATAGCGTCGCTTGCGTCGCTAGTGCTCAGCGCGGCCGTGGCCATTCGCTTCAGTGGACTGTTGGCGCCACTGTTCAGCAGCAGCGAACCCTGGAATCGTTTTGTCGCGATGTTCGTTCTGTACTTGGGGGTATCGCTGTTGATCTGGATTGTCTTTCGGATGGTGTCGCACGCGATCGACCGGGTGCAACTTCGGGAGTTCGACCGGCAGGCGGGAGCGCTGTTCGGAGGGCTCAAAGGCGTTGCATTGTGCCTGGTCATCACGTTCTTTGCCGTGACGCTTTCCGAGGCCGCCCGGCAGGCCGTCTTGCGGTCGCGATCGGGGTACTATATCGCCCGGCTGATTCAGCGGGCCGAGCCGGTTCTGCCGGAGGAGGTTCGTGGCGTGCTGGGCGGGTATATCGAGGAGCTGGACCGGCGTCTGGATCCGGCAACGCCGCCGCGGCCGGGCCCGCTGGACAAGCTGACCGATCCGACGCGCGAAGACGGCAGGGGAGTGGTCGAGGACATTCTGGGCGCGGCGTCGGAGCGGGCCACGGTGCCGGGCACGATCGGCCACGGCGTCGACCCGTGGTCGACGGACTTTCGGTGGCCGGATTCGGGTTCAGGCAAGGCCGGAAACTGAGGTTGCGGCAAGAGTCTGTGTGGCCGTATTCCGGGGAAAAACGGGTCTCCGACCAAACATAAGATACATTATCGGACGTTGGCGGGGGGCCGCCAACGGCGATTATCTGGCCCGAAATAGCAGTCTCGCCGCTCGTCCGTATACAAGGCGTTCGTGTCGCCCGTTCATGCAAACCGGCACGCCCTACCGTGCAATGAAGTTCGCGCCGGCGCGTCTCGGGAGACGCGCCGGCGCCAACGGAATTCGGCAGTCCGAAAATCCGAATAGAACGCCCGCCGCCGGGGCGGACGGTCGGACGAGATGGGGCCGGCTACGGCAGTGGGCCTCGTGCCGGCTTGGCCGAAAACGCGGGCGTCGGAAGGGGCCCGCCGGCACGGCGGGGCGGGCAGTGAAATGGGCGGTTTTGGCTGAGGGCTCTGCCGCGACGGCCGTGGTTCGTGCCCCCGTTAGTTCCCCGTGTTCGCACTGCGTGGCGCATCGGTTTTGCGATATTCCATACGGCGACCATCCACCCACTGAAATGCCGCCAAACTGGGTTGACATGGTGAGCGGGCGCGGTATCCTCAGCGGTGCCGGGACGTGCCGACATCGGACCGCTCGGAAAAATGAACGCGGGTAGAATCGGACGTTCGCCGAAACGGCCGGGCTTTCGGTCGCTTTGCCTGGATCGCCGACTTCGGTTAGAATGACTGCTAGGGAGGGATTGATGGACATTTACACAGACACGATTCGCGATCTCGATCCCGCAGAGAAACTGCAGCTTGTTGAACAGATATGGGACGACTTGGCGGCCCAAAAAACACCTCTTCCACTGCCCGATTGGGCGCTAACGGAGGCGACCCGGCGGCGAGACGAGATGTTGGCCGACCCCAATCTCGGGTCGACACACGAGGAGGTTTGGAAGCGAATTCGCGATTCACGCAATGGGTAGAGCGTTACGGTACCACCCACTCTTTGAGTCAGATGTGCTAAACGCCGCGGAATGGTACGATTGTCGGCAGCCAGACCTTGGGGCGGACTTTGCGCTACGTGTTCGCAGAGCCATAGATCAATTGACTGCAAATCCGGAACGTCGTACATCCATTGACTATGGCGTTCGTTACTGGCCGATTAAACGATTTCCGTACGTTGTGTTCTACGATCTGACCCAATCGGAAATCCTGGTGCTTGGTGTCATGCATACGTCGCAAGACTCCGAAAAGTGGCTGTCACGTCGGCGATAGAATCGGCGAGCCCATGCATTGAATAGACTGAGTTGACATGGTGAGCGGGCGAGGTATCCTCAGCGGTGCCGGGACGTGCCGACACTGCACCGTATCGCCGTCTTACTCTTGGCCGTGCCACCGGACAAACGCTTCCATGGCATAGTATTCTGGCAGCCCGACGCGGTTATAGCGGTCGGCGGTTGCGCGGTTCCGATCCTCGGCTCGCTGCCAGAATTCTCGCGGGTCGTCGGGGCCCGGGAACAGCGCTGAATCCTTCTGCGATTCGTGTCGGAAGATGGCCTGTTTTTTCACTCGCAGATCGCCTGGGCTGAGCGGGACGGCAATGTCGATCACGTGCATTGCCCATTCCTGCCAGGCACCGCGGTATAGCAGCACCGCGGGGTGGGTTCCGGTATCGATTTCAATCTTCCGGAGCGCGCGGAAGATGGCATCGGCGCAAACGCGATGGGTTCCGTGTGGATCGGAAAGATCGCCGGCCACGTAAATCTGGTGCGGCTGAACCTGCTCGATTAGTTCGCGAACCATGCGCACGTCGTCGTCGCTGATGGGCTTCTTGGCGACCGTGCCCGTTTGGTAGAAAGGCAGATCGAGAAAGTGTAGGTGCTCTTCCTTGCAGCCGCAGACACCCGCGGCCGACTTGGCCTCGGACCATCGGATAAGGGTTTTGATTTTCAATACAGTTTCATGGTCAGGCTCGCCAGGACCCTTTGATTCGAGTGATTGTACGACTTGCGACTCCAACTGTGGCGTCTTCTCGTTATCAATACCGAAGCAGCGATTGATTTCGACAACCAAGTCAGCCAGGGTGGTCGCATCGTGGTCGAACACGGCGATGTTGCCGCTGGTCATGTACGCGACATGGACTTCGTGGGAATCCTCAACAAGGCGGATCATAGTGCCGCCCATGGAGATAACGTCATCGTCGGGATGGGGGCTGAAGATCAGCACTCGCTGCGGTTCGCGCCCGGCCGGCTTGTACTCGATGGTGTCGAGCAGCCAACGGAACACGCGGTGTGCAACACTTGGGGCCGGCCCGTGGTCACGAAGCAACTGATGCAAGCCGTGCGCGCGGAAGTCGTCGCCATCGAGCTTCAGCAGCGCCTTGCCGGTTCGATCGCAGAGCCACAACACGGCCCGCTTGATCAGCGCATCGGTCCACTCAACGCCACCAAGAATCCAGGGCGTTGCCACGGCGGTCAGCTCGGCGGAAGCGGGCTGATCAACATACAAAGCTACGGCCGTGTGTTCGCGGATGTAGCTGGCCGGTACGGCGTCGGTCACCGGACCCTCGACGGCTTTGCGAATGATGCGAGCCTTGTGTTCTCCGAATGCCATCAGAATGACCTTGCGCGCCTCGAAGATCGTACCGATACCCATGGTCAACGCTTGGGTAGGTACGTTGTCTTCGTGAAAGAATTCGCTGGCAGCATCTTTTCGGGTAACCGGGTCGAGCGTGATGAGCCGGGTACGACTGTGCCGCTCGCCATACGGCTCATTGAAGCCAATATGACCGTTTCGGCCAACACCCAACAGCACAATGTCTAGCCCGCCCAGTCGACGAATCTGCGCTTCAAACTGCCGGCAGTGCTCGTCAACGTCTTGGATTGCCACGGTGCCGTCGAGCACGTGAATCTGATGCTGCGGGATGTTCACATGATCGAAGAAGTTCTCGGCCATCCAGCGGCGGTAGCTCTGGAGCCGATCGGGGCCAATTCCGTAATACTCGTCCAGATTGAACGCCATCACGCGAGAGAAGTCGAGCCCCTCTTCGTGATGCATGCGGATCAGTTCTCGATAAACGCCGATGGGCGTGGAACCGGTCGGCAAGCCGAGCATGGTATTCTGGCCAACGGAATTTCGCTCGCGAATCAGGTTGGCGATCAGTTGCGCGACGTACCGTGCCACATCGGCACTGGTGGTAAACGCAAAACAGGGGGCTTTCGTGCCAGGGATCGGATACGCAGGTTGAATCATGGCTCGGTGGGATGTGTGCCCGGTGGGGCTTTCTTGGTTATGGGGTCTAATCGGTTATGGGGTCTTGGGTGCCCATCGCGGTCCGCCCGTCCGATTTTATCCACGGCTTGATCGCTACCGGCTTGAATCGTTACAGAGCGTAACCCGCCATTCTAGTACAGTTTTCCCATCTTCACTAGTGCCAGAAAAAAATGTTATATTTCCTCCGGTTTGTCCATGATCCCTCAGCGTATCCTTCGGGCCGCTGTTCTCTGGCGGGAAGTGGGTGTCCTTGCCAAGGGTCGGATGTCGTGCAGGCAGTAGTGGTTGTGGGCGAGGACAAACCTTACCCTCTGCTCTCCTTACCCTCTGCTCTGCCGTGTTACAACCATATTGTCGCGGTGGATGACTTCGTCGTAGGGACAATAGCCAAGGGCGTCGGCAATGTGCTGGGTGTGCAGGCCCTTGATCCGATCGAGGTCGTTGGCGTTGTAGTTGATCAGTCCACGGGCGAACTCGCGGCCCTCGGTATCGCGGAGGCGGACGACATCACCTTTGTAAAACCGACCTTCAACGCTCACAATGCCGACGGCCAGGAGGCTGCGCCCCTGGTTCTGAACGGCCCGTTTCGCCCCGGCGTCCAATACGAGCGTACCACGTGGCTGAATCGTCAGGCCGATCCAACGCTTGCGCGCGGCAACGGTCTGTCCTTGGGCGAGGAATAACGTGCCGACAGGTTCGGCCGCGATGATGCGAGTGAGCACGTCGGGGCGTCCGCCGCTGGCAATGATGACGTTCTCGCCGCCGGTTGTGACCAACCGAGCGGCCTCTAATTTGCTGCTCATGCCGCCCTTGCCTAGCCCCCCGGCTCGGTCGCACACCAAGCCAAGGATCGAATCGTCCAGCCGCGTGATGGTGGGAATCAGCCGACTTTCCGGGTTGCGGGGGTCGCCGTCGAAAAGCCCATCTACATCGGAAAGCAGGACCAGAAGCGGCGCGCGAATCAGATTCGTGACAATCGCCGCCAGTCGGTCGTTGTCGCCGAACGTCGTCCGAAGTTCATCGACCGAAATTGTATCGTTCTCGTTGATGACCGGCACGGCTCCCAGTTCCAGAAGTGTAAGGATCGTGTTGCGTGCGTTGAGATACCGGGTTCGATGCTCCAGATCGTCGGCGGTCAAGAGGATTTGGGCCGCGTGGCGTCCAAATCGGAATAGTGTCCGTTCGTAGACCTCCACCAGCATGCTTTGTCCGACTGCGGCCACTGCCTGAAGGTGCGCCAAGTCGGTGGGCCTTCCAGGCAGTCCCAACCGGCCTACACCGGCGCCGACCGCTCCGGAACTGACCAAGACGACCCGACGGCCTGTTTCCATGACCGCGTTCACCTGCATGGCAAGCTGTTCGATGCGTTGCGAGTCGAGTCGGCCCGCGGCGTCAGTCAGAACACGCGTGCCCACCTTCACGACCATCGTCGTGGCCGTTGCAGCGATTTCCTGTCGAAGCAAGTCAGACATACCCACTTTTCCAGCCCTTGATTTCCAACTCTAGATATCCATACCTCCCAACTCCCAACTCCTAGCTTCCAACTTTTAGCTTGGCGAGTAGTTGCCGGGCGACCGCTCCGGGGCCGGCTGCTTTGGTTACCGCGCCGCTTACCGCAATCCGCGTGAAGCCGACGGCAATGACATCGTCCAGATTGTCGCAAGTGATACCACCAATTGCGAAAGCCGGCAAGCGCACTTCCTCCGACACCGCTTTCAATAGTGCGGTGCCGGGAAAACGGTCAAACTCTTTTGTGTCTGAGGGGAAAGTTGGGCCGACCCCGATGTAATCGGCTCCGTCGAGCACGGCCTGCCGGGCCTGCTCAATCGAGCACGTTGATACGCCGACTAGCATCTCCGGACCGACAATCCGGCGCGTGTCCTTGACCGAAAGCTCGTCCTGCCCCACGTGAACGCCATTGGCCCGACTGAGCACTGCCAAATCGGGTCGGTCGTTCATCACAAATAGAGTTGCTGAAGGCGAGGTTACCTGCCGAAGTATGCGGGCGCGGTCGAGCAGTTCTCGGTCGGGCAGGTGCTTGTCTCGCAACTGCAGTACATCGGCGCCGGCTTCCACGAGGCTTTCCGCAAGCCTGTGGAACTGAAGGGCGTCGGCCTGTCCATCCAGCAAAACGTAGAGCCGGGCACTGCCGAGTCGCTCGATGCCCCGGCAGGTTGTTCCCACGGCCCGATGCAGGGTGTAACTCTGGTAACGGAGCTGCTTGATTTGCATGGCAACTCGCGGATCGACCAGCTTCCCGAATTCCTCGAGCGAGCGGAGCGACTCCTGCAAACGAGCGAAATTGGCGGTGAGCACGCTGGCGTCATCCTCGCGCGACTCTTCGCCCGGAGTGGTCAACTGCGTACCCACGTCGGCCTGGGTCTCTCTTGCGACAAGGCGTTTCCCGGAAGGCATGTCTGTCAGGGCGACAGTCAACTCGTGTCGAAGCGTTTTACACTGTTCGGTGAGGAACCGATCGTCGAGCACGAAACGGAGGTAGTCTTCGACGACCCGAAGGGCTTCGCGGGCCCGGTTGGCTGCGGCATCAAGAACTCGAAATGTGGAAATCACGGGTCATTTGGCCTCTACCATATAGCCCCTTTCGGGTAGGATTGAAAGGGAGCAGGCATTCCCCCCACGCCCATTCAAATTGCGCGACGGCTAAGTGTCGCATGGAAAAATGGTTGTGACAAGTGGGGTAGTACCGTATCTGGAAGAACTATCCCAGGTTGCCTTGATTGAACACCAACTACAAGTTACAATTCCTTAGTGGATGACCCGAGTGGTTCCGCCGGACAGTCTGGCAACGAAAAGTGGAGCGATGGAACGACCGATGTTCGGCATGAAGCCGTGGATTACGTTTATGTGGCCCGGTTTTTCCCAGCTTTGGACGCGCGGGAGTTGGGTCGCGTTGGCGGTGGCCGCTGGTTCGGGTATCATGTTGAATGTTGCCCTGCTTGGCAGTCTTGTCTGGCGCGAACTGCTTCCCGGTGAGATGTGTAGCTCGCTTTGGCTAGCGATTACCCTGATTTGGGTGGCCGGGGCCTTGTATTCGGTTTTGCTTGAGCCCGACCTTCCGGGACACCATGTTTTCGATGACACGGAGGATCCCTTCCCAAAGGCAGTTGTGGAATACCTGAAAGGAAACTGGTACGAAGCCGAACGAATGTTGACATCCTTGCTCCGGCGCGATGTGCGCGACGTGCAGGCGAGGCTCCTACTGATTGCCCTCCTGCGCCGGGTGGGGCGACTGGATGAGGCTAGGCGGCAACTCGATACGCTGACTCGTTTCGAGGCGGCCGATAATTGGCAACTGGAAATCCAACGCGAACGGCAATTGATCCAAAATAAGCAAGCAGGCGAATCCGACAAGCCCGATGAGCTTCGTTCGGCCGCCTGACCATCACTAGGGAGTACTGCAATGTACGAGCGCTTCACCGACCGTGCCCGAAAGGTCATGCAACTGGCCAATCAAGAGGCACAGCGGTTCAACCATGAATACATCGGAACAGAGCATATTTTACTGGGGCTCATCAAAGAGGGGAGCGGCGTAGCCGCCAACGTGTTGAAGAACCTCGACGTTGATCTGCGCAAGATTCGGCTCGAAGTCGAGAAACTCGTGCAAAGCGGGCCCGACATGGTTACGATGGGGAAACTTCCCCAAACTCCCAGGGCGAAGAAAGTCATCGAGTACTCCATGGAAGAGGCCCGCAACCTCAACCACAATTATGTGGGTACCGAGCACATCCTGTTAGGACTCCTTCGAGAGCAAGAGGGCGTTGCCGCTCAGGTGCTCATGAATCTTGGCCTGAAACTAGAAGATGTTCGCGAGGAGGTGCTGAACTTGCTCGGGCACGGGCTCGAAGGCCCCGAAGGCGCCGAACGTGGCGGAGTCACTGCCGGCGGCGGTGGCGGTTCGGAGGGCCAGCGCAGTGGCAAGTCGAAGACCCCGGCGCTGGATAGCTTCGGTCGCGACCTGACCGAACTTGCCCGTCAAGGGAAGCTCGATCCAGTCATCGGGCGGGAGAAAGAAATCGAGCGGACCATGCAAATCCTCTCGCGTCGCACGAAGAATAATCCTGTACTTCTGGGGGAAGCCGGCGTGGGAAAGACGGCCATCGTCGAGGGCTTTGCCCAACGTGTCGTTGCCGGCGACGTGCCCGAACTCCTTGCCGAACGACGAATTGTTGTTTTGGATCTCGCCATGATGGTGGCCGGAACGAAGTACCGGGGCCAGTTCGAGGAGCGCATCAAGGCGGTCATGAACGAGGTCCGCCGCGCGAAGAACACGATCCTGTTCATCGACGAACTACACACCCTGGTCGGCGCCGGCGGCGCCGAGGGCGCTATCGACGCCAGCAACGTGCTCAAGCCGGCCCTAAGCCGAGGTGAAATCCAGTGCATCGGCGCGACCACGCTCGACGAGTACCGCAAGTACATCGAGAAGGACAGCGCCCTGGATCGCCGTTTTCAGATCGTCATGGTTGAGCCCAGTTCCAAGGGGGAAGCCATCGAAATCCTCCGCGGACTGCGCGAGCGGTATGAGCAGCACCACCACGTGCAGATCACCGACGATGCCATCGAGGCGGCCGTCGAGCTATCCGGTCGCTATATCACCGGTCGATGCCTGCCGGACAAGGCCATTGACGTCATCGACGAATCGGGCGCCCGCGTGCATCTGAAGTCGATGACCCGGCCGCCGGACTTGAAGGAGATCGATGAGCAGGTCGAACAGCTCAACAAGGAGAAGGAAGAGGCGGTTGCCAACCAGGATTTTGAAAAGGCCGCCCAGCTTCGCGATCAGGCTGACAAGCTCAAGAAGAAGAAACAAACGATCACGCAGCAGTGGCGAGAGAAGTCGCGATCGACCGACGGTGTGGTCGACGAGGATGTCATTGCCGAGGTCGTGTCCAAGATCACCGGCATCCCGCTCACGCGGCTTTCCACCGAAGATTCGATGCGTTTGATGCAGATGGAAAAGGAACTGCATGGACGCGTTGTTAGCCAGGACGAGGCCATCAAGTCGATCTCGAAGGCGGTCCGGCGCAGCCGTAGCGGGTTGAAAGACCCGAAGCGACCGACCGGTTGTTTTGTCTTCGCCGGTCCGACCGGCGTGGGCAAGTCGCTGCTAGCCAAGGTCTTGGCCGAGTTTATGTTCGGCGATGAAGACGCGCTGATCCAAATCGACATGAGCGAGTACATGGAGAAGCACAACGTGAGCCGGCTGATCGGGGCCCCTCCAGGCTATGTTGGCTACGAGGAAGGTGGGCAGCTTACCGAGAAGATTCGCCGACGCCCCTACGCCGTGGTCCTCCTCGATGAAATTGAGAAGGCGCACCCCGACGTGTTCAACATGCTGTTGCAAGTGATGGAAGAAGGACGACTGACCGACAGCTTCGGCCGCAACGTCGACTTCCGAAACGCTATTCTTATCATGACGACCAATGCCGGCGCCGAGGCGATCAAAAACGAATCGGCCTTCGGATTCCAGAAGCCGGACGCCGATGCGTCCTACGAGAGCATGAAGGAACGCGTGCAAGGACAAATCGAGAAGGTGTTCCGGCCCGAGTTCCTCAACCGCGTGGACGACATCATCGTGTTCCGACACCTCACCGGCGAAGATCTGAAGCAAGTGATTGACTTGGAGCTGGGCAAAGTGCGGGAGAGGTTGAGCGAACGCGGTCTGGCTCTCATTCTCAGCGACGAGGCGAAGACCTTCCTGGTCAAGAAGGGGAGCAATCTCGATTTCGGCGCCCGCCCATTGCGGCGAGCGATCGAGAACTTCGTCGAAGACCCGCTTTCCGAAGAGCTGCTCAAGGGCGAGTTCCAGGGAAAGGACACGATTGTCGTCAACGTCAAAGAGGTGGGCGACAAGAAGCAACTTCTCTTCGAAAGTCGGATAGCCGACGCCGTTGAAGAGCCCATCCCGGTAGGAGCAGGCGTGGGGACCGACGACGGCGCGACACCGTAGCCCCCCTCCCCTGCCCTTCCCCGCGACTCGACTTGCTTCAGTCAACCGTCAAGCCCCGAGTTCGCCCTAGAAAACGTACCGGACACCTTTAATTCCGCGGCCTTGATCGTAACCTTGCGAAATGCTAGCAGTGAATGCATTGAAGCTCACCGGAGGGCTTGGCGCCTCGCCACGTGCTCCAGATGCCCCCGGGCAAGCCGGGGGCATCGCTCGCATCTTCAACCCAACTCCCAAAAACCCTAATCCACACGGCGCGTAGCATAGCTTTGCTAGCATTTGGCAAGGTTACGATCAAGGCCCCTCAGCACGCCGGCGACGTTCTCTAGGTTGCCCATTGTGCCCTTTCGCTGTAATGCGCAAAGGTCATTCAAGCTGAACGATTGCCACGTCGAAGAAAGAGGAGGGATTATCCGTTTCCTTCGCGCCGACGGTGCATTATGGCCAGTGTTTCCGACCATCCAAGCCAAAATACCGAGCTGCAAAGGCGTGGCATAGCCTGGGTGATTGCCGATTGGATTGCCGACGTCGGCGCCTTGGTGGTGGACTGGATCACCGAACTGGGGAATATCTCGCTCTTCGCCGTAAGGACGGCTCGATGGCTGTTCAGTCGGCCGCCGCGTAGGGAAACCCTTCTCCCTAGCTTTTACCAAATTGGCGTGCTCAGTTTGCCCGTGGTCGCCTTGACGGGCACCTTCATTGGCATGGTGCTCGTTGTGCAGACTTACGTGCAGTTTCGCATGTTGAACATGGAGACACGGTTGGGGGCGGTTATCAATATGTCGTTGGTCCGAGAGTTGGGGCCCGTGTTGGCCGCCACCATGCTTGCGGGCCGAGTGGGCAGCTCCATGGCGGCCGAGTTGGGCACGATGCGGGTGACTGAGCAGATTGACGCCCTGACCAGCATGGGGGCGAACCCAATCCATTACTTGGTGGTGCCGCGATTTCTCGCGTGCCTGTTGCTCATTCCAGCCTTAACGATCATGGCCGACTTCATGGGCGTGGCCGGTGCGTTCTTCTACGCCGTGTGGCTGCTAGAGATCGACTGGCACCATTACTTGGTCAATTCGCAACGTTTTGTTGGCAATTTCGATGTCTTCGCCGGCGTGTTCAAGAGCCTTTTCTTCGGCGCGGCCATTGCGTTGATAGGTTGCCATCGCGGCTTCCACTGCGATCCGGGGGCGGAGGGCGTGGGGCGTGCCGCCACGACTGCTTTCGTCGCCTCGTTCGTGATCATCCTTCTACTGAATCTGCTGCTGGGCATCATGCTCGACGGCGTTTACTACACGCTCTGGCCGGAAGCGCCGAAAATCCTGTAATTCTCATGGTCGATACAGCCGGTAGTTTGAAACGCAAGCCGCTCGTCGAGCTGGTGGGAATGTACGTCGATTTCGACGAAAACAGAGTGCTGCGCGACATCAATCTTGTTGTAGCCCGGGGCGAAACCCTGGCCATCATCGGCGAGAGCGGGTGCGGTAAGACGGTGTTGCTGAAGACGATTATCGGTCTGCTCAGGCCCACGCGCGGCGAAGTGCTGTTCGACGGCCGCAACCTGTCGCATCTGACCGAACGCGAGCTGACCCGGCAGCGAATGCGGTTTGGGTTTGTCTTTCAGCAGGCAGCTTTATTCGATAGTCTGACCATAGCCCAGAATGTTGCCTTCCCATTGCGAGAGCACACCCGAAAGAACGCCGAGGAAACGCGGCAGATTGTCGTGGATCGTTTGGCCGAGGTCGGGCTGCCCGAAAGCGTGCTGACGAAGAAGCCCGCCGAGCTTTCCGGTGGAATGCGTAAACGGGTTGGGTTGGCCCGCGCCATGGCGATGAACCCGGAGATCATCCTTTACGACGAGCCGACGACCGGGCTGGATCCGATCATGAGCGACGTGATCAACGAAC
>CAZASB010000079.1:0-16199 GCA_964487655.1 uncultured Planctomycetaceae bacterium
TACCATCAGTCGGTTTTTGGGGTAGTTGCCCGATTAGCCGTCGCCGAAGCAGTAGAAACGGAAGAGCCTAAAATATAGAGTTACGCTCCTACAGGACACCTCCTCAAGTGTGCAGTGTAGGCAGCCCTCTCACTCGCTGTCAATCCTGTCCTCGGAATTCAAGCCCGATTTCCTTGATACGAGCCTGGTGGCCCCGTCCCGTCACGCATACCGTCCAAGTCTGCCATCTTCCCAAGGCCACGCAACCAGCCGCGCGCGAACAGGGTTCAGGTGGATGTATCGGCTGACTTCCAGAAAGGGGGGGTAGCTGTAAGGCTTTGTGTCGCAAGGGTTTGCGAGCCACGGACAGCCCGGAAATAAATTAACGCTCAGCCCGTCTGCCACGCATGGTTGTCACGATCCCATCCAGCAGCGCGAAGGGCCAGCGCGAGGTAACGCTCATCCGCCCCGACCATCAGGCGGGCCTCAATCCAGTCGGCCAAGAGCCGGCGCAAGGACGGTTCGTCCAGCGGAGAACCATGCCCGGCGTCCCTCGCAAACCGACAAAGCTCTTCGAGGGAACGGCCTCGGTCGCAGTACAGGTATAGTTTTCGTTCCATGCCGTGCAGCCGATGCTGGAAGCTGATCGCACACGGTCGGGTATCGCTTAGGACGAGCGTGCCGTCCTCCTGGAGCGATGCACTCAGGCGGGCGCCGTCGTGGACGGATTGCCACGTCCCAACGGCGTCGAGCAACGGCCCGACGTAAGAGAGCGGGTTGCGGCCGTCCAGAAAGTCGTGCTCGAAGTAGTAGGCCAGCCTCTGGAGCGAACTGTCCGGCAGCGGGTAGACGAATCGAAACGCGCGATGGGGACGAAGGTTTCCGATACCGTAACGCTCCGGCTCGCGAAAATAGGGCGAGAAGCGATCGGCCCGAACTTGCCCCACGGCAATCGGCGGCGAAAAATGCGCGATGGCCGGCAACAGGTCGGCCATTGCCTGGTAGGCGGCCGGATCTTCGTCGGGAATGCCCCACAAGAGATTCCACTTCAGTTCCGCGCCGGCCTCGGTCAGCCACTTCAGCGCTTGGAGGTTGTCGATCGCGCGAGTGCCCTTGTTGAGCTGCTTGAGAATAGGAGTACTGAACGATTCCACTCCCAACTGCGCCGCGCCCAGTCCGGCGGAAATCAGGACATCCACCTGCCGTCGCGATAGTTGGGTTCGCATCTCATACTCAAACGCGAGATGGAGCCCCGAGTCTCGCAGCATGGGCAGCAGGGTCTCGAAGTAGCGGTGGTCGAGAATGTTGTCGGCCAGGGCGAAACGCCGCACACCGTGCCGGTCCGCCAAGTGCCGCAACTCGTCCATCGCCCTCCGAGGACTCTTCGCTCGGAAGCCAATCGCCGCGCCGTTCAGGCCGCAGAAGGCGCACTGCCGGCGCTCGCCCCACCAGCAGCCGCGCGACGTCTCGGCGAACAGCAAGGGGGAAATCTGGTCGCGCAGAGGACTTCGCTCGAGCCGCGCGAAGTAGTCGTCGAAGTCGGGATACGGCAAGGCATCGAGGTTATTCGTCAGAAATTGCTCCGCGCCGTCCCGGCCGCCGATTTCACAACACGCAGGCGGTAGGACGTCGGTTGTCTCGTCGCGGCCGACCACGCCAGGCGGAAGCCGAATACGGCCGCCGGCGAGAATCTGCTCGACCACGGCGGGAAACGCGTGATCGGCTTCACCGAGGAAGACGTAGTCGATCTCGGGGAAACGCGTGATCAGTTCGAGCCCCATCTCGCCTTCGCACGCCGCGCCGCCGAAAACCACCTTCACGCGCGGCGCAACCGCTCGGATCCGACGGGCCAGGCAGAGCGACGCCAGTGTCTGCTGAAAAACCGTGGTAAACCCAACCATGGCATATTTTCGCCAATCGATCCCTGCCACGCACCGATCGAGAAACGGGGCGATGCTCGCCATGGCCGCCTCGTACTCCGACCGGTCGCTCGCGTCGAAACCACGGTCGGCCGCCTGGAGAACCTCGCGGGCGTAGTCGTCATCGCTCGGGATCGCCTCGGCGAACAGATGCTTGGCAAACAGTCGCTCGCCCCCAAGCACGAATGCAAACTGGTCGGCTAGCCACTGGTAGACATCGAGTCCGAGGATCTCGGCAAGATCGAAGTTCAGGTAGGTCACGTCGCAGTGGATTCCGCGACGCTGAAGCCCCGCCTTCAGCAGCCCAAGCGCAAGGCTGGGCCACCGGACGCTGGCAAACGGCATCTGCACCAGGAGAACGTCGTTCATGGAACTGCGGACTTGTCGCACGGCGGCAACTGGCCGAGAAACTCTTGTACGGCAGCGTAGTAGCTTGTCGGCCGCGAATCGTTATGGTCGAAGCCCGGCAGCGACATGAATCGCTTCGGCCGGGCATTCTCGGCCGCCTTGAAGAGGCGTTCACCTTGCACGAAGGGGACAATCGTGTCGCATGTCCCGTGGCTTTGCAGCATCGGCCCCGTATAGCGGCCTATCTTGCCAATCGAGTCGAACCGGTTGCGCATTAGGAGCCGGGCTGGAATCAAGGGAAAGAGGAGCGACGCCATGTCGGGCGCGCTGGTGAATGCGCTCTCCAAGACCAGCGCGCGGCAGCCGTCCGAAGCGGCCAGTTCCACGGCCACGGCGGCGCCCAACGACTCGCCCATCAGGACGATGTCGCCGAATTCCACACCAGCTCGCTCGGCCAGCCACGCCCGGGCGGCCCGGGCGTCGGCGTAGAGTCCCTGTTCATTCGGCTTTCCGTCGCTACGCCCGTAACCCCGGTAGTCGTACACCAAAACGGATGCCCCCACGCGCTCGCTGAGTGCATGGAGGATCCCCGCCCGGTTGGTCACGTTGCCGGCATTGCCGTGGTTGAAAAGGATCACCGCTCGCGGGTTGGGTCGCCCCGCGTACCAACCATGCAGTCGCACGCCGTCGGCCGCCTCGAACCAGACTTCCTCGAACTCCAGTCCCAGCGGCTGCCAATCGCCGGCAGGGTATTTCACGGGAACGAAAATGAACGTTTCTTCGAACCACATCATCAGGAGCAGGAGCCCAAGGTAAGCAAGCAGCACGATTCGAGCGACGCGCCAAGCCGACAGCCACATCGACCGTGCCACGAAAACAGCGCGCCCTTCGGGTTGCTTGTCGGCAGGCTGGCCCATCGGCCTCCCTACGTTCGTCGGACGGGCCGTGCCCGCCACGGATGAAACGGCTCAGAACTGGTAGTTGGGGTTCTGGGTGTCGAAATCGGAGTCGGTAAGACCCACGTTCAGTTTGAGGTCGAGGTAGGTGTACTCCTCGATCAGTTCCGGAGCGCCACCGGGCGTGGTGGGCCACGAATACGACTCGTAACGGATCGGGAGGTTCAACTCGTCGTCAACGAAGATGCGGGCCAGATGGAACCGGAAGTTGCGACGCGGGACCGGATGGACGACCTCGATGCAGGTACACACCCGATCGGCGACCTTCGCGCCTTTGTAGAACTTCACCTCGCACTCGCCGTATTTCGTGTCGGCCTCGGCCACCTCGATCAGGCGCCGGACCAGGTTGAGCAGCCCGATTTCCGTAATGGGATATCGATTGCCCTGCATCGCAATCACACCGTCGGGCTTCAGGGAAACGGTCCCGAACATCTGCTTGCGAAATCCCGTTCCATGCGCCGACATCTTCCCGTCATTCTGCCCCTCGATATAAATAACCTCCTGGCCGCGAAGGTTCGCGGGAGAGAGAAAGTACAGGTATACGCTGAAGGGACGATGGCGGACCTTCACAAACATCTTCTCATGGTCGCCCACTTTGCCGCCGAGTCGCTCTCGCTTGATTACCACGGCAGAGTAGTCGTTGACACTCTCAAGATTGCGGAGCCCATCGCTGGCCCAACGAAGGGTGGGCATCAAGGGATGCTCGGCCGGCTGATCGACGGAAGGGGCGTCAGGCGTAGGCTCCGTCAGGCGTGCAGTACGCTCCGCCACGTGATAGGGCCTCTGTGCGGAATCGGCATAGGGCGGACGAGCTTGATAACCCGAACCACCCGCCTGATAAGGGAGAGGTATTTCCCTCCGGTTCTGGCTGGACGCCTGACCCCAAGCTGCCGACGCTGTCACAAGAAGCACAAGGAACACCGGAAGTCCGAGACGGCTGGAGACAACGCAACGCAGCATGAAGACACTCCTTTGCAAGGGCACACCGTCGGTCTGGGAACCCGCCGGGCCGCCAGAAACGAGTTGCCTTATCTGATTTGATCTTCCCTGACCCAAAAAGCCAATCCCCGCGGAACAGCTTTCCTGTTCCGAGGATATCGCATTATACGTCCCACAGAATTACAATGTTTGGATTTGCAGGGCCGATTCGCCCAATCGGACGGCTTTTCCTGTTCCAAGAACTGACGTTAATCCGCAAATCTTACCTCATTTCAAGACCCCCAGGGAGCCCAATTTGTGAAAACACACAAACTCCAGATATTGACCGTCGTGTCCGTCCCGTTTGAAGAGAATGCCTATATTGTTCACCTGGTAGGCAATCATCGATGCCTGGTTATCGACCCAGGCCTGGAACCTAACCGTATTGTCCAGCAGATTGACGCAAATGGGTTGACGCCGGACGCCATACTCAACACGCACGGGCACGGCGACCATATTGGGGGAAACGCCACGCTGAAGAAGCGTTGGCCCGATTGCCCGCTAGTTATTGGCGAAGGCGATGCCGAGAAACTGATCGATCCGCGGCAGAACCTTTCGGCCACGTTCGGGTTCTCGCTTATCAGCCCTCCCGCCGACGTCCTGGTGACCGACGAAGAAGTCTATTCCGCAGCCGGGATGGACATTCGAGTCTTGGCCATTCCAGGTCACTCGGCTGGCCATGTAGCCTACCTCATTGAAGGGCTTGCGACTCCCGTGGTATTCGTTGGCGACGTGATCTTCCGGGGGAGCGTCGGACGCACTGACTTTCCCGACGGCGACTTCCAGGCCCTGGCCGACGGGATACGCGGAAAGCTTTACCGGCTTCCCGATGACACCGAACTCTTTCCGGGGCACGGCCCCTCGACCACGGTAGGTTGGGAGAAGGAGCACAACCCGTTTGTCCCCACCAACGACAGGAATTAAAGGTGTCCGGTACTTTTACCCTTGGTAATTCTCAATATTTCGCTATTCTGCTCAAAAGGGTAACCGTTCACGGGGCGGCGCAGGCAGCTTTCTCCGCTCGATGCGAAGGGGACAGTCCCATTTTCGCGGCGGAAACGGAGGATCATTGGGCAGAAACGCCCTTTGTGCCGCGAAAATTGGGACAGTCCCCCTGTGAACGGTTACTCAAAAGGAAAGGCCGAAACGGGTAACGCTGGGTGGATACATCAATCACGTTCTCAATCGGGCCAACGGGCATTACGTGACCGTGTTGCGAGAGCTTCAGTCAACCGTCAAGCCCCGAGTCCGCACTAGAAACCGTACCGGATACCTTTATTTCCCCTGGTGCTTGACGCGTTCGTAGCGCACGATTAGTCTTGTAATTGTGCTGGTTGTCGTTGCTAGCATGGCGGTTCGGCCAGCCGTGCAAAAACTGCGAATTGTGGCCGCGTTGAGTATAACAGCAAGGAGAACCGTTATGTCGAGAACGACGATTACATCGAGCCTTTCAGCAATTATCGTCTTCATCTCGGCGGCGGCTTTGTGCGCGGCCGACGTCAATGCCGTATCGGTTGACCTGGTGCGCGACGGAGTCCCCGTGGCGTCAATCGTGGTAGCCAAGCAGCCGACGCGGTCGGCCCAATTGGCGGCGGTTGAACTGCAATACCATATCCAAAAGATCACCGGCGCGAGGTTGCCGATCGTGGCCGACGACCAATCACCCAAGGGCTCGCAAATTCTCGTGGGCGAAAGCGCCGCCACGCAATTGCTGAATTTGCAGAATGACGACTTCTCGCCGCAAGAATACCTCATCAAGTTTCTGCCCGACGCGATCATCTTGATGGGGCGCGACGCGAACGACCGCGGCACTCTCGACTATGCCGAAGTAACAACGTTTCCCAACTTCTTTCACGAACAGGGCACATGCTATGCTGTCTACGATTTTCTGGAACGGCACGCCCAGGTGCGATGGTATCTGCCGACCGAATTGGGCGAATGTTGCCCGACCGCGAAAACGCTTCAAGTCTCCGGCGAGGAAGTGCGCCGTTCGCCGGCGATGAAGTATCGGATGGCTAGCAGCTTTGGTACATTTCCGGCGGATTTGTGCGGCGACACCGTGCCCTTGGAGAACCCGCCGCCCCATCTGCCTGCGCGAGAGCAGCACCTATTTCGGTTGCGTCATCGACTGGGTGGGATGCCGTATTCCGCGAACCATTCGCTCTATGGCTACTACGATCGGTTCTGGAAAGAAGGCGATGCCGAACCGGGGCCTACTTTCGAGCAATTCCACCCCGAGTATTTCGCGCAGGGCTATCAAGGCAAACCGCCGCAGATGTGTTATACGAATCCTGATCTGGTGCGGCAGGTGATCCAGGACGCCCGCGACTACTTCGACGGAAAGGGCCTCAAGACGGGATCGCATGCCCAGGGCGATTTCTTCCCAATCGTGCCGATGGACAACTCGCAGTTCTGCAAGTGCGATAAATGTGCTGAACGGCTATTGGAAAAGGCCACTCGCGGCGACGGCCATTTCTCGAATGACAGGGTGAGCAACTACTTCTTCGCGTTCGTCAACGAAGTGGCGCGCGAAGTCAAAAAATCGCATCCTCAAAAGTATATATCGGCTCTCGCCTACAACTACTTTGTCTACCCGCCGACCGAGTTCAAGCTGGAATCCAACGTGTCAATCCAACTTTGCCTCGTTGCGCGGAACATCTATTGCCGAGAGACTCAACGAAACGACCGGGCGATTCTCGATGCTTGGACGGGCGAATCGGTGGATCGGCCCAAACTGCTGTGGCTCTACTACTGCTTCCCGTCGCTGGTCGCTACCCGGCCTTTGTTCTTATTCTCCGGAGACCTGCCGCCTTTCCGGTGCTTCCCCCCCTTCTTCGCCCACACGATTGTCGAGCAGATGGAGGCCTATCGCAAGGCGGGCATCAGCGGCATGATGTATGAACCATCGTATATTGCCCACAACCAACAAAGTGTGCTGCTAGACCAATTGGAATTCTACGTGACGTGGAAGCTGGCCGACGATCCCACGCTGGACGGCAATGCATTAATCGACGAGTTTTTCACTCGCTATTACGGATCAGCCGCCGCGCCGATGAAGGCGTTCTATGAGCTGGTCGAGCAGACATACGCCAATCCCGCGAATTATCCGAAAACGTTTCTCGATAGAGTTGGCACGATCTACAGAGGGGATATCGTGATCGGCAATCACCAATCCGAGGAGATCGCCTGGAAATATCTTGGCAATCCGCAGCGGATGTGTCAACTGAAAAAGATGATGGATCGGGCCGTCGCGGCAGCCGAAACCGATATCGAGAAACAACGCGTGGCCTTGTTCGAGAAGGGCATCTGGCAATACATGCAGGCCGGCCGCAACGCCTATCTTCAAAGATCGAATTAAAGGTGTCCGGTGCTTTTATCCTTGGCAATTTTCAATATTTCGCTATTCTGCTCAAAAGGAAAGGCCGAAACGGGTAACGCTGGACGGATACATTAATCACGTTTTCGGGCCAACGGGCATTACGTGATCGTGTTGCGAAAGCTTCAGCCAACCGTCAAGTCCCGAGTCCACCCTAGAAAACGTACCGGACACCTTTATTTCCGGGTCCGTCAAGTCGGCGGCCCAACGACGGTCACGGCGACATGCATGTAGATGATGATTCCAAACACGTCGATGATGCCGGCCACGAACGGGTTGCTCATCATGGCCGGATCGAGTCCCAGGCGGCTGAACAGCAGTGGCAGTAGAGAGCCGAGCAGCGTACCGACCATCACAACACATACCAGGGTGATGGGAATCACGGTCGCGGCCAGCCAGGTTGGCGCGACCGGCAGCGCGCAGAAGAAGCCCACGAAACCTAGCGTACCGCCAAGGAGCCCTCCCATTGCCAGTTCCCGCCACATCACGCGCCACCAGTCTCCTAGTTGAATATCACCCCGAGAAAGGGCCGTAATCACCAGCGTGGCCGACTGGTTCCCCGAATTGCCGCCCGTCGAGATGACCAGCGGGATGAACAACACGAGCCACGTGATGTGCTGGGTAATGGTCTCATAGCGGTCCAAGGCAATGGCGGTCAGCAGGGCGCCGAAGAACAGAATGGCAAGCCAAATGCCACGCTTCCACGTGAGCGTTCGAAGCGACGTCTCCAGGTAGCCTTCCCTCAACGGCGCCACGGCCCCACTCATGTGAGCGTCTTCCGTGGCCTCTTCTCGCATGACGTCGATCACGTCGTCGTGCGTAATGATGCCCAACATGCGATGCTCTTCATCGACGACGGGGATGGCCAGCAGGTCGTACCGGGCCACCTTTTCCGCAACTTCCTCCTGGTCGTCCAGCACATTCACGCTGACCAAGTCGCGCTCCATCAATTCCCCGACCGTGGCGCCCGGGGCGCCCATGACCACCTCGCGAAACGAAATGAGCCCCCGCAAATGGTCTTCGTTGTCGACGACGTACAAGTAGTAGATGGTCTCCAAGTCTTCGGCTTGCTCGCGCAGCACCGATTTGACCTGCTCAATCGGCAAGTCCTCGCTGAGTCGCGCGAAAGCCGTGGTCATGATGGCCCCGGCGGTGCCCTCGGGATACTGTCGAAGCCGCAGAATATCGCGGCGCTCTTCGATATCGATGAGCGGCATGATTTCTTCGACGATCCACGGTTCGACTTCCTCGATCAAGTCAACGCGGTCATCCGGGGGCAACTCGCCGATGAACTGCGCGATTTCCGCCCGGTCTTCATGTTCGAGAATGTCAACCTGCTGTTCGTCCGTCAGAAACCCGAATATCTGGACGCGCAGCGGCAGTTCCGCGTGACGAAGCACGGCCCAGGCCTCGCGCCCGGCGAGTCCTTCCATGAACTCGGCAGTGCGGGCGGGATGCAGCGCCGTGCAGAACTCCCCGAGAGAGGCCACGTCATTCTCGGCCAGCATTTCCCGCAGTTCGGGGAGGTAGAGGGTATTGGTCATGGATGCTTGAGCCGACTAGGGGACTTGCCAAGGGTCGGCCGTGTCCGACGCGGTTTCGGCGTAATGGAAAAACTTCGACAGCAAATGCGGCTGGGCCGCGAAATCCAATTGCACCCGACTACCGATCGCCCGGCAGCACTTCACCAGAGAATCCGCAGGGACCGAGTCGCTTGCGCAACAGATGAGCTTTCCCGCCGGTTCGAGTTGCAGGCGGCGGTCCAAGTAACCACGAACTGTCGTGCCGGCCGACCCCAACCAGCATGGTTCGGTAAGCGAGAACTCGACCGGACGCGGCGCATCGCATCGCTCAAGGAGCCGCGCCGTCGCCGGCAGGATTCCGACCATGCGATGCATGCCCGTGGCCGTCTCGATATGCTGGCACAAGTATGCGGTGCCGCCCCCCTCCGCGTAGATGCGCCCCCCTTTCCGAATGTGGTTTCTTATGGCCAATCTCATACATTCGTTGGCCGACAATTGGAACGCGTATCGTTCGGGGTGGCCGCATCCCAGGTAGACGACGTCGGCCTCCGGGAGCGTTCCGTCCCGGAGCGGTGAGAAGTCGACAATCGTCGCTCCGCGTTGTTCCAGGAGGTCGAGCGTATCCGGAAAGTAGCAGTTCAGGGCATCGTCGTAGGCCAAGGCAATGACGATCTTCGCTTGCGGTGACTCCTTACTGAAAAGGTGCGGATGTTCCCACGTTATGGGACGCCGGCTGGCAATCTCGACCACGCGTTCCGGCTCGCCCGTCCGCAGGAAATGGTCGCCCAGCGTGTGACACAATTCTTGGGAGGGGCGACCTCCCGGAGTCAGTTGCTCCAGAGCGTTACGCAATACGGGGCCCAGCTCCAGCGAGCCGAGCACCGGAACCTCCCACTGCGTTTCGATCTGGATCATTCTGCGGGCCAATTGGGTGCCGCTTTCCACGCGATCGATTAAGACGCCGTCGATCTGTCCCGGCGGGGCGGGCAATTCCACCCCTAGCCGCGAGGCATCGAGTACGGCCAACCGCGGCAGATCGAGCCACTGGCAAACCGTCTCCAGACCGCCCCCCACAACGCCTGGCGACTCATGACCAAACTCCCCTTCGATGACGGCCAAATCACATGCGCCGGCACCACGAATGAACAATTCGCGGCACAGTTCGGGGGTCATCAGCCAAGCGTCGAGATGTCGCGGAGTCGCTCCCGCAATCGCGGCCGTCTCGCGATGTCTCGAAAAGTAAGCCGGGGCAAAGAACGGCTGAATGCTGAGCCCCTGGCGCCGCAACGCGTCGATCAGGGCCCAAAGCATGGGGCGATACGACCCGCCGGGCTCAACCGCTCCAACCGCAACCCGGGGCAAAGGCAGCATGTTCACACTCCGATCAGTTCGAGTTGTGTTCGATGCCGCGTAACCGTTCACAGGGGGACTGTCCCAATTTTCGCGGCACAAAGGGCGTTCTTTCCCAATGATCCACCGTTTCCGCCGCGAAAATGGGACTGTCCCCTTCGCATTTAGCGGCGAAACTGCCTGCGCCGCTCCGTGAACGGTTACGATGCCGCCAACAACGGCAACCATCGGTATTGTTCGTGACGCCTGCCTTCTCGTCAAGGGGAATTCCAGTTATCTCGGCACTGCGCCGGGGTGCTTGCAAACCGGCCATGGTCGGTGGTACGCTAAGGGCTTGCCGTAGTCGCTTTCGACGAACTTTCGGGGAAGGAGGTCCAGATGATCGGGCCATGCAATGGCGAATTACCCATCAAGAAGGGTAGCCCTCTGTGGTTGCGTGAGTGGCTGGCGACGTGGTGTGCTGTGGGCGCTCGGCTGTTTCTGGGGGCTTGCCTTGTTGGAGCGGTGGCCCAGGCGGCATTCGCCCAGCGGCTCCCGTCGCGAGACGGCGGAGAACCGGGCCCCGATGTTCAGGCATACAACGAGGGGGTTCGGCTCGTGGAAGAAGGCGACTTTGCCCGAGCCATTGCGAGTTTCTCCAAGGCGATTGAGCGGAACCCAACCTTTGCCCACGCCTATTCCGACCGCGGATTGGCCCAGGCCATGCTCGGACGGATTGATGCCGCCGTGGCCGATACCACCAAGGCCATCGAACTTAGCCCACGCGAGCCCGAGTTCCTGCTCGACCGAGGATTCGCCTATCAGCAACAGGGGGAGTTGAACAAGGCCCTGGCCGATTACGATCGAGCCCTGGGGTTGAAGCCAAACTCGGCCGAGGCGTATCGGGAACGGGGTTTTGTCTACATCCTGCTGGGCGACCCGCAACGCGCGGTTGCCGATCTCACCGCAGCGCTACGACTTGCCCCCCGCGACTCGGGGGCATACACGGCTCGTGGGATCGCCTGGTCGCGACTCGGGATGTGGGACCATTCCATTGCCGACCACACCCGCGCCTTGGCCCTGGACCCCGACGACCCCGATGCCCTGGCCGACCGGGGCTACGCCTATACCATGACGGGCGCGGTCAAGAAGGCGCTGGCCGACCTTGAGCAGGCAGTCAAACTGGCCCCGGACGATCCGGCGGCCCGGTTCAGCCTCGGATTCGCCCTATTCCACGACGGCCGGCTTGAAGAAGCGATTGCCGCCTACGACGGGGCCCTGAAGCTCGACCCCGAGTACGCCGAAGTCTACCGCGAACGCGCATTCGCGCATTCCGTTGCCGGCCAGAAGGAGAAATGCGAGGCCGATTTCGCCAAGGCGCGCGAGCTGGCGCCGAAGGATCCAAGCGTGCCCTTGCGACACGGGCAGGCGATGCTTCGCGCCGACGATACGGCCAAGGCCATTGCCCAACTAGATCAGGCCATCGAGATGACGCCCGAGCATGTCGAGGCACACTTCCATCGTGCCATTGCCAGGGCGATCGCGGGCAATATGTCGAAAGCCATGGATGACTATCGTCAAACGGTGCTATTGAGTCCCCAGTCTCCAAAACGCTACCAACAATGGCTTGAACTGGCAAGCAACAAGGAAGCGTCGGATTGGGTTGACAAGCTTGAAGCGGCGCTCGAGGAGTCGCGAGACAAGGCCAAGGCCCTGTTTGCCGAAGGTGTTGAACTCCACAAGAACAATCAATTACCCGAAGCGATTGCGAAGTACGATGAATCGCTGGAATTGTATCCTCGCTATGCCGAGGTGTACTACAACCGCGGGTTGGCGCATCGCCGGCAGGATAAGCCCGAGCTGGCTCTGCGCGACTACGCGCAGGCGATTCGACTGGATCCGGAGTTCGCCGCCGCGTACTCCAACCGCGGATATACCTACTATAAAATGGGCGACCTCAACCGGGCAATGGCCGATTTCCAGCGAGTGCTCGAAATCGATCCCGAAAACGAAGACGCCAAACGAAGCGTGGAAATTATCCGAAAACTGTTCGGTATGAACTGAAGGAGTTTGACCATGACCCGTCGACCAGGACTCCGGGGTTGCGCGACGCTCGTTCTTGGCATGGTTCTGATTTCCGGCTGCCAGCCGGTTGCGGACGTCCCAAACGGCGACGCGCCGGCCGAAGTCGAAACGCCGGAAGTCCCGCTCCATGTCCGCGCCATACCACCAGGGAGTGAAACGAAAATGGGAATTGACAAGCGAGTCATCGGGAAGATGGCGGACGGCCGAGAAGTGGAGCAGTACGTGCTGACCAACGCCAACGGCATTCGCGTGACCATCATGACGTACGGCGCGACCATCACCAGCGTTGAAGTGCCGGACCGCGACGGCAAGTCCGAGAACGTAACGCTGTACCTCGATTCCTTCGAGAAATACCTCGCCGAGAATCCTTACTTCGGCAGCGCGGTTGGCCGATACGCCAACCGAATCGCCAAGGGCCGCTTTTCCCTAGATGGAGCCGAGTACACCCTGAAAACGAATAACGGGCCGAATCACCTCCATGGCGGACCGACCGGCTTCGCCAAGCAACTATGGCATGCAGCGCCGGTCGAAGCCGACGATTCCGTGGCCGTGGCCTTCACCTATACAAGCGAAGATGGCGAAGAGGGCTATCCTGGCAAGCTCGACGCTACCGTCCTGTACAAGCTTACCGGCAAAAACGAACTCGTGATGGACTATACGGCCACGACCGACAAGCCCACCGTGATCAACCTGACCAATCACGCCTACTGGAATCTGGCCGGGGCCGGATCCGGCACGATGCTGGACCAGCTCCTGACCATCAACGCGGACCGATTCCTCCCGGTCGACGATACGCTCATCCCACTGGACGAGCCCGAAGAAGTCGATGGAACTCCCATGGACTTCCGGCAGGCCAAGGCCGTCGGCTCTCGCATCGAGCAGGTGGAAGGCGGCTACGACCATTGCTACATACTCAACCAGCCTTCGGTTGGAGAAATGACGCTGGCCGCCCGCATGGTGGACCCGGGCAGCGGACGCGTCATGGAAGTCCACACCACGCAACCGGCAATCCAACTCTACACGGCAAACTTTCTGGACGGTTCCTTGAGCGGAGACGGCAAGACCTACGGAAAACATGCCGCATTATGCCTGGAAACGCAGCACTACCCAGACTCGCCGAACCGTTCCGAGTATCCCTCCACCGTGCTCCGGCCGGGCGAGACCTATCGCCAAACCACCATGCACAAGTTCCTGCTGGCCGAGTAGGCAACCGCTTCCCATTGGGCCGAATTCGCCATCTTCATGCTCCACGGGAAATGCTCCGACGCACTCCCGTGGGCTATTGCCCGGAGTTTTCCGAAGACGGTATATCTTGCCGTGTACGCAGCCAGGTCTCCAGCACTGCCTGAAGTTCGGCGAAAGTGGCCGCATGTTCGGGCTTGTCCACCAGGTTCGCCATTTCTCGCGGATCGTTTTCCAGATCGAAAAGCTGCCACTTTCCGATTTGCGGATAGTGGATCAGCTTCCAGCGATCGGTGCGAACCATGCGTTGCACGTCGCCGAAATAGCCGAAAACTTGGGGATACGCGGATTGAGCTTCTCCTCGCAGCAACGGCGCCAGGCTTCGCCCGTCGAGGCCCTCGGGAACCGCAACCTCGCAAAGTTCGCACACCGTGGGGAAAATATCGCGAAGATAGCACTGCGCCCGCGTCCGCATACCTTCCGGAACGCCCGGCCCGCAAAAGACAAGCGGTACGCCAACCGTGTGGTCGTACATGTTCTGCTTCCCGCGCAGCCCGTGACTGCCCATCGCCAGGCCGTGGTCGCCCGTGAAGATCACCAGGGTATTCTCCGCCTTACCGGCGGCCTTCAGGGCATCGAGAATGCGACCGATCTGCCGGTCCAGGTGGGAGATGACCGTGTAATACGCGGCCAGGTCCGCGCGCACGTCGTCCGGAGTCCGAGGCCGAGGTAGCAACTTCTCGTCGCGCCCGTCGAAGTTGCCGTGGTCGAACGGATGCTCCGCTCGGAAGTTCGCAGGCAGTGGAATGTCTTCGGGCCGGTACTTCCCTTCCCAGCCGGGCGGAATCAGAAGCGGATCGTGAGGAGCCGTGAAGTTGACGTGCAGAAAGAACGGCCGCTCAACCTTGCGGCCGATCAGTTCGATGGCCGCATCGGCGAAACGCTCGCTGATGTTGGGCGTCAGGCCCACGCCCTGGTCAAGGAACCGCTCTCCTTCGTCGTTCTGAAAGACCCAGCCGACATAGCCGGTCACCGCGCGGCCTGCGTAGTCGGTTGGAAAGTTCAGCGGATGGCGGCGGCCGCCCGCGCCATATAAGGCGAGCGACTGCTCGTAGCCGCGGGTGATGGGCCGGCCGTCGTTGTGCCACTTGCCCACGTACCATGTATGGTAACCGGCCCCGCGCATCGCCTCGGCCCACAGGGGCCGTCCCTCGATGCGGGTGTCGATCTTACCGCCGCGCAGCCCGCACGTCCCGGTCATGATTTCCGCCCGGGCAGGCACGCACAGTGGGTTGGGCGAAAGGGCGCGGACGAAGGCGGCGCCGCTTTGGACCAGCGAATCGAGGTGAGGTGTCTCAATGACCGGATTGCCCAGCGCGCCGATCGTGTCGGCTCGCTGATCGTCCGTCAGGATGAATAGGACGTTCGGCGGCCCACTCGGCGAACCGGCCTCGGACGACGTTTCAGACTGCCAAAACGCGCAGAGCACGGCGACAAAGACCAACACAATTTGTATCCATCGAATACTCGACATTCGTAGCGCCTCCAAAGCGGGAATGTACTCCAGCACTCCAAAACAACCGGGTAACCGTTCACGGGGGGACTGTCCCCTTCGCATACAGCGGCGAAAACTGCCTGCGCCGCCCCGTGAACGGTTACACAATCGGTCAGGCTTCAATCTCGGGCAGCAGGTACGGCTCGCGGTAGAAGCCGCGGACAATCGCGTTAGCGGCGTCGTAGTCCTTAACGCATTCCTTTTCGACATCCACGTCCAGCCACTCGCCCAGGATGATGGTCTTCGCGTCGATGTCAATTTCGTGGGCTTTCAGGTGGTCGGCCAAGCGGTCGAACATCTCCTCGAACAGCCCTACTCCGGCAATCCGCTGGCGAATCTCGCTCTGGTTGGCCTGTTGGCCCACGCGGTAGGAAATGTTCCCCACATGGGTAACCGCCGTGGAGATGTGCCCGCCGAGGATATCGGCGTTGAGGTCCTCTCGGCGCTGGCTGCGCACGGCGCGGATGAAGTTCTCGAAGTGATCCTCCCCGCCGCCGAAGCTCTGAATCTTCTTCCCTTCGCGGTCGAACACATGGCCCGCGTGAACCATCGCATGGCCGCCCTCGCAATGGGCGCACACTTCGGTGCGATAGCCAAGGAAGTTCGGCGCGTCGTTCGATCCCTTTGCCGCTCGCAGGTTATGCACCTCGTACAGCACTGGCGCCGTGGGGAAGTCGTAGTAGCAGATCTGCGTATTGGGCACGTTGCCGGCATCGTCGAACACGAAGCGCCCCCCGATGCTGATCGCCCGCCGCGGCAGCCCCGACTCGCCCAGCAACCAACGCGCCACGTCGATCTCGTGGACACCCTGGTTGCACGACTCGCCGTCCCCCTTGTCCCAGGTGAAGCTGCAATCGTACTGGAGCCGGTCACGGTAGACGGGTCCGTCGTCGGCCGGGCCGCACCAGAGATCGTAATCGAGGTCTTCGGGAATGGGCAGGGGCGTGTCGCGCTTGCCAATCGGGTTGC
>CAZASB010000080.1:0-13802 GCA_964487655.1 uncultured Planctomycetaceae bacterium
CGGACGGATGACTGGCCAGCTACAGCAACACGCGTACATTCCCATCCTTCCCCGTTGGGCTCGCCCCGACGGACGGATGACTGGCCAGCTACAGTTGTTGGACATTGCGGGTCGCCAGAGTATGATGGATGTCGGTACGGGGAAAACAGACCTGTTATACATGGGCCTTGTGGCATTTCATCCCCCGCACAATAACGTTCGCCGAGGGAGTTCGACACCGCGTGGCGAGTCGACGATCTCGACCTGAACTGGTATCGCTTGCACAACAGGAGACCCATCATGGCGGAACGAGTAGTACATCACCGGCGTCGGTTCCTGAAGACCGCGCTGAAGGCTGGCGCCTTTCTCATGGCGCCCCGGGTTATTCCGGGAATCGTGCTGGGTAAGGATGGGGCCGTTGCCCCCAGTGAACGGATCGTGCTGGGAGGTATTGGCATTGGAAGCCGAGGAACCTACGACCTCGGCTGCTTCCTGCCGCAGCCCGACGTGCAGTTTGTCGCCGTGGCCGACATCAAGGCCGCCCGCCGCGCGGCGGTCAAGGCAATGGCCGATCAGAAGTACGGCAACAGCGACTGCGCCACCTATCGCGATTTTCGCGAGCTTCTCGCGCGACCCGACATCGATGCGGTACTCATTGCCACCGGTCCAAACTGGCACGCGACGGCCGCGATCTACGCGGCGCGCGCCGGAAAGGATATGTACTGCGAGAAACCATGCACCAAGACCATTGCCGAGAGTCTCGTCCTGGCCGAGACGATGCGCCGTACCGGCCGCATCTTCCAGGCAGGGACGCAGCGGCGCAACCTGCCCCACTTCGCGTTTGCGTGCGAGTTGGCGCGCACCGGGAAGCTCGGCAAGCTCAAGGCGGTCCATGCGCACCCGGCTGGTATGGGCACCGCCAGCAGCGGCTGGTCCACTCCTCAACCTGAACCACCCAAGGAAGAGATCGATTGGGATCTATACCTGGGGCCGGCGGCTTGGCGGCCGTTCAACCAGGCGCACCTGAACGGGTTCAACTTCGAGAAGGGGGGCGGCATGGTTGGCGGCGGCGTGCTGGAATGGGGCTCGCACTGCGTCGACCTGTGCCAGTGGGCCGCAAACGCCGACGGTACGGCCCCGGTCGAGTACAACCCGCCGGTCGACGGCTGCGTGGTGGCCAAGTACGCCGACGGCGTCGAACTGGTCATTCGCAACGATGGCTGGCTGCCCTTGGGATCCTGCCCGGTGCGTTTCGAGGGCGAAACCGGCTGGGTCGAGGCCGGCGATAGCGGCAAGATGGTACTCAGTTCACCTGCCCTGCTGGCCGGTCGGAAGGTCGCCGAGATTGGCGGCTACCCGGCCACCTACCACGTGCGCGACTTCCTTGATTGCGTGAAGACGCGAAACCAGCCGTTGGCCAACGCTGGCGCGGCCTGCTATTCGCACATCGCCTGCCACGCCGCGAACATTGCCATCTTCCTCGACCGGACGGTGAAATACGATACGGTGAAACACGAGTTCCTCGGCGACGAGGAAGCCAACCGCCTGCGGTCCGAGGCAGTCCGTGCTCCGTGGCGACTGTAGAAGTAGTAGCACGCTTCGCCGTGCCGTCCGCCGGGTTGGCGATCGACTATTCACACAGAGACGGTTTGCGTCTTAAGAATGAACCGCCGACATGCATCAACGCCATTTTGGGGGCCATCCCCTTCAACCAAAACAAACAAGGAATAAACAACAATGCGTACCATTCGATATCTGACAACGTGCGCCGCCCTGCTGGCGACGGCACTTGCTGTCGCCGGTCCGGTTCGGGGCGACGATCAAGACGCTGCCGCGCGGCGGTCGGAACTGGTCGCCGCGCTGAAGTCGGACGCCACGCCCGACGCGGAGAAGGCCATTACCTGTAAAAAGCTGGCCATCCACGGCGATAAGGAGGCGGTTCCCGCCCTTGCTGCCCTGCTGTCCGACCAGCAGCTTTCCTCGTGGGCACTGATCGCCCTGGAGGTGATTCCCGGCCCCGAGGCCGACGCCGCATTGCGCGAGGCAATGGACAATCTGAAAGGCCGGGAGCTGATCGGCGTGATCAACTCGATCGGCGTTCGGCGCGACGCGAAGGCCATCGACGCACTGGCCGAGCGGCTGAAGGACGCCGACGCTGAAGTTGCATTGGCCGCCGCCGCCGCGCTGGGACACATCGGCAACGCCGCGGCCACTAAGACCTTGGAGCAATCGCTCGACGCCGCACCTGCTGTCGTCCGTTCGACGGTCGCCGAAGGGTGCGTCCTGTGTGCCGAGAAACTCATGGCCAGCGGGAATCTCAACGAAGCCGCTCGACTGTACGACAAAGTCCGCCAAGCTGACGTGCCCAAGCAACGTGTCATCGAGGCCACCCGCGGCGCCATTCTCGCCCGGCAGGCGGCCGGCGTGCCGCTGTTGGTCGAGCAGTTGAAATCGGCGGACAAGGCCATGTTCGCCATCGGCCTGCAAACGGCCCGCGAACTGCCTGGCGAGCAGGCGGCCGAGGCGCTGGTGGCCACGATGGACTCGGCGGCCGCGCATCGGCACCCCCTGCTGATCGTCGCGCTGGCCGACTGCGATACCCCGGCCGTACTGCCCATCATGGTCGAAACGGCCAAGGTCGGCGAGAAGTCGGTTCGCATGGCGGCCGTCGGCGCGCTCAGTCGCGTGGGCAATGCCTCGTGCGTGTCCGTCCTGCTCGACGTTGCCGTGGAGGGGGACGAGGAACTAGTAACCGCGGCCAAGACGGCCCTCGAAGGACTGGCTGGCGAGGATGTCGACGCCGAACTCGTTGCCCGATTGGCCAAGGCCGAGGGCAAGGTGCGTCCTGTACTGATCGAACTTGTCGGCCGACGCCGCATCGACACCGCGGTTCCCTTACTGCTCGTGGCGGCGGACGATTCCGACCCCCAGGTGCGAGCCGCCGCGCTGGTTGCGCTGGGGTCGGCCGTCGGGCCCGACGGCCTCGGGTTTCTTGTCTCGCGCGTGGTCGCCCCCAAGGCGGGCGACGACGCCGAGACGGCCGCCCAGTCACTGCTCGCCGCGGCCATACGTATGCCGGACCGCGAGGCCTGCGCCGCCCAGTTGAGCGAGGCAATGGCCAACGCCGCGCTGCCGGCTAAATGCTCCATTCTTGAAGTCCTCGGCGCCATGAATGGCGCGAAGGCCCTGGTCACGCTCGGAAGCGCGGCCAAGGATCCTAGCCCTGATTTGCGGGACGCCGCCAGCCGCCTGCTGGGCGACTGGATGAGCGTAGACGCCGCGCCCGTGCTCCTGGACTTGGCCAAGACCGCGCCGGAAACCAAGTACCAGGTCCGCGCGCTGCGCGGCTACATTCGCCTCGTTCGCCAGTTCCCCGTGCCTGACGCGCAACGGGCCGCCATGTGTCGCGCCGCCCTCGACGCCGCCACGCGCAACGAGGAGAAGTCGCTGGTCTTGGAGGTCATGGATCGCTATCCAAGCATCGACATGCTCAAGCTTGCGGTCGATGCAGGCAAGGCTCCGGCGATGAAGAACGACGCCGCGCGCGTCGCGCTGGCCATTGCCCAGAAGCTCGGCGGCCAGTCGGTCGACGTCCAGACCTTGCTCAACCAGATCGGCCAGTCGCCGGTCAAGCTGGAGATCGTCAAGGCCCGATACGGAGCGAACGACAAGTTCAAGGACGTGACAGATGTCATTCGCAAGGCCGTGGGCGGCCTGCCGCTGATCGTCCTGTCATCACCGCAATACAATACGGCCTTCGGCGGCGACCCGATTGGCGGTGTTGTGAAGACGCTCACTATCGAGTACCGCATGGACGGCAAACTCGGCGAGGCCACCTTCGACGAAAACGCCACCATCCTGCTACCAGTGCCAAAGTAGGCGTCTGTTGGGCATCCCTCGCCCGACTACCACATTACGGCTGCTCCGTTGGCCGGCGCACCGCGCCGGCCAACGTGGGCGGTTGCACCCGCGACTCTCCTGACGTGATGTTTCCTTGTCAGAAAACGGAGGCATCCGGAGAGCCACGCTTTCAGGCAATGTCACTTCTCACCTCGCTGCCCAGAAATCGCCTAAAGTGCAGTTTTAGTATCAAGTACGTTCCAAACAGGTTGTTATGATGGAAAACAATGTAGCATTCTTTTTGCTGTTCTGTTTGCCGGGACTTCTTGTCCTTCGGGGAGCGGAGGGAGAAGCAGCCCGCCTCCGGGTAAGTGTTGCGACATTCAGTGCGATACCGGATGATGAAGCGGATGATCGTGAAGCGATCCAGAAATGCATTGAGCAAACCTCCCGAAACAACGAAATCTGTTTTATTCCCGCCGGAAACTATTTTGTCGATGGAGATCTATGGGTTCAGGATGACACGTTTCTCCTAGGGGAGGGTGAGAAAACCGTACTACACTTCAGGAATGGAATGCTACGGTCTCTAAAAAACGGCCATAAAACTTTCCGTTACATAAATCATTACATCAATGAACAGATCCCTGACGTGCTTCAAGCGAGTCTGGCTAAGGCTGGGACAAAGGGAGAGGATGTGCTGATGGTGATAGACACGGCCGGTTTTGAACCGGGAGATTACATATATACGTTCAACAACAGAAACGACACTTGGGCAATCTTGGAAAATAAAGAGGAGGAGGCGAAATTCAATGGTGTGTTGGGAGGAATGTCCCGTTCTGAAATATTCAGAATCAAGGGACTTGAAGAAGGGCGAATCCTTCTTGACAAAGCCATGCGGTTCGATATGCCCAAGGGGTCACCGGTTACACGTCATGCCGGCTCGCGAGACATCACGATTCAGAGTATCAAGGTCGTCAATAATGCAACCGAACGATGGAATGTCCTATTTGAGCAGCCCTTCAATGTACATTTTTTGAATGTCTTCTTGGAGGGCAACGGGGGGATTGGCCTGATAAACCATCCCTTCCGTTGCCAGATCCGGGATTCACGGATTACCTCGAAAACGTTCAGGGCGGTCTCCGTTCAACATTTCGGGACCGAGAATATCGTGATCAACAACGAAATTCATTATACCACGGGAGGGGATTGTGCGGTTATTGTGATGATGTCCGCATATAACAATGAAATTGCGCACAACAAGGTTTATGGACACGGAGAGAGAGAGCAATTCGAAGAAGGGATTCTTATTCATGCGACCTGCTATGACAATCGGGTACATCACAACTATATTCATGGGGCGTCAACCGGGATGGGCGCATATTACGGAGCGTTCAACAACGTTTTCGAACACAATGTCTGCGAACAAGTTGGCGCGGGTATCACCTGTTGGTATGCGGGTTCAAGCAATCTGTTCAAGGAGAATGCAAATGCGATCAAAGCGGTATGACTCAATCGGCGGAAGTGGCTCAAGAAGTGCAAGAGTTGACCCCATTACCCGCCGGTACGGATGATTGACCACGAAAATGGGTGTCTAAGGTCTAACGCCACTTCGTCTGAAGCCTTGAAGACGCATCCACTTTTCGCCGCAGGCTGTTGACGCGACTGCAAGCAACTGCTATTTTGAAGATCGGTATCCGTTCCGAGTTGCCCTTACGGAATGGACGCCATCACCGGTCCGCCCAAGCGGAGCAACGGAACGGCGACAGTTGGAATGTGCAGGGGGTGTAACGAGCCGTATTAGGAGGCAACACGTGATCTTATCCGCCGGATTGACCCCCGCTTGGCAACAGATTCTCATCTTCGATGCGTTCCGCTACGGCGAGGTGAATCGAGCGGCGGAAGTGGCTTGGTGCGCCTCCGGCAAAGTGTTCAACGCCGGCATTGGAGTGCATCATCTGGGCGGCCCAAGTCTGACTCTGTCTCCGGTGGGTGGTCCCGCGCTGCCGCGGATCGAGGCCGAGTTCGACGCCCTGGGTGTCCCCTATCGCTGGATCGAAACCCGCGCGGCGACGCGGATTTGCACGACAATCTTGGACCGAGCGACCGGCGCCATGACGGAACTGGTGGAAAACGGCCGACCCCTGACGTCCGATGAACTCGACGCGTTCCTTCAGGCCTATGGCGAAGAAGTCGCACGTGCCGAGATGGCCGTACTCATGGGCTCCTTGCCACAGGGCACGCCGGACGGATTCTACCGAGAATTGATGGTGCGTACGCCGTGTCCCGCCGTGCTCGATTTCCGCGGCGAGGGCTTGCTTTCTGTTCTGGACTTGAAACCCTACGTCATTAAGCCCAATCGCGAAGAGTTGGCCAAGACGTTCGGCCGACCACTGGAGGACGACGCGGATCTCATGCAGGCGATGCGCTCGCTGAACGACCGCGGCGCCCAGTGGGTTGTCATCACGCAAGGCGCTGCCGCCGTCTGGGCCGCTTCGTCCAGCGCGATCTATCGCTTCCATCCGCCGGCTATCGCCGATCCAGTCAATCCGATCGGCTCCGGCGACTCGATGGCGGCAACCATTGCCTGGGCCACAGTCGCCGGCCGCGCCCTACCGGAAGCCGTCCGCCTGGGTATCGCCGCCGCGGCCCAAAACGTCCGCCAGCTTCTGCCAGCCCGCCTGAACTCGAAAACTTTGGAAATCGAGGCCGCGTCGATACGAATCGAGCAGGTTGGCTGAGAGTCGATCGGGGGTAGTTACCCTGTCGTCTATACACATCTCGTTTTCGTTGCCGCTCCCCTACTTTCGTCGATATCGGTACGGCCGTATGGTCCCCCGAGACATCGGCCAACCATCTTCGTCTGTAAGCGCGCATCAGAACCATTCTTGACGGGCATTGCAAGTACCGGTAAAATAACAGACAATACTCGAAGTTGGTCACTAGCAGAGAATGGGACTGAAACCCATCTCGCAGAGCAGGAGAGTCGTTGCCGCGAGGCCGCCGACTCCTGCCCCGATGAAGCGATTATCCCTGAGGACTGATTGATAACAACAACCCGTACGGCTCTAAGGAATATCACCACTTGTAGAAAGGAATGACCTGAGATGAATATGTTTTGCTACCAATGCGAGCAGACGGCCAAAGGAACCGGTTGCACCGCACATGGCGTCTGCGGCAAGGATCCTGAGACTGCGGCGCTTCAGGATTTGGCGATTCACGTTGCCGAGGGCGTCAGCCAGTACGCGCACCGCGCGCGAAAGCTCGGCGTGACGCATCCCCCGGCCGATTTATTGGTCGTCGAGGCGCTTTTCGCCACGGTAACCAATGTAGACTTCGACCCACAGCGAATGGCAGAGCTGATCCAGCGTAGCGCAATGGTCCGCAGCGAGATCAAACAGGCTTACGAGGCGGCATGTCAAAAGGCCGGGCGGAAACCGGAGTCGTTGGCAAACGGCGCGACCGTTGAGCCGGCTAGCGACCTCGATGAGATGATCCGCCAGGGCGAGCAGGTCACCATTCAGAAGCGGATCGACGCGCTCGGAGACGATGTGGCGGGTCTTCAGGAACTTATCACCTATGGCCTGAAAGGCATGGCCGCTTATGTCGATCATGCCAAGATTCTCGGTGTGGAAGATGACAGTGTGTATGCGTTCATTCATGAGGCGATGGACTTTCTGGCCAGCAATCCTGATGATGTGGATACCTTGGTGGCAATGGTGCTCCGCGTCGGTGAGGTAAACCTCAAGGCCATGGAGATGCTCGACACGGCCAACACCGGCACATACGGCCATCCCGAGCCGACCGAGGTCCGCGTCACGCCCGTCAAGGGCAAGTGCATCGCGGTCTCTGGTCACGATCTGAAAGACCTCAAGATGCTCCTTGAGCAGACCGAGGGCAAGGGCATCAATGTCTACACGCATAGTGAGATGCTGCCCTGCCTGGCCTATCCGGAACTCAAGAAACACAAACACTTGGTAGGCAACTACGGCGGGGCTTGGCAGGACCAGCGACAGGAGTTCGATGGCTTCCCCGGCGCAATTCTGATGACTACCAACTGCATCCAAAAACCCAAGGACAGCTACAAGAAGCGTATCTTCACAACTGGCCTCGTCGCCTGGCCGGACGTAACGCACATCTCGGCCGACGCTGAAGGGAACAAGGACTTTACGCCAGTGATCGAGGCAGCGCTGGCGGCCCCAGGCTTCGAAAAAGACGCCGAACCCAAGACCATCACCATCGGCTTTGCCCGTAACACCGTGATGAGTGTGGCCGACAAGGTTGTGGAGGCGGTCAAGAGCGGAAAGATTCGTCGCTTCTTCCTCATCGGCGGCTGCGACGGGGCAAAGCCCGGCCGGAACTACTATACCGAACTGGCCCAGCAGGTGCCAGAAGATTGCGTGATCCTGACTCTCGCCTGCGGCAAGTACCGTTTCAACAAGTTGCCCTTTGGCGATATCGACGGCATTCCACGATTGCTGGACTGCGGGCAGTGCAATGACGCCTATTCCGCCATCCAGATTGCCGTGGCCCTGTCCAAGGCCTTCGACTGTGGCGTCAATGAGCTACCGTTGAGCTTCGTCTTGAGTTGGTATGAGCAGAAGGCCGTCTGCATCCTGCTAACGCTACTACATCTGGGCATCAAGAATATGCGGCTGGGCCCAACACTTCCAGCCTTCGTCGGCCCCAACGTCCTGAAGGTGTTGGTTGATCAATTCAACCTCATGCCGGTCAAGACACCCGCGGAAGACCTCGCGGCCATGCTCGAATAATGGTTGTCGCCTCCCGTCGGCGTCTCCACGGCCGGGGCAGGTCTGGAGACGTCGACGGTAATCCATTCGCAGGTGGTCTCGGTCTTATGTGGCTGAAAAACCACCTAAAAGCGCGGCTCCAACTCGTTCCAAGTTGTCAGCAATGGTGCCGTCAGCGGGACGGTCCCATGACCACAAACGCGGTCTCCGCTCCCTTGCCGCTAATCACGTCGGTAGCGACCACGCGCCAGCGGCCAGGCTGCTCGTTCAAGGCTGTCTGAAACTGGTGCAGAAGCCGACCTCCAAGGGCCAGGACGTTCGCCGTGTAGGCGCGGCTGAGCCGTCCGGCAGGATCGAAAACCTCGACGCGCAACACGTGATCGCCGCATGATTGACCAACAACGACTTCGCCATTAAGGGATACGACTTCACCCTGCTTCACCTCCTCGGACGATGCTTTCAAGGACACGCCAGCCACCTCGTACGGCAGGATGGCCAGGACGGCGGCTGCCTTTCGGGTCAGATCGAAACTTGCCGTTTTGGCTAGCCCCAAGTATCGCCCGTCGCGCACGTCGTACAGATGGCCCTCGTGGCCAATGTGAACCTTGGTGGACACTTGCTCCTCACGGAGCCGGAGCAGGCCGAGTATCTCGATCGCGCCGCGACGAAACGTCGTCAGTTCATATCCCATCCGCTCGCTGCCGTCGCTGGTAACACGTACGGGCGACTCAACGCCTGCCGAGGCGAGCATGGCGCGCATCAACTGCCGCGACATCATGTTGTAACCGAGAAATCCGTTCAGGTAGACAGCCTTCCCCTTGCCCAGCGGGTTGACCACGATCGCCGGCGTCTTGTCCGCATGGACGACGGCCGCTTCCGCGCGCGAGGTAATCGCATCAACCCCGGCCAGTTTTAGGCTAGCCAGTTTCAAGTCGGCCAGCTTCAGGCCGGCTAGGCTCTCGATTCTTGGTTTGCCGACGGCCTCCAGCGTGCCCGGTTCCATCACGCGGCAAACGGATTCGCGCGATATGCCGAAAAGCTGCTCGACGGCCTCGCGGCGCGCGATGGGCTTGCCGCGACCGTCGGCCGCGCCCGTGCCGAGATCGGCCACCACCAGGCCGCCCGCCTCGGCAAATCGCCTGATGTGCTCCAGCGTGGCATCGGATAGGCACAGCGAGCATGGCAAGAACAAAACGCGGTGCTTCTCCAGGTCATCCAGATCGCCTGCCTCGATCTCCGACGCGCCGACGTAGCGATAGGTGAAGCCCAACTCACGAAGCATCCGCGTTGTGTTCACGCGAGATCGGTAATACCAGGCGTAGAGACTACTCGGAGCGGGATTGAACGCGCTCTCCACGTCAGACCATGCCCAGGCTAGGTGCATGCTCGGTTGCGAATAGAGCACGGCCACCGGGTCGTTCGCCCGCTGGTAATCGACGAATATCTTGCCCACGCCCCGGGTCAGGTCATGAATGCCCGAGGCCAGCCAGGTGGAACTCCGAGTATGGGCCAGTTGCGGATGCACAAAGGCCCAGAACGCCATCGACTTCGCCCCTTCCTGCACGCCCAGCGAGTCGGGACCCCAAGGCGTGCAGCCCTTCGCGCCCAGGAACGCCATCCACCAGGGCCTAAACTCGGCCCCCTGCTCGCTCCGATCGTACCAGATCCAGCCCGGAGACGGAGCGCCGGCAGGCATGAACGAGCGGCGAATGTCGAGTTTCTGCCGAATAGCAATACTCATCGGCACGACGTCGTCCTCGAAGGTATCGTCGGCCTTCGACGATGTCAAATGGTCGATAATGGTTGGGTACTCGATGGTCATATCGACGTGTCGAGAAAGTGTCTCAAAATCCCAGCCGGAGAACGGCATCTGCCCGAACGAGTTGGAGAATCCCATGCGAATGTCCGGATAACTCTTCTTCAGGCCGTTCCGCGTCAGCAGCAGAGCGTCCAGCCAGACGTGCTCCATGAATGTCCGCCAGTCGATCCACGGGGCTGGGTTGGCCAGTTTGCGCGCCTCCTGATAGGTGGTTCGCTCGATCTCGTCGAACGAGCCGTGCGAAGTGTCCCACTGTCGGTTTAAGACGTCCACGGTCTCGTATCGTCGCTTAAGCCACTCACGATATCGCGCCGTGCAGAACTCGCTTGTGCAGACCTCCAGGTTCGAGTTCCTAGCGCCGCTCAGTTCGCTCTCATCCTCGAGCGACGCGAACGCCATGGGGCCGTAGGGTTTCAACACGTCGCCCAGCTTCTCGTAGGCCTCCGTAATCTTGCCGCGCACCTCCGGGTCACTCAGGCAAGGGCGACGCGCGGTCGACTGTTCATCGCCATGGAAGTTGTAGCCAAACGCCCGCACGTCCGCCGCGCCCCAGTACATGACTGGCGCCCCCTGACGAAGCGATTCAAGCGTGTGGCTCAACGGAATCACTTGCCCCTCGATACCGAAGCCGCGAACGAACTCTAGGGCATACGGCCGCAAATAGGGGCTCGTCTTACTGAACTGCGAGGTGGAGACAAGGTAATCATCCCATGCAGGCTGTAACTCTGGCAGGTACACGAAGGCCTCCGCCTGCACAAGCAAGCCCTTGGCGTCGGCTGCGCGAAGTTGGATACGGTTGAGCGTGGTGAGCGATCGGCCCGAGGGGAACGCCAGCCGATGCTCGGTCTCGCCGGGTGGAAGCGAGAGACGTCGAGTAAGCGTAGCGATGAATCGCCCGTACATATCGCTGCATTCGACCGCAACATCGACCTCGGAAGCTGCTGCGTCATTCTGGAACTTCGCGATCATGCCGACCTCATCGCCACGGCGGAACAGATCCTTTTCCCCGGTCCACGAAACGACGGCGACCGGCGCGACTACTTCGTATGCCGTCGTCGCGAAACCGAGCGAACGGCCTTGCGAATCGCGAACGATCAAGTCGACCACGTGCGGTCTGCCGCCGAAACGGCCCGGCATCGGAAACCGGACCTCCGTAGGCACGCCCTTCACGAGAGTGATTGCCTGCTCCTGTTGCGCCGCCGGTTCGTAGTAGTCAGCCCCGCGATAGGTGGCAGTGACCACGACCGGTCCATCCACAGCCCCCTGGAGCCGCAACACCACCTCGGCGGAATCCGTCGCGGTGGAGGACTCCGCCGGTTCGTCAGGTTCTTGCCCCTCGGCATTGAGCAGGCGTAGCGACCCGAGTACGAGCGAAGTCCCCTTGCCGAAGGTCGAGAACGCCAGCCGGACCGGACCGTCCGAATCGACCGCGTCAAGCGTCCGCAGATCGTACCGTCGCGTGCCGGTGGCATCCGTCTCGGGTTCAAGCATGGCCAGCACCCGTTCCATGCCGGCATCGGGAATGAAAAGCGACCATCGATCGGCCTTGTCCACCGTAACTTCCACGATGGGCGTCTGCCGTCGGTCGATCCTGAAGATTCCGACAGCAAACCCGCTGCCAGCGTCAACGTTTTTATGAACGATCTTCAGCTTCCCCTCCTCTTCGGCAACGCTTGCGCCATATCCGCGCCAAGTAGACAGCGGAATCCGCTCTTCGCTCGCCTCGACCTGCCACTGCGCGGTTTCGCGATTCCACCGTGGGCGTCGCGTGCGCACAAGCTGCTCCGTGCGCCACGCGCTTACCGGCCGCCGCGTGATCGTTGCGGCAGGCCATACGGTGGCAATGTCCGCGCCCGTCTCGCGTTTCGCGGCCCAGATTGCGGCACGGCACAATAGCTGGTAGTACATTTCCCAGTCGCGATAGTCCACCTGCTCGAACCTTACGATCGGTGTCAGGCAGCTTACTCGCGCGGCATAGGACAGGCTCGCAACGCGCCCTTGGCCGCACTGGCCGGTGCGAGTCTCGGGGCGGCAGCCTTCGGGCAATAGATCAAGCGGCAGTCCGATTTCGAGGAATCCGCCCGCTTCGGTCGAATTGACGACTTCGCCCATATGGACAGTGGCCGTCGAGTGAACATTCAGCACGCCCATGCCACGGCGCACTTTTTCGACCAGCAGCTTCTGCGTTTCCTCGGGGAGTTTCGCCAGAGGCACCTTACTCAGAAGAACGAAGTCATAAGACTTCTCCGCCAGTCGTTTCCTGAACTCTTCCGCCACATCGGCGTGAAGGAGCGGGTCTTGAAACGTAATCAGGTCGAACTCGAGGTCGAGTCGCTGGGCCAGTTCCACCACGTCGCGCTGGCCCGGAATAGGCACGAGGCAAAGGGCCTTTAGCGACCCGCCCGGCAGCGGCTTCGCCCAAGCGACGTGTGGAGTAACCATCGGCTCGGATGCCCGTTGAAAACGCTCCGGCTCCGCGGCAACGCATGGAGAAATGGTAAGAGCAATGAGCAGGATGCAAGCGTGCGATTTCATGGCGACGACCTCTGGGTTGCGTAGGCATACGTAATGATATTTCTCACCAGATCGAAAGACACGCCGATGTCGCTGCGAAAGACGGAGGGAAGCTGGCTGAAGATCACCGTCCCCTTGCCTGCGACGCCGTCTTGCACGAGAAGCGTTGCCCGGCCTTCGTCGTTGCGGTCGCGTGCCAGGACCGTCTGCTCGGGCGACCACTGCCGGAACCAACCGAAATGCCCTGTTGTCTTTCCGCCGATAGGCACGGGCTCGGCAAGCACGGTATGGATTTCCGGCGCGACGAAACTACTTTCACCGTAGCCCGGCTGAAACTCGCCGGGAACGATCACGCCCACCGATTTGAGCAGTGCCTCCGTCTCCGACCGGAACCTTCGTTGGCCGGCCCCGGTGTGGTAATCGAAGAAGATCAAACCGCCCTGCTTCAGATGGCCACGGATCTCGCGACACAGATCGGGATCGGCAAACAACGGGCCCTCGTCGGAGTATTGCCCGATGTACAGCAGCCGCGAACGTTGCAGGTTTGTCACAAAGGTCGAGTCGATATTCGCCGGCGTGTAGAAGGCCTCGAACAGGGCGAAATGTTCCGACAGCCGGAACAGCGGATAGACGCTGGGCGTGGGCGGCGTGCGACCGTTATTATTGAAAACGACGGCACAGCGTAGCGGTAGTAAATCCTGCCCAACCGCCCCGCAGCAGGCCAGCGTCAAGATCAGCCCGGCAGCCATGAAGGATCGTCCGCGCATCCTATTTCCTCCGTTCGAGTTTACCGACAAGATCCCGAGACGCACAACAAAATGCGCACGGTATCCTATGATTTACTCGACAGTGTACAACAACCGTCTGGCCGCAACCAGTCACGGCGACGAACATGCACGGCA
>CAZASB010000080.1:13902-15943 GCA_964487655.1 uncultured Planctomycetaceae bacterium
CGGCATGACGTCAGGTGTCGTGCTTGACCAGGTAGTCGGCCACGCCTGCGGCGCTGGGCTTCATGGCATCGTCCCCCTCGTGCCAGTTGGCCGGGCAAACGTCGCCGTGCTTCTCATGATACTGCAAGGCCGCCAGGACTCGAACGGCCTCCGGTACACTACGGCCAATGGGAAGGTCGTTGATGACCGCATGTCGCAGAATACCTTCCTTGTCGATCAGGAATAGCCCCCGAAGCGCCATGCCGCCCTCCAACAGCACACCGTAGTCCACCGAAATCTGCTTGTTCAGGTCGGCCACCAGCGGATAAGCGATCTTGCCGATGCCGCCCTGGTTGTGAGGCGTGTTCTTCCAGGCCAAGTGGGTATAGTGCGAGTCCACCGACGCGCCCAACACCTGGCAGTTCCGCGACTCGAACTCCGCCAGGGCCTTGTCGAAGGCAATGATCTCCGACGGGCACACGAAGGTGAAGTCGAGCGGATAGAAGAACAGGATCACGTACTTGCCGCGGTACTGCGACAGACTAATTTCCTGGAACGAGTTGTCCGGCATAACCGCCTGCGCGGTAAAGCCCGGAGCTTCCTTGGTAACGAACGCCGTCATGAATGAGACTCCTTGTTAATTGATGGGTATCGCCGTGCGAGGCAAGCCGTACCTGCCAGGATAAATCTAGTTGGAGTCCACGATTCCGCTTGCTGAAGGCTTCATCATGCTCATCAGTGCGCGGAAGCGTGAACTCCAACGAATCGCGCGAGTGAGCACGGCCTCAATGCGGCGTGAAACTACTATCCGACCTTGGCCGCGATGGGCGCAGCGCGGCGGCCCAATTCGCGATCGATCATGAGCAAGGCATGGCCATGATCGCCCACCAACTTCAGCATGTCACAAATGGTGCGAACCGTCGACTCTTCCTCAACCTGTTCGTTGATGAACCATTGCAAGAAGCTGCTCGTGGCATGGTCTTTCTCGCTTATCGCCAAGTCGGTCAGGCCATTGATCAGGGCTGTCACCTTTTGTTCGTGCTGGTACGCCTCCTGAAACGCCTCCAGCGGCGAGTTCCACTCGGCCTTTGGCTTGTCGATGGCGTCGAGCAGCACCCGGCCGTCGCGCTCGTTGATGAAGGCGAACATTTTCATGGCATGAATCTGCTCCTCGGCCGCCTGTACACGCATCCAGTTGGCCATGCCCGGCAAGCCGGCCGACTCAAAATAGGCCGACATGGACAGGTACAAGTACGAGGAAAACAACTCCTCGTTGATTTGCCGGTTCAACGCATCCTGCATCTTGGAAATCAGCATTCGATCGACTCCTTGTGAACGTGGACATTTGGTTGACACAAAGCAGAGACCATTCTCCGCAAAAGATTAGGATTGCTCCTTTTTTCGGCAGGCTGGGCAAATTCCCAGGTACTCCAGTCGATATCCAATGATTTCATACCCGGCCATTTCGTCAAGCTCCCCGGGGCCGGTTTTGTCCAGCGAACCGGGCAGATCGACGATAGCCCCACATCGTACACATCGCAAATGATCGTGGTGCGAGGTGTCGGCGTCAAAACGCGCCTCGCCATCGGTAACGAGCCGTCGCGCCTCGCCGCAGCCACACAACAGATCAAGATTCCGGTACACCGTACCAAGGCTAATGTGCGGCAAACGCTGACGAACCCGATCGTAAAGCTGTCGCGCGGTCGGGTGCGATGCCGCCGCACGAAGTTCTTCCAGTACAATGTCTCTTTGTTGGCTCTTTCGTCGAACAGGTTGCCGTTTCACGCTTGGCCTCAACTAGTAACCAGACTCGTTACTATTGTAGCGAGTGGGCAATACCCCTTTCAAGCTACCTGGCACCATACCGTAAACCTGCAATCTCTACTCCTTCTTTATGCCAAACCCACGTCAGTAACCTGGACCTCCGAGAGGAACATATCAGCGCGAGACCATCGTCGGCAGCACTGCACCGCGAACTTATGGAGAGATGGACTCGCGTTTGTATCACGGTAACCGTTCACAGGGGGACTGTCCCAATTTTCGCGGCACAAAGGGCGTTCTT
>CAZASB010000081.1:0-5236 GCA_964487655.1 uncultured Planctomycetaceae bacterium
AATTGGGACAATTGTTCTACACTGGGTATATTTCAATCTGCCGGTCGCCTAAGGGGACGATTTGCAGTACGGATGGTGCCGCAGGGCCTTCGGTCGAGGTTTGGGCATGAGCGAGGACATCCGCGGATCGTGCGAGTCGAGAAAGACGCGAACGGTGGCGAAGGACAAGCTGGAAGCTAATCCCACGGTGACAAATTGGACGCCCATGCCACGGCGGCGAGCGGAGGCTCTTTCGGAGATGGCTTGTCTTCCGGGGCAAGCGGGCTGTTGATCTATTGTTGACGCGTCTCTCCGAGACGCTGGATCTTGGGGGCTTCCGGCGGAAGCCCCCAAGATATTCCGTCTCGGAGATGCGGAACGACACTAAATCAACAGACCACAAGGTCAGGTGTGTCGCATGCTGTTGCATTGCTGTTGTCGATTCGATGGCGCATTGTGTGGATTTCGGACGGACTGCGGCGGCAAGTGAGTGGTAAGTGCCCTTCCGTCATGGAGTTACGTTTCTTTCCGGTGGAATTGGCGCGAGAAATGCCCTAATGGATGTCCGTGAGTCGATCCGATCCCCATTTTCAAAACAGGAGAATCGCCATGAAACGAATCGTACTAGCCCTAACCGTGATGGCCATGGTGGCCTTCGCGGTCGCGCAGGCGGAAGCCGGACATCCGAAGCACCATTCCGGCGGACCACACGGCAGCTACCACCACGGACCACACGGCAGCTACCACCACGGACCACACGGCAGCTACCACCACGGCCCGTCACGGTACTATCATGGATACCGAGCGGTGTATCCGGCCCCGGTGTACAGGCCGTACTACGGGCCAAGATGGGCGGCGCCCGCCCCGATCTATCCGTACCCGTACTCCTACGGTCCCCGCAGTGGGTTTTACTATCGAGGTTCGGGCGTCTCGATAGGTATTGGCTTCTGAGCCCCCGAATGCCGAAAGGCCGAAAAGGCGGAGCAGGCGGGCACGCATACCCTTGACCTCCCAATCTCTCCTGACTACCCTTGAGTTCCATGGGAAAAGTATTTTCCTGCCCTTTGGCTGGAGTGGCCAAAGGACAGAGGAATGGTTTTGTGGCTGACTGGAGTTGAAGCATGCAAATCGTCAAAATTGTGGTTTGGGAAGAAGACGAGGCGTGGGTTGGTTGTCTCCAAGATTATCCCGATTACTGGACCCAGGGCGACAGCCTCGAGGATCTCAAGGAGCACCTGAAAGACCTCTACGCGGATTTGTCTGCGGGGTTGATTCCAGGCGCTCGGCGAGTCGAGGATCTGGTCGTTTCATGAAACGGGTCGACCTGATCAAGACGATCGAAGGATTCGGCTGTGCTTTGATTAGACATAGAGCAAAGCACGATTGGTATCGCAACTCCAACACGGGCGTCTCGCAGCCGGTTTCGCGTCACCGAGAGATCACCGAAAACCTTGCCCGACATATTATCCGCATGCTTTGCAACGATGAAGCGGCTTGTTTGACCCACCCTACCTATCATGAATAATCCGTGTTAAGCATCGCCTGGAAAAGCATGTTCCTGTCCCTAGCGAGCGCCGGCCGGAGGCGACTGGAATTGGCTCAGTTCGAGCGAGCGGGCGCCGTCGACCTTCAGCCGGTTCGTACCGGGCCAGAAGAGGATGCGTTGTGCGGCGGCCTTGGCCAACGGCCCACCGATCTGCTGCTGCCGGAATAGTTGAGCATCGCTTCGACCGTCGCCTTCCAGAACGAGCAGGTCTTTGGCCTCGGAGTAGGTCATGCGGATGGCGCGGGCCGTATACGTGGCCGACTCGACAATCGTATTCCCCGCCGCCTCGAACTCGGCGGCATGTTGCGAGCCGTCGGGGCGGAGCGTCTGACGCAGTGAGAGGCGATTGCAGTTCATCACGACGCCGCGCGGTCCGAGTGCTTGGGGATCTTCACTCGGCACGGGCGGCTGCCACGCGTCGACCGGCGTGTAAATGGTACGCACGTCGTCGTGGAAGTTCAACTGGCGGTGATGGACATTTCCGGTCATGCCGCCCTGGAATCGGACGTAAAGCTGTCGCAAGGGCGATTCGTCGCCCGTGGCGGCCGTCGCTGGCGTGGCCAGGAGCGAACTAGCCGGGCCTCCGAGTTGTCCATTCTCCGAGGCGAGTCGAACGCTCATGAGCCATCCCGGACCGCGCGCGGTCAAATCGCCGCTGACTAGGTTGACGGTCAGGTCGCCGGTCACCAGGCGTTCGTGGGCGGTGGGACGCGGGCCATCCATCGTGTGGCTTTCTAGTAGCGTTCCGCCATGGCACAACACCTGCTCCACTTGCGGCGGGGCGCCGAGGTCTGCGTCGGCCAGACGAATCGCCTGCTGAAACTGGACCTCAAGTACTTCCGTTTTGAGCGATTGTCCCGGAGTGCGCGCGACCACTGCCTCCTCGAAGCGGGCCGTTCGGCCGTCGAAATCCATGCGGCTGCGCCAGTCGACCGCCATGCGGCCAGGCGCGGTCAAGGGTTGTCCGTTCAGGTCGCGGTCCAGCGGCATGGTCATTGTGCCGGCATCGTCGATCAACAGGCGGTTTGTGCCGCGGTTGAGATGGATTTGGCGGCTTTCAATAGCCATTCCGCGGCCCTCGAACTGGGCCGGATCACCCGTGACCGTCACCGCCGCGCGCGGGGTCTCGGCATCGGTAACATGGATACGCTGGCCTCGAACGAGTACGGGCCGCTCGTCGGGCCGGGCGGTTTGGGTCTCGGCAAAGCGAGCGTCGCCCTCGATGCTCACCTCGGCCAATTGGGTGGTTTGCTCGCCAAGCAGCACGCGAGCATGGAGTTTCTTACCGGTTACCTCGAACCGTTGCGACGGAGCGGGCGGCTCGGCTCCGGCCGACGGCACGGCGTTCGGAGCGGCTGCCTCGGCGCCTGCGACCTCGGCGCCTGCGACCTCGGCGCCTGTAACTTGGCTACTTGCAACCTGGAGCGCCTGCGGGGCCCGCAGCCCCGTCTCGTCGCTTACGAGGAGCGGTTCTCTTTGGCTGAGGCCATGCTGCGCGGTGGCGGCCGGCTGCCGGAGTGCGACGGACGTCAGCTCGACTGGCCGACCGCTGTCGCTCCGAATGCGAAGGGAGCGTTGTGAGGTTTGGCTGCCCGGTTGCCAACTTGTGGCCGCGCCGGGCGTTAGTTCTTTGAACAGGACGGTCAGTTCGTCGACGGTGCCGTCAAGTTGCAGCGATCGGATGCGCACGTTCTTTGCGGCGTCCATGCGATCCGGCTGCAAGCGGCGTTCCGCTTGCCCCTTTTGCGCCGGCAATTCGTTGAGGTGGAAGTGGACCGTTTCCGCCTCGAGTTGTCCCACACCGCGGAATCGTAGCCAAGCATTCCCTTCGACCTTGATAATCTGTTTGTCCTTTTCCGGGTAGACGCGAGCCTCCTTCTTCCACGAGACTTCAAGCGGCTCGTCGGGCCGTTCGGGGGTGTGGCCACGCAGCCAGCCGGGGCCTTCGGCGGCCATTTGTGCGAGTCGTCCCGACTTGTCGGGCTGGTATGCAAGTCGCTGGGCGTGAATCTCGTTGGCACCCTGGCGCAGCATGGTTTCGCGGTCGTCTTCCAGGAGGATTCGTCCGTTGATCAGGTCGTACTGGAGCAACTGGCCGCGGGCCTCGACCCCCTGGTTCGGCGCCGACATGGTCACCGGTTTGCCAGTAGCCTCCAGGCGTTGCGGAACCAGGTCCATCGATGCCTTGCTCGTCTTTGCGCTGGTGGGTACCAGGGTCTTTCCGTCACGTTGAATTGTGGCTTTGCCCTTCGGCGGAACCCGGTCCACGAAGTAGATTGCAAGCCGATCGCAGTCGAGCTGATCGTTCTGACTTTCTGGATTCAGTCGGAGCACTCGCACCTTATCCTGGAACGACGCGACCTTTCCGGGGACGTCGAAGCGGAACGGTCCCTCGCAGGTGATTTCGACCGGCATGTCGGTTGCGCCGGCGATGGCGCCGGTGCCGGCGCGTGGTACGGCGGAGTTGGCCTTGCCAGCCTTGCCTTGGGTCGAGGCGACTTGTCCCACCTGCAAATGGAGCCGCTCCACCTTGCGCAGTTCGAACAGTTCGATGCCAGTCACGTTCGGCGTGGGTTGGCCCTTGTCCGACTTTCCTTCAAGCAGCTTGATGCGCAGCTCTCGGCCGCGGCCGTGGTGGGGGCCGAACCGAAAATCGACAACATGGGGGGTGAAAATGTTGCTGCGCGTCATTTCGACGTCGCGCGTGACAACCAGCAAGTCGTCTTCCGGGCCGGCGGATTCGCCCTGGCTGCGGATGGTCACGCGCCCTTGCAACTGACCTCCGACAATCTGGCCCATATCGCCGCGTCGCAGGTCAAGCGGTCGGTCGAACTCCAGGATAGCGCCTTCCGGCGCTTCGAGGACGATCGCTCTGCGTCGGCGCTGCTCTTCGCTTTCGGCGGATCCCTCGGGGGTTACCACGATGGCGCAGGGGCGAAGCTCTAACCGGCCGTCGCCACGGTTGCGGTAATCCTTCATCAGAAGCTGGAACTGATCGCTTTCGAGGATCTTGGGGTTCTCGAGCACCCAGGAATCGGCGGGAAACAACTCGGCCAGCCCGGCAAGTCGTTGATCGAGCCGGCCTGCGGCGCTCCGCCGGCTCGCGCTGCTGGCTTCCACCTCGGCACGGCGCGACGCCGTCGGCTCGATGAAGGGGACCGCCACCAGCGCATACAGCCAGTAGACCGTCGAGACGGCGAAGAAACTTACGGCGATGCGAGTGATACGCGGCACGAAGAAAGCCCACGACGGGGGTCAACGCTCGTTTAGGTAACTCTGAACCACGTCGTCCCAACGGCATTGCGATTGGAGAATCAACGTGATAGTCTCGCGCACAGCCCCGGTCCCGCCTGGCAGTTGCGTAACATGGCTGGCCGCTCGGCGCAGCTCCTCGCAAGCATCGGCCACGGCAACCCCGAGGCCGACCGCGGCAACGACCGGCAGGTCGGGCAAATCGTCACCCAAGTAGCACACTTGCTCCAGGGTCAGGCCGAGCGATTTGATAATGTCGCGGACAGCCGCCAGTTTGTCCGCGACCCCCTGTCGCACAATCTTCACGCCCAGTTCGGCGGCTCTTATGTTGACGATGTGTGAACTCCTCGCCGTGATCCATCCGAACTGGTATCCGGCCTTCTGCCACAAGCGAATGCCCATGCCGTCGCGGCTGTGGAACTGCTTGGTTTCCACGCCGGCGTTGTCGATGATAATGCG
>CAZASB010000081.1:5336-15930 GCA_964487655.1 uncultured Planctomycetaceae bacterium
CGGATCGTCATCCTTGATATTGGGTGAAGAGATACCGCTCGTATGGCATTGGACAACAAGCCCGGCGCTTTCGGCGGCAATCCCAGCAGGAGATTGTACCGTCCCGTCCCATCCCGGGCAACGCGGGAAATGGTCCCGAAACGCCGCCACCAGAAGAGGGCGTGCCAAAATCCTTTGAAATGGCGCGGAACCTCCGCCGGATTCCATGGTTTATGGGAGTAGAACGTACTTCTTTCCTTTCCCTCCCTGCTCAAGGAGACCTGTGATGACGAGGATGTTTCTTCTGACGCCGGCGATTCTCACGATCGCTTTCGCCACGGCGGCTCGGGCTGATGCCCCGAAAGAGGGCCCGCCGCGACCCCAACCACCGCATGGACAATTCGACCCGATGCGGATGTTCGAACGGCTCGATGCCGACAAAGAGGGAGCAATCTCTCTGGAAAAATTGCCGGAACGGATGCCCGAACGCCTGAAGGAAACGCTGACAAAGGGCGACACTGACAAAGACGGCAAACTCACCAAGGAGGAATTCAAGACTGTCGCCGAAGCAATGCGCAAGCAGTTTGCCGAACGCCGCCGAGAGGCCGCTTCCGGAGACAAGGCCAAGCCCACGGGACACCCCGGCAGGCCCAAAGACTCTTTCGGCAAGCCGGAAGGACGCTCGCAACACGGCGACCGCGATACGGCCAAGGGCGGCCCACCGCATCGACCGGGCCCCGGCGCCTTTCGCCCACCCATGCCCGACCCGAAGGCGATCTTCGCTCGCATGGACCGTGACGAAAGCGGCGAACTGAGCCTCGAAGAGTTCACCCGAGGCATGAAACGGATGCGTTCGCACATGATGCGGCATGCGCATGCTTGTCCGCCCATGGGCCAGCACGGTTGGCCTGCCATGAAGCCGTCTTGGCACCGAGGGCCGGATGGACCGCCACGAGAACCCGGCGCAAAGCTGTCCGAGGCAAAGCCATGCGAGCGACCTGACGGCGACCGCCCCGAGGCACGCCCTGATCGTCCGCGCCGACACGACGGCGACCGTCCCGAGGCACGACCTGATCGTCCGCAACGATCCCGAGTCGAGAAGCCGCGGAAAGAGAAGCCCGCAAAAGAGAAGCCCGAGGACGCAAAGCCCACGGAAAAACCCGCCAAGGAAGCCTAAGTTGTAGCGGAATGTGACTGATTCGCTGGGTATTTTCTCCCGAAATACCCATGCGAACGCATTGGGCTCGGTGAGCGGCTCACGGCTCACCGGGCCCTTCTCGTTTGACTCTTCCGGTTCTGGGTGTAAGACCGTGGTGAAAAGACGTAGGGTGGATGGTTCCGGATGTCTCAGCATCCGGGTTCATCCACGTGTCAGGCAATTCTGCACCCAGAAACGGAAGAGCCTTCTCGTTTGACTCTTCCGGTTCTGGGATAACACTGTGTCGATGTAGCAGGCACGCTCCGTCGTGCCGTCCGTCAATAAACCAGTTTGCACTTGCCTCTTCTTCGGAGAACGACCGTTAATCCACGCGGCCTGCATGGGTTGTCTTGACGGACGATCTCGACGGACAGGGCCAGATTGCGGAATTGTAACTTTTACAATTGCTTTGACACCTGCGGTCGGTAATAGTTTCTAGGCGTTGCGTTGGCTGAAGAATACTACGGCCGCCGTGGAACCAACCCCCGGAACACACGCAGGTACAGCCCTGCCGGGCCATCGGCCGACCAACGCACCGACACTATCGGGGCAACTGCCCCGGAGAGGCATATGCGGCGCCCTTGGGCGAGAAAGGAGTATCCCCATGAGTCGGACGAATTGGGCCTTCGCCGTCTTCTGTGCCGCTCTCGTTGTGGCGATGAGCGGTCCAATGGGTATGGCCGGCTGTATGAACTGCGAGGGTGGCCCGGCAGCCGGTTTCGGCGCCCCGGCGTGCCGAGGGCCAATGTTTGGCGTCGAGCCGGGCTGCTGTGAACATCCGCCCTCGGCATGTGACAATGCGTGGGACGGTTTCTGCCAGGAGAAGCTCAGGTCAAAGCAGTTTTGGTCCAAGGTAGGCACGGGCTACTGGGTACAGCCAAGGACCAGGATGCCGGCATGTGGTTTCGCAACAGGCGTGATGTACCCGCCAAATCGAGTAGTGGAGTATTCCGAAAGTCCATCGTGCGGAGTCTATCCCACTGACGAGCAAGACGAGATTCGCTTGCCGTACACGAGGGACGAACTGGTTCCGCGGCGTGGGCCGCCACCCATTCCGGAACCAATGACCGAACCCGATCTGGTTCCTGAGCCGAGTCCAGAGCCCCCAGGGCAACCCGGCCAGGCGCGTGTTCCCTGGGAGTTCAGTCGTTAGTCTCTTTCCTATCCGGACCGCACGGCCCGTGAAGCCGTGCTTGTCAAAGACCTTCCGCGGCGGGTGAACTCTTCTCGGGTTCGCCCGCCGCCACTATTTCGTACCTCCTCGGAGACGATTCTACGACCGAGGTCGGATCGATCCACTGTTCCCAGCGCTATTGAAATGTCTTCGGCACCGGAGGCAAATCGGCCGTCAAGGCGAGTGGTATCGTGCGGCCGGCGGTGGATATGTCGAACGGCACGAAGCCTACCTTCAGCACCGGCGAGTCGATCGGGAGGGAGAAGTCGCCTTCCTTCGGCGCCTTGAAGCCGGGATCGGCGATGATCGAGTGTATGTCCTTCTTCCGCTTCTCCTGCCACGTGGCGAGGTCCATGCCCTGGTAGATGACCACCGGATGACCGCCTGCGTTGAAGTAGACGTTGTAGTCGCTCTCGAAGTTGTCATCGTGCCAGTTCGAGCCCAGGGCCGGGCTCTCGTTGTCCCAGTAGATGATGTTCCGCTCCAGGGAGAACGAGAGATGGTCTTCCGTCCGCGTTCGCTGCACCTGCTGCTGGGCGCCGAAGGCGAGGATGTTGTTTCGGATGCGATTCTCGCGGCCATAATGCTGGTGAAATCCGGCATTGGTGGTCCGGTAGATTAGGTTGTTCTCCATGACAATGCCGGTGGAACCCTCGTCGGTGTAGAGTCCCCAGCCGCCGTAAAGGTAGCTGGTGATGTCATGGAAAATGTTGTGGTGGATGTGCGTGCCGGGTGAAACGCCCAGCGTGTAGACGCCCCCCATATCGCTCAATACGCCTTGCCCGATGTCGTACGCGTGGTTATAGGCCAATTCGTTGTGATTGGCAGGCGTGTTATGATAACCCCACGTCCAGCCGATCGAAAAGCTGGAGTAGTAGAGGTCATGCACGGTATTGTGCAGTACGCGATTGTGGCCCGACATGCCGATCCACACGCCGATGCCGGCCGGATGCAGCCGGCCGCCGTGCGCCACCAAACAGTCTTGGACAGTGATGTGGGAGCATATCTTTTCCGGATCAGACGGTGTATGGCCCACCGCGCCCCAGTTGCCTGGTCCAACGTGGCCGATCTTAATCCCGCCGGCGCCCAGGTCGACCAGTTCGCAGCCATCAACCGTGTTGTCGCGGCAGCCGTGGCCGAACGCGACGCCGTATGCGCCGGTGTGCCGCACGGCGCACCTTTTGAACACGACATTCCGAGCGCCCACGGCCGAAATAGCCGCGTCGAGGCCCACCTCGGCTTGCGGGAAGGACTGGCCCTCGGGAGCGAGCAGCCATTGCGAATGGGCGAACGAAAGCCCTTCGAACTGGATGTTGGCAACCCACGCCGACGTGTCGAGGTTTCCCTGGAAATCGACAATCCGACCGATCGCCGGCGCTACGACCACGGCCGACTCGGGGCTCTCGCCCGGCTTCGGAATATAGGTGAGCACGCCGGTGGACCGGTCGAGGTACCACTCGCCCGGCTCGCTTAACTCCTCCCTGACGTTCTCGACGAAGAAGCGGCCATCCTTCGGGAACTGGTTCCAACCTGACTTCCCGAAGGTGGTTCCGGTGAACTGGACAATACGCTCTTGGGCATCGACCGATTCGATTCGCATGCGAGAGATGCCCCACTGATGGAAGCCGACCAACTCGATGTCGCCCAGGTTGGCCCAATCGTTTCGGACGGTATCGCCCTGATATCGCAACCGATCGAAGCCGCGCTTGTCTTCCGCGGCCGGCACGACTTCGCCCGACTTGAGATATCCTTGCTTCGGTAGTCGCGGCCGCATGCGCCGCTGGTCGCCCACGAACAGTTGGCTGAACATCCAGCGGCCCTCCTTCACGTCATTGAGCGTGACCGTCCATCGCCGGTCGGCGCCGACCGTCCAGCCCTGAACGGGCCGTCCGCCGCTGATGATCGGCCGTTCGCCCGGAAACGCGCGGTACACGACCGGCACGGCGACGGTACCCGAGTCGGCCGGTGTCAACACGAACGTTTCGGTCAGATAGTACGTCCCGCCTCGCAGCATGACGACCACGGGCGTTACCCGCCCCGCCTGCGTCTTCAGCTCCCGTACCAAGTCGCGAGCCCGATGGATGGTGGCCAGCGGGCCATCGATCTTCTGGGCATTAGGCTCCGCCAGCGTGCCGGACCACGTATCGTTTCCCGCGGGTGAAACGTACAGGTCTGCCTTTGTGTCTTCGGCTCGGGCACTGCCTGGGAGGCACAAGGCCAGATTGGCACTCAGGCCGATAGCAAGGGCAACAATGAGGGCAGCAGGCTTTCGTATCATGGCAGGCTCCGAACGGGGGGTGGATGGCAGGCAAGTGTACTGTATGGACCGGCATTTTATGCCAGTCGCCAATCATGGCATTGTAGTACCCCGTCGCCCGGATGTCACTGTCAGAGAGTAAGGGCTCGCGAAAGAACCAATGGTCGGTTGTGACGCGGCGAGGACAAGGCTGCGCAGGAAGGCGAAGCAGCATAGCCAACCAGTCCTTGCTCATCGGGAACGGCAAGCACTATCCCGGATTATTCATCTACGTAGGGTGGGTCGAGGTCGCGTAGATCGTTGGTGGGTCCGCACAAGCCGCAACCAAGCTGATTTGTAGCCCGCCGCCTAGAAAGACGCCGGTATTAGCGACCGATGACCCACCAAAGAAGCGGCTTGTTTGACCCACCCTACCTATCATGAATAATCCGGGCTATCGCCCAATTACGAAACTCGATTTGAAGCGATTCCGCCCGTGAAGCCGCTCATCCAGACGATGCCTCGGGAAGACGCGCGGCGAGCAAGCCCATCCCAAGCACCCCCGCGGCCTTCGCCTGGGCGACGAGAATGGTCATCTACCCCGCTGCCGGATGAATACGGAAGAAGATCACGTACAGGACGGGCACGACGAACAGCGTGAGGATGGTGGCGAAGCTGAGGCCGAACATGATGGTGATGGCCATGGTGTTGAACAGTGGGTCGGTCAACAGCGGGGCCATGCCTACCACGGTAGTGAGCGAGGCCATCGTGACCGGTCGCAGACGGCTGATGGACGAGTCGACCACGGCCGCGTAGGGCGGTTTCTCCTCACGAATCTCGCTGTCAATCTGATCGAGCAGCACGACGGCGTTCTTGATCAACATGCCGAACAGGCTCATCGCGCCCAACAGGGCCATGAAGCCGAAGGACTGCCCGGTCAGCAAGAGTCCGGCCGTAATGCCGATGACCGACAGCGGCAATACCAGCAGGATGATAAGCGGCTGCCGGAAGGCATTGAACAGGGCCACCACGATCAGCGCCATGAGGATGGCCGCGATGGGTGTCTTTGAAAAAACCGTGGCCTGGGCCTCGGTTGAATCTTCGTGCATGCCCCCCCACGCGAGTTCGTAGCCGGCCGGCAACGTCATGGCCTCGATTTGCGGGCGCAGGCGGTCGAAAACGGTGGTGGTCAACGCCTCTTGCGGATCGCACTGGACGGTGATCGTTGGCCGACGATCGCGGCGACGACGGATCGGGTCTTCCCACCGCAGTTTGATATCGCTGACCACTTGGCGCAGCGGAACGCTGTTATAGGCATGGCCCCAAACCGGCACGTTTCCGAGGTTGTCGATATCTTCGCGCTGAGCCTTGGGCGCCTTGACAAAGATGGGCAATAAGTCATCGCCCTCCCGATAGTATCCAACGGGCATTCCGCTGGAAGACTGTCGCAAAGAAAGGGCCATTTCCGCTCGCGAGGTGAACGTGCGTCGCCCCCGTGCTTGTGAGTATTCCGGCACGCACGTCTTCACCGGTTGCCGCCAGTCGTTCCGAATATCCTTGGCGTTCGGGTCGGCTCGCATAACGGCTTCCACTTGCCGGGCAAGCTGATGTAGTACCGTAACATCGGGACCGCTCAGGCGGGCTTCGATGTCGAACGGCACCGAGGGCCCCAGGCAATATCGACGTACGCGCGGCTCCGCCTGCGGAAAGTGCTCCTTCAGCCACGTCTCCGTTGATGCAAACAGCCGATCGATATCGTCCGGTGTGTTCGTGTTGACGACCAAATGGCCGTAGGCCGGGTTGGGAAGTTCCGGTTCGTAGGGCAGATAGAATCGTGGCGGGCCCGAGCCGATAAACGTTGCCACGCTCACCACGCCGGGCTGGTTGCGGAGATGCCCCTCGACGATCTCCAGGTCGGCCGCAACCGATTCGATCCGGGCGCCCTCCGGCAGCCAGTAGTCCACGATAAACTGGTTCCGGGTAGCGTTGGGGAAGAATATCTGGTCGATGTGTCCGAATCCCCAGATCGCCGCGATCAGCAGGACGGCCATCGCCAAAAGCGTGGCAATCCGGTGGTGTAACGCCTTCTCCAGCAGTCCGGCATAGAGCCGATAGATACGTCCGGCGTACGGGTCGGTGCCTGCCTTGCCCGGCTTGAGTTTCAGAAACATGTCGCAGAAAACGGGCGTTTGGGTCATCGCCAGCAGCCAGCTTCCCAACAGAGAGATACCGACCACGAGGAACAGGCTCTCGCAGTACTCGCCCGTGTTGTCGTCGGACAAGTAGATCGGTAGGAAGGCCAGGATGGCCACGAGCGTGGCACCCAACAGGGGCCAGGCGGTGGTGACCACGGGCCGAGTTACCGCTTGCATGCGCGGCTCGTTCTTCTGGAGTCGAACGAGGATTCCCTCGACTACGACAATCGCGTTGTCGACCAACATTCCCATGGCGATGATGAACGTACCCAGCGACGTGCGTTGCAGATCGACGCCAATGGCCGATAGCACGATCAACGTGCCCAGGATGGTCAGCACCAACCCACTGCCGATCAGCAGGCCGCTGCGAATTCCCATGGTCACCAGCAGGACGAGGATCACGATGGCGACCGACTCGATCAGGTTGAGCATGAAGCCGTTGATGGCCTCCTGGACGTTGTCGGCCTGGAAGGCGACCGTGCCGATTTCCAGTCCCATGGGAAACTCGGCCATGAGTTCATCCAGTCGGCGGTGGACGGCCTCTCCCATCTCCACCACGTTGCCGCCCGAGATGGTCGAAATGGCCACCCCGATGGCCGGCCGGCCGTTGAATCGCATCATACTCAACGGAGGGTCCAGGTAGCCGCGCTCGATCATGGCCACGTCGCGCAGCAGGGCCAAGTCGGTTGACGGAGCGCCCACGGTCATCGGGTCGCTCGGATGACCTCGCACGACTAGGTTGCCAATCTCGTCCACGGACGCGAACGTGCCACTGGGCGCCAGACGAATACGTTCGCCGTCCAGGTCCAACGCCCCGGCGTCGACCACCTTGTTGTGCCTCGCGAGCGTCTCGAGGACCATGGTCGGGTGAACCTTCAGCTCGGACAGTTGCGAGCGGGATATCTCGATATTGACCACTTCACGCTGCACGCCCCAGAGTTCGACGCGTGAAACGTCGTCGACCAGCAGCAGTTCACGTTGGAGAATATCGGCATAATGCTTCAACTCGGCGTACGAATAGCCTTCGCCCGTTAGGGCCAGCACAACGCCGAAGACGTCGCCGAAGTCGTCGCGCACCTGCGACGGTCGGGCGTCCGGGGGCAGCTTGGGCTGCGCGTCGCTGACTTTTCGGCGAAGTTCATCCCACACTTGCGGTAGACGATCGCCTCGGTACGATTTGTCCATTTTCGCGTAAACGATGGAGACGCCTGCCCGCGACAGCGAGCGAACCACGTCCAGGGCGTCGAGCTGCTGCACGGCCCGCTCGATGACGTCGGTCACCTGCTCTTCCACTTCGACCGGCGAAGCGCCCGGGTAGCGAGTGACGATGACGGCGGTCTTGATGGCGAACTCGGGGTCTTCGAGCTTTCCCAGTTGGAAGTAGGCTCGCAGTCCGCCAGCTATCAGCAACAGAGTGGCAAACATGACCACCGCGCGCTGCTTGACTATGAACTCGACGAGCTTCATGGTGATTCACCCTGACTGGCCGCCTGTCGGTCCGAGTCTGCACGCGAGGGTTCCATTCGAACGCGTTGGCCTTCGTTGAGCAGCGTCGCGCCGGCGGTGACTATCCATTGCCCCGACTGTAGACCGCCGGTGACTTCGATTCCGTCGTTGGTCAGCTCTCCGAGCGTAACCGGCTGGCGATGTACGACGTTCTCCCGCGGATCGACCACCCAGACACACGGACGTCCGTGGTCATCGGGCAAGGTTGCAATGGATGGCAGCACGAAGCCGGTCGACTTAGACGAGGGCTGAAGGATTTCTATCCGGACCCGAGCCGTCATGCCGGGTTGAATCGTCAGGTCGGCAGGCAGAGCGAGCGTAACCGTCATCGGGTAGGTGAGCTTCCCGTGCTGAATGGCCGGCCCAACCTCTTTTAGTGTTGTCGGAAGCCAGCGCCCGGCATAGGCGTCCAACTCGCAAACGAAGTTGCGAAACCGATCTTGTCGGATCACCACGTCTTCGGGAATCCCCACGGTCACCTCGATGGCCGAGCAATCCAGCAGGCTAACGATGGGATGGCCGGCGGCAACGGTTTCGTAGTTTTCGACATATTTCTGCGACACGACTCCGGAAGATGGAGCGCGAAGCGCCGTATCGTTCAGGGCGTTTCGGGCGGTAGCCAACTGGGCCTTTAGGCCTGCGATTTTGGCCTCCATTCCTTCAATCTCTTCGATTCGCGCGCCCTTTCTGGCCTTTTCAAGCTGTTTTTCCGCGGCCTTGACTTCGGCCTGGGCCACGGCGAACGCGGCCGCCGCATTGTCGAAGCGGGCCTTGGGAACCGAGCCGTCCTCCACCAGGGCCTTGAACCGGTCGCGGAACAGCGTGGCTTCATGTAGCTTCGATTGCGTTCCCTCGAGTTTGGCCTCCAGCGCCACGATGTCCTCGGGCCGAGCCCCTTCCCGCATGGCCTTCAGCCCGGCTTCGGCCTCGGCCAACCCGGCTTCGACGCGTGCCACGGCCAGCTCGAAGTCGCGCGGGTCGATCTGGGCAATCACGTCCCCTTCAGCCAGTCGTTGACCTACCTGGACGTTGAATGCCCGTAGCGGGCCGCCCACGCGGAACGCCAGCTTCGACTCTCGCAACTCCTTGGTCACCCCCGAGAACTCCCGGCTACGGGTCAGGGGCGCGCTTTCCAACCGGATCACTCGCACCGGCCGCGCCAGGATTGCGGCTGCTTCCAAGCCATCTCCACTAGGCTGCCGTTGTCCAAAGTAGAGCGCGCCCGCGGCGATGGCCAGCAGAACGCCCGAGCCAACAATCCACTTGGCCGTGTTCCGCGACAGTCTTGCAGACAAGATACTCGCGCCGATGCGGCGCCGCAGCGCCGACGGTTGGACGGGCACACCTTCTTCGGGGGAACTCGACGTTTGAACCTTGTTCGAGGTTGCCATCGTGTTCTCTTCTATTCTCGCCACGGTCGAATCACTTCGAAACGTTGCGTGATCGCGTCTCATGATCCAGGGACTCCCGCGCCGTTTTGGCAAGCGTGCCGGGCAGTGCAGGCAGGCGACGGTAGGCCCAAAGCGCCCACCATGTTCCTTGCAACGTACGCCGCCGCGGTCTCGATGAACTCCTGGGAATACCTGTCTTCATCATGGGTCAACAACCGGTTGATCACGCCGCGGGCCATCAGAAAATAGTGTATCTGCCCGGTCAGGCATATTCGCCATAGGCTGGCTTCGGTGTTGGTAAGGCGGGGCACGTGTTGCAGGAGCATCTCGTGGAGCGCCTCGTCCGTCGGTCGCAGCACGTCGGCAATGGTGATCGAGACGTCGTTCGATGCGTCAACGACCGCCCGATTGATCAACCGGGCGTACCATTGGGGGTGCTCCGGCGCGAGATAGGTTTGGAAGAACCGCAGGACGAGATGATAGAGGAACTCGGCTGCATCTTGAGGCGTGGAAATGGTTGCTTCGCGCAACAACGTAACGGTATCTTCCACGTTGATTTGGCGCTCCAGCGCGTAGCGGATCGTCTCCTGGTAGAGCTTGACCTTCGAGCCGAAGTGGTAATTGACCGCTGAGAGGGTCGTTCCGGCCTTGCCCACGATATCGCGGATACTCACTCCGGCTAGTCCGCGTTCAGCGAACAGCTCTCCGGCGGCTCGGATGAGCGCCTGCCTAGTTTTCGTGGGGGATGTCGAACTATCCATAATGGTATTCTTGCAGTTGTGGAGAGTGGCCCAGCTACTAAAGTATAATACGAACGTTCGTTCGAGTCAACCCCGTCGATATGGAAGTGGATCGAAACCCCACTAGCCCGGATTATTCATGATAGGTAGGGTGGGTCAAACAAGCCGCTTCTTT
>CAZASB010000082.1:0-1798 GCA_964487655.1 uncultured Planctomycetaceae bacterium
ATCATTGGGAAAGAACGCCCTTTGTGCCGCGAAAATTGGGACAGTCCCCCTGTGGACGGTTACCATCACTGATATGGATCGGACGGATCGTATTTCTCTATGCCCGAACTGCGGTAAGACCAATGGTCCTGCGCACCGTCAAGAGCGGCAGGAGCGCGGGCAAGCAGCTCTGGGGCTGCTCGGGTTACCTGGACTGCAAGGGAGTGGTGAACGCGTGGGCGAATCGGATGTTACGCTTCGGGCAACGGTTCATCGCAAGCGTTTGGCGGAACACGCATAAGAGGGCCGTGCTGATGAAAGTATTGCAGATTGTGTTGGTTGTCTTCGGATGGGGAGTCGGCCTTGACTCCGCAGCCGAATCGGTTGGCGGCGAGGGTGGGCAGGAGGCAATCGCCGGTGTTGAGGACGTGCTCTTCGCCGTCCGCCGTCCCTATGGCGGCACGGGCTTCTATGGAGCCTCGACCATCGCCTTTTTCGGCGAAGAGACGCAAATGGTCTACTTCGGCGAAGACCCCCATTGGTACGCCAACGTTGGCTACCACTGCGGCGACGCAACGCGGCTGGCCTTCTCCGGCAATGGCGGTTACGCCGACGGCCGGCTCATGAAGCTCCATCTCGCCACGGGCGAGACCACCGTCCTCTTTGACGCCAAAGGGGGCGCCGTCCGCGATCCGCAGGTCCATTATGACGGCGACAAGGCCGTCTTCGCCTACCTCAAGGCAGGCACGCATCACTACCACCTCTACGAGATCCAGCTTGACGGCAGCGGCCTCCGGCAGATTACCGACGGGCCGTACGACGATTATGAGCCGACCTACTTGCCCGATGGCGGCATCGCCTTCGTCTCCACCCGCTGCCGCAGTTGGGTGGCCTGCTGGATGACGCAAGTGGGCACCATCTACCGCTGCGAAGTCGACGGCGGCAACATCCGCCGCCTCTCCTTCAACACGGGGCAAGACAACACTCCCTGGGTCTTGCCCGACGGTCGCATCCTCTATACCCGCTGGGAATACATTGATCGCAGCCACGTCGAGTTCCATCACCTCTGGGCGATGAATCCAGACGGCACGAACCAACTCGCCCTATTCGGCAACATGCATCCGGGGACCGTAATGCTCGCGGCCAAGCCGGTCCCCCAGAGCGAGAAGATTCTCGCCACGTTTTCCCCCGGTCACGGCATTACCGACCACCTCGGTTACGCGACGATTATTTCTCCCAAGGCTGGGCCCGACGAGTTGGCCATGGCGCGGATGTTGTCTGATGGGGGGCCGCTCGTCAAAGACCCATATCCGCTTTCCGACGATGCCTTTCTTGTCGTCCGAGGAAAAGAGATTCACCAGATGGACGCCAAGGGTAATACTCGGATGCTCCACGCGTGGCATGGGGAGGGCGAGGTCTATGATCCTCGTCCCATCCGTCCGCGCCATCGTGAACCGGTTATTGCGTCCCGCGTCAACTGGCAGCGGTCCACCGGAACGTTGATCCTGGCCAACGTCTACCACAGCCGCCACCTGGAGGGAGTCGAGCCGGGCGAAATCAAGCGACTGTTGGTCATGGAGGATCTGCCTAAGCCGGTCAGTTTCAGCGACGATCCGGACCTTGTCTCCTGGCTGGGGACGTTTAACCTCAAACGAGTCCTGGGGACGGTGCCGGTGGAAGAGGACGGCTCGGCCTATTTCGAGGTGCCTGCCGGGCGGCCGGTCTTCTTCGTGGCCCTCGACAAGGACGACCTTTCGGTCAAGCGGATGCACAGCTTCACCAACGTGATGCCGGGCGAGGTGACCGGCTGCGTGGGCTG
>CAZASB010000082.1:1898-15917 GCA_964487655.1 uncultured Planctomycetaceae bacterium
GCGGCCATTATGACGTATCGGTCTCGCCCGAAGAGTGGCGGACGGTATGGCTATGGATCGAGAGCAGCGCGCCGTTTGCCGGCAGCTACGCAGCCTTGCGAAACGAAGCCGAGCAGCAGGTTGCCAGCCAGCTTGGCTGGAGCCTTTTTAGCCGACAGTGGCGGATCTTCAGCGGACAGCAGGATATCCTTCAACGGCGGTGTGGCGAATGTCACGCCTTGGACGACTGGCGAAACGAAGAAGGGCGAGCCTTGCCGTTCCGGCCCCTGTTGGCACGTGCCGATCGGGGCGTTGGCCGGCCGGTTGCCGTGCATGAGCGGGTTGTCATCGACAACGACCCCCTGGCGCGTTACAGCAACCACATCCTGTTGAATTTCAGCCGTCCACATCTTTCCCCGCTGCTACTCGGTCCCCTGGCCGAGGAGGCGGGAGGATATGGAAGCTGCGGGACCGTCTTCGCCAATACCAACGATCCTGACTACCGCCGCCTTCTGGCAGCCATCGAACGGGGAAAGAAGAAACTCGACGCCAAGCCCCGGTACGGTACTCCAGACTTCCGGCCCAACAAACAGTATATTCGCGAAATGGTGCGGTTTGGCGTCCTGCCTGCTTCCTTCGATCCGGCCGACTCGATCGACGTTTTCGCGAGCGATCAAGCCTACTGGCGGTCGCTCTGGCTCCAGCGTGGCGGCCACGACGGGCATTGATTTCAGTATCCCGCTTCCCGTTTCATTTCGTTCACGGCGTCGATGACGGCATCAGCCATGTAGACGAGTTGGTCCTCCTCAAGCCCATAGAGCGGCAAATGGGTGAACCTGTGCCGAAACGCTTCCTCGGCGACGGGACAGCTTTCTTGCATCTTCTCGGTGTCGTATCCGAGTTGCCGCATGACACTGAACTTGTACAGCGGCGCGAAGTGGGGTATTTGCGTCAGGCCGCGAGCCTCTAGTTTCTTTTTGAACGTCTGCACGTCGGCACCGGCCTTTCCCGGGTCGACCTGGAGTAGGTAGAGGTGGTGCGTGCTCTTGATGTCGTCGTTGTCCATGAGCGAGGGAACCAGTCCCGCGACGTTCTTGAAGCGGCGGTTGAGATACCGCGCGGCCTTGCGCCGTTTTGAGATGATGGACTTCAGCCGCTTCAACTGAGACAGCAGGCACACCGCCTGCAACTCGGTAACGGAGTAGTTGCCCGTGGCGAAGTATCCGGCCTTGCCTTTCAGGGCAGGAACGTCGTACAGCCAGTTTTCGATCCGCCGACTAAGGTCGAGTCCAAGGAACCGGGCGCGGCGAAGTTCGGGCCCATACTCGCTGCTATTGGATACGAGGATTCCACCTTCTCCCAGCGAGTTGATATTCTTCACTTCGTGAAAGCTGAACGCGCCGAAATGCCCGATGCCACCCGTCATCTTGCCCTTGTACGTTGCGCCAAACGAGTGCGCGGCGTCTTCAATAACGGTAATATCGTGCTTCTTCGCAAGGGCCATGATGGGGGCCATGTCCGCCGGATAGCCGCCTATATGCACCGGGATGATGGCCTTCGTCTTCTCGGTAATCTTGCGTTTGACGTCCGCTGGGGCGATGTTCATCGTGCGAGGATCGACGTCGGCCAGAACGACTTTCGCGCCGATGCTCAATGGGTATGCGATGGTGGCGATGAACGTGATGGCCGGCGCGATGACTTCGTCCCCGGGCCGCAAGCCGGCAAACTTATAGGCGATCTCGAAACCTGCCGTGGCGTTATTCAGAAACACCGCGTACTTCACGCCGAGCATCTTCGCGACGCGGCTTTCCAGTTCTTCGACCTTGCCGCCCAAGGTGAGTTTGCCTGCCGGCTGGCTCACTTCACCGAGCGAGGTTAGTTCATCCCGCAGGCGTTGCAGACGGTCTTTGTACTCCGTTGTCCAGCCAGCCCGAGGCCGGACGAGAAACTCCACCATGGCCATGATTTCGTCTTCTCGCACGCTTTCGCCCACGGCGGTCCATGGCACGCGTGCTTTTCCGGTGGCATAACGAAAATCCGATGCTAGTTTCTTCCTTTGCACCATGGCGGTCTCCCCTTCGTTTCGCCACTCTTCCGGGCGTTAGGGCCCACGAATAAATAACTGGCCGATTTGGGCGGGTCGCGGCTACGGCTGCACGCCGTCAGGCTGCATCGACGCATAAGCAATATGTCTGCTTCGCCTTCCTTCGGAACCTTGTCCTCGCCGCGCCAAAATCGGCCATTTATTCCTCCGTGGGCCCTTACCGTCCGCAGCCGAGATGGCTATTGGCAGGAATGGTAAATTGCAGGCAGCACGATTGTCCAACGGCCCAGAGTCTAAACCGAAGCGATGGGCAAGTCCAGGGAGGGCGAGGCTCCCGCCGATCCTAGGCTGCCACACAACCATGCCCGTGCCAGCGCGCACGCTACCGCCAGAAGACGCCGAGCGTATCGAGCGACCATTCGACCAGCTTCCTACCGCCTTCCGGACCTACCTCTCGGCTGCCACTCGTTGCGCCGTAGCCCCCGCTTTCCACGGCACGGGCAGAGGGAAGGTAGGAGCCGGGACCGGCAAGCTGCACAACGAAGGTCTGGATGGCCGGACTGCGGCCCTTGATCTGAATGCCGTAGTCCAGAAACAGTTCGAAAGGGTTCGTTACCATCCCAACATCGCCCAGGCGAAGCGCATGGACCTCGACCGGCAGATTCGGCTTGTCAGGCTGCGGCTCGAGACGCGGTAGTTCAAGGATTTCGACACGATGCACAAAGGTGGGATGCCAGTCAATCTCGGACCGGATCAGCGGCAACACCCGGCCGGCCGCGTCGGCAATCCGCACGGCGATCTCCTTGCGGGACGTGCGGCCTGCAAGTCTTTCCATGCGCCGCGCCGCCTTCGCCTCAAACGGTTCGTTGGTGTCCTGGTCGCCGGCCGCGCTGAGTTGCGGCAGGATGAACAGCTCGTCGCCGAATCGTCGGCGGAATTCGGCCCTGGTCTCGTGCCAGAAGTCCGCGCTGACCTGGCGCCCGGACGTTTCTGCCTGGGCGGGGCACGCGATATTGACGATCAAACCCGATAATGCGCCGTCTGGGCGGTATGTGGCCAGGAAGTTGACCGAGTGATCTTCGTAGCCCTGGATATGACTGAACTCGGGTGTGTCGGTTCGGCCGTACATCCGGCCATTGCCGTCGCGGTCAACGGTCAGACGGTTGCGCCCGACCACGGCATGACCTAGCCCAAAGGCGATGCCGCCGGCGGCACGGCCGGTCCAGGCTTCTTTCACCGCATCGGCGATTCGCCTTGCGGCAAAGCCCACGTACTCCCGGCAGGTGAGCGGAGGCATGGCTTCTCTCGCCTTCCGAAACGCCTCATCGTCATGCCGGCGGAAGATCCAAGGTTCTTCGGTTTGCTCGAAATCGGGCTGATAGCGCGGGCGAGTGTAATGGAAGGGCGCCGTATGGGCATGAGTTGCAAAGAAGAACACCATCTCGGGCGGCACCTCGGGTAGCTCGCGCCGCAGGTGCTCCCGGACTCCATCGCGAATGCACTCCGAGGCCGTCAGCAGATCGAGGCTAACCATCACCGCACATCCCGGCTGCCCCGGAGTGACCGACTCCAGCGCCAGGACGCTGGCCTTCAGTGGATCCTTGACCTTATCGGTAATCCGGGCCACTTTTCCGAGCCCGGTCAGATGCACCGGCCCCTCCGGTGTAATGTCGGCTTCCGCCCAGCCGATCGTCAAGGTACCGACGGCTGGTTCCTTCTCCGCTTGCGGTTGCGCGCTCAGTGGCGACGCGATCAGCGAAAGCAATCCGATTGTCACTGCGACTGCCCAGATGCCTGGAATGGAGTTTCTTTTTGCGGCCTGCATCGATGTGGCGTGGTGGGTAATCATGGTTGTCTCTCAGGAGTTTTGCTTGGGGAGCCGTATTTTTCCTTGGGAAGCCGTCTTGCGGGCACACTGGTGATTGTATCATAGCGGCGCAGCGGAATGAAGAAGCCCACAGTCCGTCAGCCGGGCACGGCATCCCGCCACGAACTCCAGCATGCTTGCCGGCGAGTCCGGGAAGCGGTAAACTGCCGGTTTGACAACGGCCGTTCAAGGCGTGACGTAATGCCACTCGGCCGCCGGGACTTGCGGCGATGTCCCTCTGCCGCAGCCGGCCACGTGCGCTCGATGTCCGACATCAACCCCCCTGCCGCTTTCCTCGTAGCATTTGAATTACAAGAAGCGTGACCCAAAAAGGAGCACAATCATGCATCGCATCACTGCCATTTTGCTGACGGGACTGTTTGCAGTCCTCGCCCAGTCGTCTCGGGCGTCCGATCCAACGGCCGGCCCGCCGCCACACAAGCAGTGGCGGTTGGTGTTTGGCGATGAGTTCGACGGGAATAAACTGGACGAGTCGAAATGGTCCCGCTCACGTTCGAGTATGCCGGCGTTCTCCTGGGACGGTGCCCGGAGCTTGCTGGCGGACGATCATGCCGACGTGGACGGCAAGGGGAACTTCGTAGTCAAGGTCACTCGCGACGAGGACGGAACCTATCGTTACCATCATGGTACCCAAACGAAGGGCAAGTTCCAACGTACGTACGGCTACTTTGAAACGCGGGCGAAGTTCTCGCGCCAGCCGGGCTGGTGGGGCGCGGTATGGCTCTACGGCGTTGAGGTGGGACCGAACCCGTTCGTCATGGGCCAGGAGATCGACATGTTCGAAGATTTCGTTAAACCCAAGGACAAGCTCGATTTTGCGCATTGCGTTCATATTGACGCGCAACTCGAACGCGCTCCGGGCGATCAACGCCGCTTGGGCAAGCTCGACGGCAATACGCTCTACCGGTTTTCTCACAATAGGACCGTGATGGTGGATGACTGGGATGCGTTCCACGTGATTGGAGTCGAGTGGACACCGCTGGAATACGTGTTCTACTGCGATGGCAAGGAGACGTTTCGCCTCGACTACACACAGATACCCGTCACCACGCAGCCGATGCACGTGCTCATTTCCGGCTGCTTCCGCGAGCCGCGTAAAGGTAGCTTCATCGGCCACTATGACGACGCCACCTGGCCCGACCAACTTACCGTCGACTACGTGCGCGTGTACGAAGAGGATCTGGGCGACCGGAGGAAGCCCATGGTGTCGCTACGGATGAGTGAGCTGGCCCGGGCGGTCCCGGCCGGGCAGGATGTGACCATCGATGTCTCGGCTGAAAAGGTCGGCGGCTCGGTGAAGAACGTGCTGCTGTTCGACAACGGCCGAATTCGCGGCGAGAAACCGGCGGCCTCCGCAACGTTCACCGTGCCGGCCGGCGAACTGTACACCGGCGACAATGTTCTGGTTGCCATGGCCCGCGACAGCGACGGGCTGATCGGCATCTCCGAGCCGCTCACATTTCTGGTCCGCAACCCGTCTGGGCAGCCGAGCATGCCGTACAAGGACCGGGCACAGGCCATTCCCGGTCGCATTATCGCCGGCCATTATGACGAAGGCGGCCAGGGCACGGCCTACGGGAGCTATCTGAAAGACAACCTTTTCGCGCGCCCGCCGTGGAACATCGACTTTCGGCCGAACGAAGGCATCTCTTCGCCTACGCCCACCGGCATTGGCGCCAGTCATCGCGGCTTGTGGATTGTGTACACGGTGGAAGTGAAGCAGACGGGCGACTACCGCGTGATCCCGTCTATCGCGCGGCCCGACGCCATGCAAGGATACTCTGAAAAGCCCGACCGAATCATCTTGGAGGTTGATGATGCCCCATTGACCGAGTTCTCCTTCGCCCCGGAGTTGACCACTGGCACGCAGTATTGGAGCAACTACCAGCCACTGTCGGCCAAAACCGTTCGATTGACCGAAGGCATGCACGTACTCCGCATACGGTTTGACGCCACGCCCCTGAACTTCGGCGGGCTGGAGTTTTCGCCGGTTGCCGATGGCTCGCCTGTGAAGTGAAGTGAGTGCCGGGGAGTGCGGTGCGTAGGTTCCGGGTAACCGTTCACAGGGGGACTGTCCCAATTTTCGCGGCACAAAGGGCGTTCTTTCCCAATGATCCACTGTTTCCGCCGCGAAAATGGGACTGTCCCCTTCGCATACAGCGACGAAAACTGCCTGCGCCGCTCCGTGAATGGTTACGATTCCGGGAACAGTTCCCCGTGAAGGCTTATCCCAACGTAAGCGAAATCCGCCCGGTCAATACGAGGTCGAGAAACTCGCGGTTACTGGACAGCAGGGCGGGCTGGGCGGCCATTTCGGCTGGGGTAAACCAGTGAATGGAGGCAACCTCGGCCGGGTTCGGGATCGGCTCGGCGTCTGGAAGTAATTGGGCAAGCCACCAAGCAAGCTCGACATTCCACGCCGTGCGGCACTGCCATACTCGATGGATTGGGCGGATGGCCACGGCAAGCTCTTCCCATACCTCGCGCACCAGGGCCTCGGGCTCCGATTCGCCCAGTTCCAGCCCCCCACCGGGGAAACAGTAAGTCAACGGCGCAATCACACTTGCGGCGCGGCGGATCACCAGCAGACACCCGTCGTTGCGCGGGCAAATGGCAACCGCGCCGCGCCGGCCGCCTTGGTCGGGAATCGGGTCGGTCATTGGCAGGGGGCCGAGCATGGGCTACAATCGGGTGTTATTTCGCGGCAAGAGACTGTATATCGTGACCGATCATGCCGACATCTCGCTGGAATCGTTCCTTCCGCATTTCGGGCTGACCGAGTTCCGCCCCGGGCAGCGGGAGGTCATTACCGCCGTGCTTTCCGGGCAGGATTGCCTGTGCGTCATGCCCACCGGCGGCGGGAAGAGTCTATGTTACCAGCTCCCGGCCGTTGCCCGCGAGGGGCTCACCCTCGTGGTCTCGCCCTTGATCGCCCTGATGAAGGACCAGGTCGACCAGTTGACGCAGAAGAAGCTGCCCGCCACGTTCATCAATAGCACCATTTCCTTGGCCGAGCAGTACCAGCGGCTCGAAGACATGGCGGCCGGCAAGTATCGACTGGTATACGTGGTGCCGGAGCGGTTCCGCAGCGGGCGGTTCATCGAGGCCGTCACGCGGACCCGGTTGGACCTGCTGGCCGTGGACGAGGCCCACTGCATCAGCGAATGGGGCCATGACTTCCGGCCCGACTATGCCCGATTGGGATATTTCCGTCGCAAGCTGGGTAACCCGACCACCATCGCTCTGACGGCCACCGCCACCGACGCCGTGCGCCGCGATATCGTCGAGCAGCTCGACCTCGACGACCCGCGGATCTTCATCACCGGTTTCGCCCGGCACAACCTGTTCCAGGAGGTCCTTCGCCCCACTTCAGACGCCGGGAAGGAACAGCTCTTGCTGGACTACCTGGAGCGACATCCGGGCTCGGGTATCATCTATACTTCGTCACGCAAGCGGACGGAGCAGCTTGCCGAGTTGATTGCCACGAAGACCAAGCGTCGGGCGATCGCGTACCATGCCGGCCTGATGCCTGACCAGCGCCGGCGCGCCCAGGAGGTGTTCATGGGCGGTCGGGCCGACGTGGTCGTGGCCACGAACGCCTTCGGCATGGGCATTGACAAGTCGAACGTGCGGTTCGTGCTGCATTACAACATGCCGGGCACGCTGGAGGCATACTACCAGGAGGCCGGTCGCGCCGGACGCGACGGCAAGCCATCCTGCTGCACGCTCTTCTACCACGCTTCAGACCGGCACATCCAGGAATACTTCATTGAAAGCGCCTACCCGTCTCGCGAAAACGTGGAACGCGTGTGGGACTTCCTCCGCGATCGGCACGAGGAACTCATCCAACTCACTCAGCAGCAGATCAAGGAAAAGCTGTCGCTACCGATCGGCGCCGAGGGGGTCGGCGCGTGTGAGCAGCTCATCGAAGGGGCCGGCGCCATCGAACGGCTGGTCGCGTCGCAAAACCTGGCCTCGGTGCGAATCGACAGTGAACTGCCCACGCTAGTCGATATGCTGCCCCGCCAAGCGAAGGTCCGTCGCCGCGTGTTGCAAGCAGTCGAACGATTGGTCGGTGACCGCCGCAACGAACTGGTGCCGCTGAATCCTCGCCAGCTCTCCGGCCCGGACGGACTTGATCCGACCTCCGTCAGCCACGCGCTGCGAGAACTCTCCGCGCTCAGTTCGTTCACCTACATCCCCCCATTTCGCGGCCGGGCCATCCGACTGCTTCGCCGCGACGTACCGCTTGACGAACTCGATGTCGACTTCACGGCACTCGAACAACGCAAGGCGGCCGAATACGACAAGTTGCGCAAGGTGATCTGCTATGCCATGGGCAACCACTGCAGGCAGCGTTCCATCCTGCAGTATTTCGGCGACGCGGATTCCGGCCCATGCGGGCACTGCGACAACTGCCGCGTTGCGGGCGTGACGCAAGTCAACCATGCCGGGAAGATCGCCGTCGCGTCAGAGGAAACGGAGGAAACGCCTCAAGATGCCGACTTGGCCAAGGATGACAAGCTAATGGAAACGGCCCGCATCGTGCTGAGCGGTATTGCCCGCATCGAGCGAGCAACCCGTAACTCATGCGGCAAGACCCTTGCCGCCCAGATGCTGACCGGCTCGAAGTCGCAACGCGTGGTCAAGCTGGGGTTGAACCGTCTGAGCACCTACGCGATGCTGGGGCATCTGAAGAACGACGAGGTGGGGGAACTGATCGAGGGGCTCGTCGCGCTCGATTGCGTCAAGCAGTCCGGTATCGACGGCACGGCCCAGTTCCGTCCCGTGGTGCGACTAACGCCGCTTGGCTCCGAGGTCATGCGAGGCGAAAGCCCGTTGCCCGCCGAGTTGCCCGTGGGCGTTGCCCTGGTGCGCAAGATTCGTGGCTTGCCGCCGGTTCCGGCCGAGAGGGCATTGGCCGAGAGGGAATCGTCCGCCGGCCAGCAGAATCCCGACGAAAGTAGCAACCAAGCCGACTTCTATTGGACCTGGCGACTCCTATCGGCAGGCTTTACGCCCCAGGAATGCGCCGCCGCGCGCCGGCTGTCCCAGCAAGTCATCCACCAGCACGCCCGACAAGCGGCCGAAGCCGGCTATCAGCTTGAAAACGGACTACCGAGACAGCTTGACTGAGTGTGAGCGCGGCATCCCTTGACATCGCCAAGTCGCTAGCCTACCGTTATAGTGGAGGGGGTGGGTTCGTATCGATTTCCTGGACTGCTTATTGCCCTGGCGAGCGAACGCGCCGCAGTCGTGATTCTCGATGATCGTCAGGCTCGACGCGTTGAAGGGAACATGGGACTTCGGGTTTTGGGTACGCTCGGATGCCTGTTGAAAGCCAAGGTGGAAGGCGTCCTCCCGGCCGTTGGGCCAATCATCGACAAGCTGGAAACAAAAAACAACTCCCTTGCTTCCCGCTTGCTACCGCACGTAAGTCCGGCCATAATAGGGGCATGAATCAACATGCCTCCACACCTGAATTCTCGCGACGAGCCCTACTCGCCCACGGCGGTATGTGCCTTGCCGCGTCCGTTGTTCTACCTACCGCATCCGGGGCTGAACAGACCTCGGCGGAGTCCACGGTCAAGACCGATTCGACAAAGCCGTTCCGCTTGTGCCTGAACACGGCCACTATCCGGGGGCACAAGCTGCCGATCACCGAGGAGGTGGAGCTGGCCGCCAAGGCAGAGTACGACGGGATCGAGCCGTGGATGGACGCAATCACGCGATACGTCGAGGCCGGCGGTTCCTTGCCCGACCTCGGAAAACGCGTTGCCGATCTGGGGCTTCTTGTCGAAAGCGCAATCGGTTTTCCAAACTGGGGCGTGGACGATCCGCAAAAGCGGGCCGGCGGCCTCGATCAGATGCGCCGCGACATGGAACTGGTACGTTCGATCGGCGGCAAACGAGTCGCCGCCCCGCCCGCCGGCTTGTGGAACGCCGATCCGGTTGACTTGCGAGTCCTCGGCGAGCGATATCGAGTCGCGCTCGAACTGGGCGAGGAGATGGGCGTGCTGCCGCAGTTGGAAATCTGGGGGACATCGAAAACACTCGGCAAATTGAGCGAAGCTATCTTTGTGGCCGTCGAAGCGGCCCGGTCGGACGCTTGCCTGCTGCTGGACGCCTACCACTTGTACCGCAGCGGTAGCGGGTTTGACGGCCTGCGACTTATCAGCGGCGCGGCCATGCACGTGTTTCACATCAACGACTATCCGGCGGAACCCGAGCGAGAGCAGTTGAAGGACTCGGACCGCCTACTCCCCGGCGACGGCATTTGCCCCTTGCCCAAAATACTGCGCACCATGCACGCGAACGGCTTCCGCGGCGCGCTATCGCTGGAGATTTTCAACCGCGACCTATGGCAGCAGAACCCGCTGGACGTGGCGAAGCTGGGTCGCGAGAAGATAGAAGCGGTCATTGCGGCGGCAGGGCTGTAACGCCGCAGTCCGCGTAGGTTGCATTCGGCGTAGGTTGCCTGCGTAGTCGCAGAACGTGCCAATTGTCCGGTTTCGACCGGTTGTAGCGGCGTGTTGTCGTTTCGCCACGGAAAAGGTTGGCAAAACACCCCATGTTTCCAAAACGGCATGGTACGTTTGGATAGCGATTGGATTGGCGAGAACGCCGCGAACCAAGGAGTCTTTCCGCCCGAGGAAGGGGCCATGAGCGCGTCAAGGACGAGCCGCCGACTGCGGTTAGTAACGCTTGCATTGTGCGCCGCACTCGGTTCGGGCTGCGCCCATTTGCAGGCGCCGCGCATCGATCCAACCGGCCAACGCATCTTCGCGGAACCGCCTATCCGCACCCAGCCGGTCTACCGCGATCCGTTCGCCGCAACCGATTCCTGGGAACCCATGGCCGTCAAGCTTTCCCCTGCGAACACCGTCGCGCCGGTCGGCAGCGAGGTGATTCTGGTGGCGGGGGTGCTTGCAGGCGACAAGCACCTCGACATGAACCGTCGTCTCGAATGGATGCTGGCGGCGGGGAGCGTCGGCCATTTTGTTGCCATAAGCCAGAACTCGTTTGTCGGCATGTTATTGGGTGACTTCACGCGGCCCCGTAAAGTGGACAACGCTTACGCCATTGGCACCACTTCGCGACGTTATGAGCGGCTATCGAGTGGAACCGCGTCGGCCCACAACGTCGTCTGTACCGTGCCGGGCCAAGGGTGGATATCGCTCAGTTCGCCGGTTGAGGGAACTAGTTACGTAACGGTTCATGCGCCCGAGGTGTACGATTGGAATGCGCGCGCTCGCACGGCGGTCATCCATTGGGTTGACGTGCAATTCGCCTATCCACCCCCTTCGATCAGTCGGGCAGGCACGACGCACCCAATGACGACCACCGTAACGCGGCAGAGTAACGGCGCGCCTTGGGAAGGCTGGACGGTCCGATACCGGGTTATCGGAGGGCCGCCGGCCGGCTTTGTGCCCGACGGGGCCCCAGCGTTCGAGGTACTTACCGACGCATCCGGCCGCGCAACGGCCGAACTCATGCAAACCGAGCCGAAGCCGGGTACCAATACCATCGCCGTGGAAGTCTTCCGGCCGGCCACGGCCCTTGTCGGCATGACGGCAGCGCCGGCGACCGGGCGGCTGCTGGTCGGAAACAGCTCCACGACGAAAACGTGGAGCGCCGCCGCAATCACCGTCCAGAAGGTCGGCCCGACCCGAGCCACGGTCGGCGCGGCAATCACCTACCGCATTGTTGTGCATAACCCGGGCGACCTGCCCGCGGAAAACGTCGTGGCAACCGAGCGAATCCCTCCGGAAGTGGAGTACCTCAGCACAAATCCGCCGGCGCAACTGGTAGGCAACCAACCGCAATGGAACCTGGGCGTGCTTGGCCCCCGAGAGCGACGCGTGCTGGAAGTGAACGTGCGGGCGAAGACACCGGGCAGCATCACCAACTGCATCGACGTGACCGCCGCCGGCCCACTCAACGCCACCGGTTGCGCAACCACGGTGGTCGAGGCGGAATCGGCCGTCGTCGTCGGATCGAGCATCGACGTGAAGATCGAGGGGCCGCGGCAGGCCGGGGTCGGCCAGAAGGTTCGGTTCCCCGTGCTCGTAACCAATCGCGGCCAGACGCCCACCGGCGAATTGACCATTAAGACCCGTTTCGACGAGGGATTCCAGCACGAAGTGCATGATGCAAAACGCACCATTGAAGCCAGGCTTGGCAACCTGCCGGCGGGTGAGACGCACCAGGTCGACATCGATTTCACGGTCATCAAGCCGGGCCAGTGGTGCCACACGGTCGAAGTGCTCGGCCCCGGCGGCGTGCTTGCGAGCGCCAGGGCATGCCTGTCGGCCGTGGGCGATTCTCCCGAGCAGGCGTTGCGTCAGGCTGGGCTCTCCGTGAAAAAGACTGGACCATCGCAAGGCACGGTAGGCGAACTGGCCGAGTTCATCATCGACGTTACGGCAACGGGAGATCGCACGCTGAGCAATGTTCGTATTGTGGACCGATACGACGCGGCCCTCTTGCCCAAGGAGGCTACCGAGGGCTACCGCGTCGAGGACGGCAACTTGGTGTGGACCTTTGCCCAGCTTCGGCCCGGCCAGACCGCGCGCATTCAAGTCCGCTGCAACTGCCTGCAAGCGGCGGCAAGGACATGCAACCGCGTGACCGTCACCAGCAACGAGGGTGCTAGCGGCAACGCCGAAGCATGCCTGGCGGTAAGGGAAGCGTCGGGCCGTCCACCCGGCGGTCTCACGCCACCCGAGTCTGCCGCACAAGGAACGCTCAGCCTCACGGTGACCGACCTTCGTGGCATGGTAGCTGCCGGGAAGGAGTTCACTTACGTCATCCAGATTGCCAATGGAGGCATCGCCGTCGACCGCCAAGTCGTGGTAACCGCCATCGTGCCTGACGGCATGACCCCCGTGCGGCTGGGCACAACAGGCCCCACGGCGGAGCCGGAGTTCACCGCGCAAACCGTGCGTTTTCAGCCCGTCCCCGAAATCAAGCCTGGGCAGACCCTCACTTACCGCGTACGCGTTCGAACTAAGAAGCCCGGCAAAGCTACATTTCAAGTCCAAGCCACCAGCGAGCGCCACGTTCAGGCGCTAACAGCCGAGGAAACCACGGAGGTATTCAACTGATCGCACTCGATTGACGGACCCCGGGTATGTCTGGTATCGTACTGGACATGCAAAAGACCAACGAATACTCGACGTACTTGGAAGTGTGCGAAACGGCCGTCCATGCTGCGGGCAAGGTGGTTCTGGACTGGGTCGACCGGTTCAAACCCCGTGCGAAGCAGGCGCCAAACGACTTGGTCACCCAAGCGGACTTGGCTTCGCAGGAAACCATTACACAAATCCTCCTTAAGGCATTTCCAGACCACGTCATTGTAGGAGAAGAAGGGCAGGCTGGTCACGAAACCAGCTCGGGCGAGGCGTTTCGATGGATCATCGACCCGGTGGACGGCACCACGAATTTTGTCCATCGTGTGCCATACTATGCTGTTTCGCTCGCACTGGAGCACCAAGGAAACGTGTTGGTGGGCGCTGTCTTCGACCCAAACGCCAACGAATGCTTCATGGCTGCCCATGGCCGCGGCGCAACGCTCAATGGACAGCCGATGGCCGTCAGCCAGGTAGCTACCATGGCCGAGTCGCTCGCCGCCGCCGGATTTCCCTACGATGTCACGCGCGAGTCGCCTGATCTCCGTGTCTTCCTTGAGGCTGCCACGAAATGCCAGGCCGTCCGGCGTACCGGCTCGGCCGCCTTGAACCTCGCCTACCTGGCGGCTGGACGCTTTGACCTCTTCTGGTCGTTCAGCACTCACGTTTGGGACATGGCCGCAGGCGTGCTGTTAGTGAGCGAGGCGGGCGGGGTGGTTACTGGACCGGATGGCGGGCCGCTCGAACTCGACACGGGCCGATTCCTGGCCGCCTCGACGCCCGAACTCCACGCCGAACTACTCGACATGGTTCGGCTTGCCGTGCCAGATTAGCAAGCCTCGCTCGGATTATTCATGTAGGCCGGAACGAGGTCGCAATGTATGCATTCCGAAACGGCGCAACCCACGGTGGCGCATGATTGCAGCACGCGGTCGTTCTTACGGGCTGCCAAGTGGCCGAAGTTCCGGCAGGGCTAG
>CAZASB010000083.1:0-15885 GCA_964487655.1 uncultured Planctomycetaceae bacterium
AGTGCGGGAAACAGGACTTGAACCTGCACGATCTTACGATCACTAGGCCCTCAACCTAGCGCGTCTGCCAATTCCGCCATTCCCGCGACGATTGTGAATACTTCGATTCTATCCTGGTCCTTCGGGCGGTCAAGTGGGAGTTCGCTTAATGACGAGTAAGGTGCGGTCATCGGTATCAGTCAGACCCCAATGGGGGGAGAGGCTATTGCGAACGATCTGTGCGAGCTGGTCGGCCGACAGGTGGAGCTTGGGTAGGAGAAGTTCGGCGATGCCGGCAGTACCCAGCGGCTTTCCTGCGGTGTCGCGCATGCCGTCGCTCATCAGCAGCAAGACCTCGCCCGGCGCTAACTCGCATCCAAATGGCTCGAAGACAGACTCCGGGCTTTCTCCCAGGCGGGGACCGGGCTCCTCAATGGACTGCCAGTCGGTGGCGTGTAAACGTAAGGCTAAAGGGCGGCCGGCCGAAGCACAACTGATGCGACCTGTCGACGTCTCAATCAGACCAAGAAACATCGAGGCGTACTGGTCGCCGGCGGAGCCGGTCCAGAGGCTCAGGTTCAGTTTCTCGAGCGTTTCCTGGGCTTCGCGGTGATATGGAGCGTGGGCGCGAAGGGCGGCTTTCAGCGCCGTCGCGGCGAACGCGGCCTCCAGGCCCCGTTCTAGGGCATCGCCGACGGCCACGGCGAGCAGTCCGCCAGGTAGGCCAAACCAGTCGAAGAAATCGCCGCCGACCGATTCGGCCTGGCAGGTCCAACCGGCAAGGTCCCAGCCGTCCAACATCGGCGACACCGAGGGCAACTGCCCCCGCTGAATTCGCTCCACCGCGGCCAGTTGCCGTTTCAGCTTGGCGCCGTCGACTCCGTCGCGCCAGAGCATTTCTCGCTCCAAATCGGCGGCGATCCGTCCGGCAACCACTTCGAGTATGTTCGTTTCGTGCTCGGAGAAATCTCGCTGGCGGTCGGCGAAGAACCAAACCGTGCCAAGAATAGTCGTTGGCGAACTAACCGGTACGCACACGGCGACGGGGAAGTCTTCTGGCGGATTCCAGTGGCAAAGCGATATATGGTCGTTGAGCACAACGGCGTGACCCAGCATGGCCTCCAGGTCGGCAATGGAACCCTTGAGCCGGCGTGGTGGGTCAGTCAACCGATCCAGGGGAAGTCCCCAGCAGGAGCGAAGCTTCAACTGCGTGGTTGCCTCGTCGAGTAAGTATAGGGCCGCCGCCCGGCAGTTGACCGCCTCGGCACCCCCCTTGAGCACAGCCTCCAAGCGTTCGGCCAAGTGCCCTTGCTCGTTAGCGTGAGGCACGACGGGCACGCCTGCCGCAAGCTCGGCCTCGCGTTGCCAAAGGGCGCGTTGTGTATGAAGATCGGGGAAAACTCGCAAGTGGTGGGTGCTTGATTCGGCCACGGTCATGGTTCTTGGGCATGAGGCAAACGGGGGCACATCCGTCCTTGGCCAATAGGCGTTCTGTACAGTCCATAGGCGGCAGAACCGCTACGATTAGCAATTCGGGATTCCTTTTTCCGCATCTGCCATCTACCGCACTTTACGCATCATCCTTGATCGCTAGATTTTAACATCGGCCTTATGGCACGATGGCGTGAGGCAGGGCATCGCGGATCGGAACATGCGGACCGGAACGACGGCGCAATCGGTAGAGGATTTGCTAAACCTGCCGTCAACCGACTCGCGTTGGATTCAAGCCATGATCACTTGCCACTGGGATGGTTCCGTTCTTGACCGCAACTCGTTTCATGGCAACAGGTTCCGTCGGAAAGCCCTCTACTGCCCCTTCGCCGACTCTTGGACAAGGTTTGAGTAGGTGGGGATTCGAGGTTTTCAAAATTGCTCCCGTGCAGCAAATGAGAACGCCATGGGAGCGACTGGGAAGAATTTCGTAAACGGTTGCAGTGTAACGGTTTATGAACGACTTTGGCCGGATTTCATAAACTTTGAAAACCCGCCTTGACGGTTTCGGCGAAGTGGGTATGCTTGGGTCATTGTGGGTCGCAGTGGCGCTTTTTGGACGAATTATGTTACTGACCGGAAGCTTCACACGAGTGATTGACGAGAAGCAGCGGGTCGCCATCCCCAAGAGGCTTCGTGAAGCCATGGGACTGGACGATGGCGGGATCCTATACGTCGCGCCCGGTACCGATGAATCGCTTGCCCTGTATACCGAATCGGCTTTCGCAGGCTTGGCTTCGCGACTCGATCAGGTATCACCCACCCGAAGTGATGTGAGGGCGTTTGTGCGTCTCTTTTACGCTCGGGCACAGGGGGTGGAACTCGACGGCCAGGGACGAGTCCGAATACCCCAAAATTTGGCCTTGCTGGCCCGACTGGAGAGGGATGTTGTCCTGCTGGCAGTTCAAGACCATCTGGAGTTGTGGTCGGCCGAACGCTGGCAGGTTTACCTTGAGGAGAAGCAGGATCATTATGACGAGTTTGCGGAGACCGCGTTTGGCGGCGTAGTCCCACTTGAGCAACCGGTCCAAGCACTCAAGCCGCGTTGAACCGCATGTGTTGTCATGTTTCTCTAGGAGATGAATCGATCGTTTGTGTGTTTTCGCCGTGCGTGATGGTAACGGCGCCGGTTACCGGCCACCGATCGGCCCCGCAGATCTGCCGCAAGGCGGGTCGGAAATACCACACGGGTATGGGTAGCATGATGTTGCCCGGCCGCGATTTGTGACGTTTTTTCGTTGTTCCAGCCGACGAAATACGTTCGCAGACCCTCTGCCTCGATCGGGCACATGGATGTGCCCGGGGCAGAGGGCCTTTCCTTTGGAGCAATCGTTCACGAGCCGGCCGGGGACTGATCCATTTTTCGGCCAACAGACTCGACGGACGAGAAAACATGCAAGCCGAAAACATGGACCTGCCCCCTTACCGATCGAAGGGGACAGTCCCCCGTGAACGGTTACCCTTTGAAGATTGCCAGTCCATTGTCGCAACCAGAACCCGTTCATGTCCCTGTTCTGCTAGAAGAAGTGGTCCACTGGCTAGCGCCCTCGCCCGGCGCGGTGTTAGTCGATGGTACACTGGGGGCTGGCGGCCATTCGCGGGCATTGGCTCAGCGCGTTGGACCGGAGGGAAAGGTCGTTGCCCTCGACCGCGATTCGGCTGCCGTCGATGCGGCCCGGACGAATCTAGCTGGATTACCCGTGGTGGTTGCCTGGGGAAGCTTCGCCGACCTGCCGGAGGCGCTGGCGGAACTCGGCATTGGCCCCGTCGACGGCGTTATTCTGGATTTGGGGCTTTCGAGCGATCAACTGGCCGATCCGAATCGCGGGTTCAGCTTCGATTCCGAAGGATCGCTTGACCTCCGCTTCGATACGACGGCAGGCGTGCCTGCGTGGAGACTACTGGGACGTCTGAGCGCCGAGCATCTGGCGGACCTGATCTATCAGTATGGGGAAGAGCGTTACAGCCGTCGCATCGGCCGAGCCGTGTTTGAACGACGCCAGCGGGGCGAGCCGGTCCGCACCGCGGCCGATCTGGCGGCGATTGTGCGGCGATGCGTGCCGCGCCGACCGGGCGATCGAATCGATCCGGCCACTCGCACATTCCAGGCGTTGCGGATTGCAGTGAACGAAGAGTTGAAGGCGCTCGACATCGCGTTGCGTCGCATTCCCGACTGCTTGCGGGAAGGCGGTCGTTTTGGGGTCATCAGCTTCCACTCGTTGGAGGACCGGCGCGTTAAGAACGCCTTTCGCGACGACGCGCGTCTGAATGTCCTCACAAAGCGGCCCATTCGTCCAACCGATGAGGAAACGGACCGCAATGCTCGCTCGCGGAGTGCGAAATTGCGATTTGCGGAACGCGTGTCTCCAAGCTCTGCAAGTTGATCGATGGGCTTGAAAACTAGGCTGGTTTTGGCTGATGGCTATCGGCCCTGGGGACGGTGCTTGCCGGGTGCGCAATGCCCCCCGAGTGACCAAGCCTCTCCTGCCTACAACCCATTTGACTACTCAATCCCTCGTGGTCATCCCCAAACCATTCACCAAGGTCTTTCTCTTGGGGGGCGGTCCGGTCTGCGTTCCCCCGGACTTAGGCTCCGACCAACTTCAGCAGTACGTGGATCGGATTCAGGCCGAAATGGATCGCCTGAACGCGGCGGCCGAACGCCTGCCTGGGACGGCCGCTGCCGAGCCGCTGACCGCGTCGAGTTGACACCCTGTCGGACGGAGGCCACGTCGAGAGAACGTAGCCGGACCGTTCCGGCGCAGCCCTTCCTATTGCTGTTTGCCATTTGACCCATTGCGGAGAGGAAAAAAAGAAATGGTCACCAGATTTCAAGCTCGCGCTCAAGTTCCACATCGAGACGCTCGTGAACCTGGCTGCGAATCAGATCGATTAGGCGAATGACGTCCTGAGCGGTGCATTCGGGCTCGGCGATAATGAAGTTCGCGTGTCGATCACTGACCACGGCGCCGCCAATGCGCGTGCCCTTCAGGCCGGCCTCGTCAATCAGTTCGGCCGCGCTGATGCCTCGCGGGTTCTTGAACACGCACCCGGCGCTTTGGTGACCCATGGGTTGCGATTGTTTCTTGAGGATCCAGTTCTTTTGCATGCGTCGCGCCAGGTCGACCGGATCGTCCTGATCCAACTGGAAGACGGCTTCGAGGATGACCAAATCATCGAGACTGCTGCTGCGATAGCTGAAATGCATATCGTCGCGCGTGCGATGCACCACGTCGCCCGTGTTGGTAATCACAGTCGCCCTGGCGGTCCACTGACCCACATCGCCTGCGTGCGTGCCGGCGTTTCCGTGCAGCGCTCCGCCGAGCGTACCAGGGATGCCAATCAGGGTTTCCAAGCCGGCCATCCCGTTGTGGCACGCCGTAGTGACCACCTGCCCCAACGGAGCCCCGCCGGCGGCGACCAATTCGTCGTCACGAACGTCAATGGAGTTGAACACAGACGCGGAGAGGCGGATGACCATTCCGGGCACGCCCTCGTCGCGCACCAGGATGTTCGAGCCACCGCCCAGCAGGCGTACGGGCACGTCTTCCTTGGCACATCGTGCAATCAGGCCGACCAACTCGTCCTGACTACGCGGCTCCGCGAACAGTTCGGCGGCCCCCCCCAGTTGGAGCCAAGTATGCATGGCCAAGGGCTCATCGCGACGAATGATTTTCTCAAATCCACTAAATTTTCCCATATTGTGCAAATTCCATTATTCAAGGGTCGACATCATCGGGGTGATTCCATTTCGCCAGTTCGAGTCTGTCCGCCGCGCAGAGCCGTTGAATAGGTCCAAGTTACCCTGCACGGCCGTGCCATAGCGTACGCGGGATACCGTTACGAGGCAAGGCATACCGAGGTTCGCGAGAGACTGAATCGGCCGGCAACGGCGTCGATGGCCGATAATTCTTTGTGAAGCCCTTGCAATATGCCGGAAACTGTGTAAAATACGACTTAAAGAATGCAGCGGGTTTTCGGCTCGCATCGAAGAACTCTGCATCGATTGGCCTGTGTGGCCATTCGCTCTACCATCTGCTCAACCACGCTATTGAACTCCTCAATCGACGTTGTTTGACGAGTGTGTAGCGTGTCTGCCGGTTTTCTAGCCCTTTTAAGGCATGGTTTTCAGGGTCGACGTGTGGTCGATTCTTGGGGCGCAGGGGTTGGATTTGGCAGTCCATATCCCTCCACTACCCCCAACAAGGTTCGTTTTCCACATGAAGTTTGAAGACCTCGGCTTAGCCGAAGCCCTGCTGCGTTCCGTACGAAAACGCGGCTACTCCACCACCACCGAAATCCAGGCTGCCGCCATTCCTCCGGTCCTCGAAGGCCGCGACGTGCTTGGCTGTGCCCAAACCGGCACGGGCAAGACGGCCGCGTTCGCGCTGCCCACCCTCGACCGACTCGGGCAGAATCCGAGCCAGGTGAATGGTCGTGGCCGGAAGATTCGCGTGCTGGTGCTTGCGCCGACGCGTGAGTTGGCCATCCAAATCCACGCTAGCTTCGCGATGTACGGACGCTACACGCCCACGCGACAAACGGTCATTTTTGGCGGTGTCCACCAGAGCCGGCAAGTTGCCGACCTCAATCGTGGAATGGATATCGTCGTTGCCACGCCCGGCCGGTTGCTCGACCTGATGCAGCAAGGGCATGTCGATTTGGGGCATGTCAATACGCTGATCCTTGACGAGGCCGATCGTATGCTCGACATGGGATTCCTGCCCGACCTAAAACGCATTATCGGCCGCGTTCCGAGCGAGCGTCAGACGCTGCTGTTCTCCGCCACGCTGCCGCACAGCATTGTGAGCCTCGCCGGCCAGTGGTTGAAGGATCCGATCGAAGTGCATGTTTCGCCACAATCGCCCACGGTCGAGAAGATTCAGCAATCGGTCCTTTTCGTCGCGCAGGACAAGAAACGGCATTTGTTGACCGAGTGGCTTCGTGGAAATAGCTGGACGCGAACCCTCGTGTTCACCCGAACGAAGCACGGCGCCGACCAGGTCGTCAAGACACTGGTCAAGGCAGGCATTATCGCCGACGCATTCCATGGCAACAAGAGCCAGAACGCGCGACAGCGGGTGTTGAGCCGGTTCAAATCATCGCGTCCGCCGGTTCTCGTCGCCACTGATATCGCGGCACGTGGGCTGGACGTGGAAAACGTCAGTCATGTCGTGAACTTCGATTTGCCGGACGAAGTTGAGAACTACATTCACCGCATCGGCCGAACCGGCCGCGCCGGCGCCGACGGGATCGCCGTTTCGTTCTGCAGCCGGCAGGAGCATTCCATGCTTCGAGCCATTGAGCGAGCTACCAACCAGAAGCTGGCCGTGGGGCCTCGTTCGGAATCGTTTTCCGACGACGAGCCTATCGAGGAAAAGCATCCCGGTCCCAATCGACGCCGTAGGCCCACCACATCGGCCGGAAAGCGAAAGCCGCCGCGCCATTCCATGCCAAAGCCTAAATGGCGCCCCAAGGCCGGAAGCCGGGCGAAGTAGTTCCGTGCTCTTGCGGGTGGCCGAAATTGCAGGGTGGGCCGAGCGAAGCGAGTCTCACCCTGCTTTTGGAGCCAAGCCATAGCTGGCCAGTCGTGGAATCACCACGGCAACGGCACGGCTCCCGATTGAGAATTTGCCCATTGGCGTTACGATTTATGAATGCGGCAGGCCTGAGGTGGCGTCGGGCTGGTGTCGTGCCACCGAAAGGAGCGTGTCTGTATGTGTCGGTCTTCTCGCCCAGTTTCTTTTGCAAGCGTTTTCGCCATCATGTTCGTATGCCTCACCTTGGTGGGCTGTGGTCGGCAGTCGCCTGACGAGCACATGAAGGCAGGCGAGAAGCTTCTTGCTTCTGGCAAGAAGGATGCGGCCATTGCCGAGTTCACCAAGGCCATTGAAGTGGCGCCGGAGTGCCTCAAGGCGTACCTGAACCGGGCCATGTGCTACAACGAGACGGGGCAACCAAAGAAGGCGGTAGCCGACTTCTCCAAAGCCATTGAGCTGGACCCGACCGACGCCTACCCCTACGATCAACGAGCCCTCCTGTACCGGACCGTTCTCAACGAGCCCTCGAAGGCCGCCTCCGATACGGCCAAGGCCGAGGCCATCCGCGACAAGCGGTGGGACGAACTGAAGGACCTACGAAAGCAACGGAAGAAGAGCAAGCGATAGACTTTGGCATGCTGCGGTCGTATGGGGCTTGTGTAAAACAGTAAGGAGCTGCATCCTGGGCCGGGGAGTCATGCCCCTTTGATGCCTTGGACGGAAACGCCACTCAGTTCTCTCGCCCGTCGGCAGGGTCGATTCATCAGGACTTTGACGTGATAGGGACGAGCTTGCCGATGGTCTTCCTGGATCGTGGCACTGGCGGGTTGGCCTCGCAAATTGACACCGGGCATTCGCGATGGTAATCTCTTGTTGTGGTTATCCCCGTATCCCTTCAGGAGGCCTTCCCATGTCCCGCCGTGTTCTTGCTGTCCTGCGCATGGTTCTGCTTGCGTCGTCCGTCCTCCCTCTGAACGCCTCCATCGCCTGGGCGCAACCGGCGGATGCCCCACGGCAGCTCGCCGAACCGTTCCGCTCGGAATATGCAGGCGAGGACGCGACGGGCGAGCATGTGATTGCACTGTGGCAGTTCAACGGGCCGGAATCGGCGGCCGATCTTTCGGGCAATGGCCATGAGCTGACCTTAAGCGGCGCCGAGTTCGTCGAGGGCGGCCGGTTCGGCGGCGCGCTGCGGTCGGATCGCGGCTGGCCTGTCGAGGACAAACCACATCAAGCCCGGACGAAGAACAATCCGAACTTGACACCGACCGGCGCGTTCACCATCGAAATGTGGCTGCAACCCGCCGATACGTTGCGCGAGTATCCCGAAGCCTTCCTGGTCGACAAGAAGTATGTGGCCGACACCGACTACCAGATCACCCTTGCGCGCGAGACGGCACTCGACATGCGAAGCCTGCGAGCGACACTCGGCTTCGGCGATGAATCAGCGACATGGCAATCAGAACCGATACATTTGCCGCCGGGACAGTGGCGACATGTGGCGTTCACCTACGACGGTGCCGGGACGGGCGCGTTCGTTGCAGACGGCTCGCCGGCCGGCAGCGAGCTAAAGACCGGCTACGGCCGCATCGCGCCGGGCGGCCACGACCTCGTTCTCGGTGACCGAATTGGCAGCTACTACCACGGGTTCCCCGGATTGATCGACCAAGTCCGCATCAGCCAGGGGGCCTGCGAGTTCGCGCCGGTGAAGTTTGAACTGCTTTCACCGCGGCGCGTGTTCGAGCGTATGGAGCAGGCCGAGCCGTTGCGCTTTGGCGTAACGAACCTGACCGGCCAGCCGCTCACGGGTGCCAGGGCGACGTTTTCACTCGGCGGCGTGGGCCGGCAAGGCTTGGAACTACCGGAAATCGCCTCCGGCGCGCAACATGCAGTCGAATACCGGCTTGATACGGCCCTCCGACCCGATACGTACAAGCTGACCGCCTCGGTCGAGCTTCCGGGCGACGAGCCGTATTCCGCCAGCCAGTCGTTCGACGCGGTCATCGTCCCGCGTCAGCCGGCCCACACGATGCCGGTGGTGATGTGGGGCGGCGCGAGCGGACGATGCGACGAGCTGCGCGACATCGGCTTCACGCACACCCTCGGCCTCGGCTGCGACTTCCAAGCCGTGTGGAACGCCGAAGGCCCCACGCAGCCGGGCGACGACGCGAGCGTGGCCGCCGGAATTGCGGAACTCGACTCCGCGCTGGCCGCCGGAATGCGCGTCGTTTCGAGTCTGTCGCCGGGCTCTTGGGCGCGCGGCCAGGCCGACTACCAGCGGATCCAGCGCAATGGCGAGCCCTACACGAGCCACGAAGACGTTTGCGCACTGTTCGAACGCGTGCAGAAGTTCTGCGGCAACGTAGGCGAGTCGATGGCCAAGGCGTACGGCAGCCATCCGGCCTTCGACAGCGCGCTGATCCACACCGAGGTGCGAGGTGCGTCGAAACCGTGCTTTCACGAGCACGACCGGAAGGCGTTCGAGCAGTTCGCCGGCTTCCCGATCCCCGACGAAGTCGTGAGCATACACGGCGTATCCCACGAGAAGCTAGCGGACTTCCCAGCCGATCGCGTCATTCCCGACGATCATCCGCTCTACATCTACTACAAGTGGCTCTGGAAAGATGGCGACGGCTGGAACGAGTTGCACACGCGACTCCACTGCGGACTCAAGGCCGGTTCACACCCGCGATTCTGGACTTTTCACGATCCGGCCGTGCGCGTGGCCAGCGCGTGGGGCTCGGGCGGCGCGGTCGATTATCTTTCGCAATGGACTTACTCGTATCCCGACCCCATCCGCATTGGTCTTGCCACCGAAGAGCTGTTCCAGATGGCCTCGGCCCGGCCCGATCAGAAGGTCATGAAGATGACGCAGATCATCTGGTACCGCAACCAGACGGCACCGGAGCCGGGCGAAACGGCCAAGCAGCAGGCGGCCGACTTCGACGACCACGACGTTCGCCCGCGAGGGATCGGCTCGGTCGACGCCGCGGGCAAGTACCGCGCGTGGTGGGAGATCGAGGAACCAGGCGCGCGGTTCATCACCATCGCGCCCATGCATCTGCGCGAGGCGTTCTGGACCAAGCTGTCGCGGCCCATTCAGGGTATTATGTATCATGGCATCGGCTCGCTGTTGCCGGGCATTTCCCACGGTGCCTACCGCTATACGCACCCGGAAACGTGGCATGAACTGAAGCGGTTGGTCGACACGGTCGTGCGCCCGCTTGGCCCCACGCTGGTGCAAGTACCGGAATCCGATAAGGACGTTGCGTTCCTCGAAAGTCTTGCGTCGGAGATGTTCGCCGGCCGCGGTACCTACGGCTGGAACGGCAGTTGGGCCGGTGATATGTGGATTATCTGTCAGTACGCTTCGCTTCAGCCGCGCGTGGTGTTCGACGAAACTATTCAGGAGCGAGGGCTCGACGCCTACAAGGTGCTCGTCATGCCCGACTGCGACGTCCTTCCGGCAAGCGTTGTCGAGGCGGTGTTGGCGTTCCAAAAGCGGGGTGGGATTGTGGTGGGCGACGAGCGGCTGTGCCCAGCCGTCAAGCCAGACGTGCTTGTGGAAAGCCTCGTGCGACCGAAGCAGGCCGACGAGGCTCGGCGCATGAACATTGAGAAGGCAATTGCGTTACGCGCGGCGCTCGACCCACGCTATCAGCGCATGGCCGATAGTTCCACACCCGACGTGATTCCCTACCTGCGGCGGCATGGCTCGACCGATTACCTCTTCGCCGTGAACGATCGTCGGCAATATGGCGACTACGTGGGTCATCACGGGCTGGTCATGGAAGACGGCCTGCCCACCGACGCCGTGCTCACGCTTCGCCGCGCGGGCCACGTGTACGATCTCGTGGCCGGCCGCAAGGTTGACGCGACGGCCGAGGACGGCGTCATTCGGCTCGACCGCCATTTCGGCCCCTGCGAGGGCCATCTACTCATGATAACCGACCGGCCCATTGCCGACGTGCGGGTTACTGTGCCGGAACAGGCCAAACCGGGCGAGACGGTCACGGTGCAAGTTGCCGTAGTCGACGCCGACGGCCGCCCGCTCGACGCCGTCGTTCCAGTCCGCGTTGATCTGCTCGACCCGCACGGCCGCCCGGCCGAGTGGAGCGGTTTCCACGGCGCGAAGGACGGGCAGCTTGAAATACAAGCCAGCCTTGCCACCAACGACACGCCTGGCCTCTGGCGCGTCAGCGTGCGCGAACTGGCCTCCGGCCTTGAGCGAGACGCGTATGTGCAGGTAGGACCGTAGACGAGAGGGAATACACTGGGATCAAACCGACTGGACGCCGAGCTGACCCCATAGTTTCTCTTTGCGATGGTTTCCTTGCTAGGCAGGTGATTGTAACATGTCACGCAAAAACCCTGACATCATTTTTGGGCACGCAGCACTTAGATAGCGCTGATGGCTTGAAAGAGCTGGATCGCCATCCTCCATCAACATTGCAACTACTTCGCGGAGGTTCTCGTGAAGTTCGTCGAGAGTGCTACCCTGGGAATGCGCCCCCGGGAAATCTGGCACGTATCCGATGAGTTACGCTACTTCCCGCTGCCCGCGGCGTAAAACTCGCCGTCGCGGACTTCGAGGTGTTCGAGGCGAAGAACACGATCGTCTTCAAGCAAGGCGGGAATCGTAATCAGGGCAACCGGATCGCCGTCCGTCTGGCGCCAAGTCAAGTTGAGTTCCAGATCCCTCGCGGCCTTTTCAAGCTGCTCCACGATACTGCCCAACGGAAGTGGGAGGATGCCCGCGCGGGCCTTATGGAAGCGGAGGCCCAGCACGTTCGGCTCGTCGAGATACGGTTCCACCACTAGGGTGAGCACGGTTTCCGTGCCGCTGCGACGCATGCGGCAGAAGAGTGAAACGGCCTTCTCGTCAAACGCGACGCGAGGATCGCTGATGCCGTCGGGCAAGCTATCGGGATGGTTCTCAACCAAGTCGACCGCCAACCAGCCGTTCACCTGCTTCTCGGTAAACCATGCCTCCCAGTCGCGCTGCTTACGCAGGTCGCTGGCCAGGGCGGCCGCCTGCTGTAGTAGTTCGTCGCTCCCCTGGCGCTGGACCACGGGGTCGGCCTCGACCACCTCGCGATATTCGCTGGGCACGGCTACCAGCGCTTGATAGACGCCCAGCAGTACAAGCACCAGCGCGGCCAGCGCGCCAAGCAGGAGGTACACGAGAGTACGGTATCGCTTTTGCATGCTCGTCAGCCACCGTGAAAAGGTGGTTCCACCGCCTCCCGCTCTCCAAATACCCGTAAACGGCAGGCCGCAGACGTGGAAGGTGGCCGGTTCATTCCATTGTAACCTCTTACACGAAACGCAGTAGCCCGTACTTCTTCTTGCCCGTTCGCAGGACGATGGTGGCACCACCCACCAAGTCGGACGTCGTCAGGCGGCGTTCGATCTGTTCCGCTCGCCGATTGTTGATGTACGCACCACCCTGTGTAATCGTTCGCCGGGCCTCGCCATTGCTCTTGGCCAGCCCGGCGGCAACCAGGGCATCGATGATCGGCAGACCCTCGCCCTGGAGCTTCTCGCGTGGCAGTTCCTGGCTGGGAACGTCGGCGAAAATACTCTGGAGTTGGGCGTCGGTCAACTCGCCAATTTCCGCCCCGAAGAATATCTCCGTGGCACGCTGGGCAACGGCCAGCCTGTCGGAACCGTGTACCAGCCGGGTGAGTTCCGCGGCCAACCGCCGTTGGGCGGCGCGCCGGCCGCGATCGGCATCGTGCTCCGCGACGATGGCGTCGATGTCTTCCTTCCTCAGATCGGTAAATAGGCGGAGGCACATCGGCGCGTCGGCGTCGTCCAGGTTGATCCAATACTGATAGAACTGGTATGGGCTGGTCTTCTCCGCGTCCAGCCACAGGGCGCCTGATTCGGTCTTGCCCATCTTCTGGCCGTCGCTCTTGGTCAGCAGCGGGCAGGTCATGCCGTAGAGCTGAGCGCCGCGCAGCCGACGTCCCAGGTCGATCCCGACCGTGATATTGCCCCACTGGTCGCTGCCGCCCACCTGAATCTCGCACCCCAGCTCGTCGAAGAGATGGACGAAGTCATACGCCTGCAACAGCATGTAGCTGAACTCGGTATAGCTCAGACCGGAATCGGTGCGTTCAAGCCGGGCGCGAACCGAGTCCTTCGTCAGCATGACATTGACCGGGAAGTGCTTCCCGATATCTCGCAGGAACTCCAGGTATCCGAACTTGCCCATCCAGTCGTAGTTGTTCACGAGCACGGCCGGATTAGTTGTGGTGTCGAAGTCGAGGAAGCGGCGCAACTGGGGCGCAATGGCCGTGACGTTCGCCCGGAGTTGCTCGATCGACAGTAAGTTTCGCTCCTCGCTCTTGCCGCTGGGGTCGCCGATCATGCCGGTCGCGCCGCCCACAACGACAATGGGCCGGTGCCCCGCCTTCTGGAACCGGCGCAGGATCATCAGTGCCATGAGGTGGCCAACGTGGAGACTGTCGGCCGTCGGATCGAAGCCGGCGTAGACAGTTCGCGATTTCTCGCCCAGCCAAGCAGGCAGATGCTCGTCGTCGGTGGTCTGGTGAATCTGGCCGCGCCAGCGGAGTTCGGCAATAACGTCAGGCATGGGTGCTTCGAGTCGATCGTTTTCCAAAGGAAAGAGGATACTTCGCCGTGCGCGCGGCAACTTAACGCCACATGTCGTCATCGGCAAAGGGATGAATGGGTCCACCGAACTTGGGCTTGGGCAGAGCCTTTATCGCCTGCTCGGCCAGGCGTTGGTCTTCCTTGGTGGTAATCTTCAGGTTTACCGGCGAGCCGGGCACCACGGTGACCGGTTTGCCCAAGCGTTCGACAAGCTGGGCGTCGTCGGTTGCGTGGAAGCCGGCGCGATGGGCGTAGGCTTCCTCGATCAGTGTGCGGCGGAATACTTGCGGGGTCTGGGCTTCCCAGAGCCCCTCGCGCGATACGGTTTCGGTAATACGATGATTCTCGCCGACCCGTTTGAGCGTACCGGCGACGGGAATGGCGAAGATGGCGGCGTCGGACTTCTCGGCGGCCTCGAAGACACGATCGATCCACTCATCGGCCAGGCAGGGCCGAGCGGCGTCGTGAATGCAGACGAAGTCGGCCTCCGGCTTGACCTTCTTAAGCGCGGCCTCGACGGAATCCGCCCGCTCCTTCCCCCCCTCCACGACCTCAATGCCCAAAATGGCCACGTTTGAACCGAACTTGAAGAAGAAGTCGTCCCGGTTCTCGGGCGAAATAACCACGATCACCTGCACCACGTCGTTGCGGTTCATGAACCGTTCGGCCGAGTGCAGCCACACGGCCCTGCCGGCAAGCGGTGCGAACGGTTTGCGATAATGCGCATCCTTGAACCGTCGGCTCTTGCCGGCGGCAGGCAGGATTACGGCAAACTTGGCCATGACGCGATGTCTCCGTGGAACCTGGTTCAGTCTGTTCGATCTTGGGTGGGGCTGTCCGATGCTGCCACCTGTTGCAGCCATCGGCGGTGGAGTCGCTCGATGTTGTCAGCGGTCAGACGCCCGTCGCACGCGGCTGCGCCATAACGCAAGTGGAGCGTCTGGCCCGGTCGGATTGAAAAAGGCTCCTTCCACAAGTTCATGGTGGCCGAAAGGTAGGCGAACGGTGTCGTCATGGTGAACATACGGGCCGGATGGCGAGGGTTGCCGGGATGATCGAACAGCGCGGCGGTCACCGGTTTGCCGTCGACAACGGCCGTGTAGGCAACCCATTTAGCGCCAACCAACCGTTCGCTGCCTCGCACCGTTTCTCCCTCTTTTCCAGCGGCGCTGAGCACCGTCCCGTCACGGTCCATCGCCTCGACAAACCTCATGCCCAGTCCGTAGTAGTGCGAACCGCCCAGAACTCGCTCTTGCTCCGCCGGAGCCGTGAGTCGGGTATCCCAGGTGAGCAAGGTAGCGGCAGGTTGCCCAGCCGGGCACACCTCAATGGTTCGTAGTTCGGTCAGAACGGCTTTCTTGGACTGGGGAGCAAGCCACTGAAGGGACTCGACCAGCATGGCCCTGTTCCGCCCGTTGTGGCTCTCCGCCCGCAGCCCCTCGAATCCCCGATGCTGTTGGTGCCCGTTCCCGTCCTTCTCTTCCCAGAAACTCACCCCGTCGACGCTCACGGCGAACATGAGCCCGTGATGATGCAAATGGTCGTGTGGAGCATCGCGCAATACGTTGACCCCACCCGGCGTGTACAGCGATTCCACGTACGGCTTGGCCGGCACGTCGCCAAAGCAGTAGATAAACACCGGCCGCTCGCCAGCGGTGACCGTCACCCGATCCTGGTTCGCCGCGATTTTAAGCTGCTGCCCGAAAGCGGAAGCCGTCGCCAGAACGACCGCCAAGCCAACCAGAAGCCTTGACCGGCGTAATGCGGTCTCGCAACAGACGAGGCTAGAGTGCGGCATGTTCATTGCACCATATTAGGGGAATCGGGGTCTTTCTCTCGGGAAAACGGTGCCACCACGGCCCGACCGGAAAGGTGATTCTACCCGAATGCCCGTTTCGCCGCTACGCAGTCTTCGGCGGGGAGGCTGCGGGATGCGGACGGGCGGGCTGGCATCAGTCCTTTGGCTCTTCCGTTTCTGGATGTAGCGTGCTGGTTTGTAGTCCCGCCTTTAAACGGGAAAACTTGTATACAACAACGAGGGCGATGCCCTGGGCTGGGAGAACGATGCCTCGGGGCAAACGCACGCCCGATGATGGAACAGAAGTCGGCAACAAACACGGCACGGGTCGGAACCATCTCTTCATCATCCCAGCTCTCGTGAGTCGAGCGGGCGAGCCGACTGGTAACCGTCATGGACTTGTTAGCCCGGATTATTCATCTACGTAGGGTGGGTCGAGGTCGCGTAGATCGTTGG
>CAZASB010000084.1:0-15831 GCA_964487655.1 uncultured Planctomycetaceae bacterium
ACCGCCGAGGACGCAGCCCGACGTCAGGCTGTATCGAATCGTCCGGTGTGGCAACCCAACGCAACGAAAAAAGCGATCCACCCGAGCGGCCGTGGCTCGCTCTATCAAGATGTCAAATCGATTCCCGCCGCCGGGTGATCGCAAACGTTCGCATGAAGGAAAGGATGGAGAAATATGGCCATACCTGATTTTCAGAGCATCATGCTTCCCCTTCTGAGGTTTTGTGCTGACGGTAAAGAACACACAAACAGGGAAGCCATTGATGCTCTCGCGCAGGAATTTGGCCTGACGGAGGAAGAGCAGAAGGAACTCCTTCCCAGCGGACAACAATGCGTGATTGACAACCGCGTTGCTTGGGCACGCGCCCACATGAAGATGGCCGAAATTCTGGAAAATACCCGTCGTGGCGTATTTCGAGTCACCGAACGAGGACAGGCACTCCTGAGGCAGAATCCACAGGAGATCAACCTGCGATTCCTTCGGAAGTTCCCCGAGTACGAAGCCGCACGTGACAGACACAAAGAGAATCGACGACAGGAGAGTTCGTCTGGCGGAGAGGAACACGAAACCAAGACCCCCGCTGAACAACTCGAGGAGGCATATCAGACATTGCGCGAGAACCTTGCAAGCGAGATTATCGCGCAACTGAAAGGAGCCTCTCCGATGTTTTTCGAGAAACTTGTGGTCGAAGTGCTTGTCAAGATGGGGTACGGCGGATCCCGAAAAGACGCCGGGCAGGCTATCGGCCGAAGCGGTGACGAGGGAATCGACGGGATTATCAAGGAAGACCGTCTTGGTCTGGACATCATCTACATTCAGGCCAAGAAGTGGGAAGACCCCATTTCTCGGCCCGAGATACAGAAGTTTGCTGGCGCGTTGCAGGGCAAACGCGCCCGTAAGGGGATTTTTATCACAACTTCACGGTTTTGCGACACCGCCAAAGAGTTCGCGGCCAATATCGACAACAAGATTATCCTGATCGACGGCCAACAACTCGCGCAATTCATGATCGACTTCGGGGTCGGCGTTGCAACCGACGCCGTGTACGAATTGAAAAGATTGGACTCAGACTACTTCACGGACAATTGAAACATGGAAATGCGAACATGACAAATGCACGGTACGGTGTACCGCCGCCCGTGCTTCGCAAACGTTAGGCAGTGGGAGTCACAGCGGAAAGGTTAGGTGTTATGGCATTATTTCTGTCAAGAGTCTCTTGACAGAAGGAGGGATGCCGCCGCCCAAGCAAAAGCCCGCCCATGAGATTCGGCTCGGTCGCGTCAAGGCGACGATCTGGGAAAATCGAACCGAGCGGCCGGATGTGCCCGCCTTTGACCTCGGCTTCAAGGCCATCGATTAGCCCGTGGGGGTTGAAGACACGCGTTCGGCAAAGCCTTACCCGTGGACACTATCACTTCCTACCGTCCAGCCAGCGTTTGAGTGACTTGGGTGATTCGCCCGAAGGGTGGCCCTTCAGAATGCCCGCCACGGAGATGTCTTCATCGAGGAGCGGCCAATGAATACCCGTCCCCCGGCCCATCAATTTGCAGGTGCTCCTTTCGACAGAAGTCCCATGGAGGAGTCGCGGATACCATGCAAGGGGAACCGATACCTTTCGGCCGTCCACGAGCTGGACGATCAATTCGTCTTCGGTGACGTCAACTTTCAGAGCAGCCGCTTCTTGCTCAAGAGTCGCCGAAAAACTCATTCCAATTCCTCTCGATCTCGTCTTCGTTCTCTTTAACCAGTTTCTCAACGTCACGCAGTTCTCTTGCGAAGAACCCAATGTTTGTCGCCAAACGCACAGGTAGGATCCAGCACTTGGCCATCATGTCATCGCGGCGGACATGGATATGGCGAGGCTCCTGGAAATCCGACGCGTAAAACAGCAATCGATAGGCCCCGATTCGCAGAGCCGTCGGCATGGCCTTTCATTTGTGAAGACACTTGCATCACGGCGTAGCAAAGATTGCCTCTCGCAGCAAGGGGCGGTCTCCGGCAACTGTTTTGCCGGGTGCATACGGCCTTTCCGGCGACATTTCGCGATCTGGATTGTGTCAAGACCAATAACTGGGCTGGTAAGTGATTGGGTGAATAGATATTCTAGGGGGGGTGCGGAAGTCTGTGTTGCGACTCGTTGACCAAGCAAATGTTCCGCAAACGTTCTATCCTTGTTATACTTGCCACACGGGGAAGGGGAGTAGGTCAATGAATCGATTTCCGACAATGTCACGACGATTTCTTGCGATTGCAGCCCTCGTCGGCTGCACGGCCGGGCTGCAAGCCGTTCCAGCCGCCGAACAGCCCCCCCTCATGGGCGAGGCTATCCGCTGGGTTCCGGCGGATGCCGCGCTGTGCGGCGCCGTGCTGCGAGTCCGGCAACAGGTGGAGGCGGCCGGCGCTACGCGCGCCTGGGGCCGCCTGGCCGCCATGCCCGTTTGGAAACAGCTTGCCGACGCTTGGAACCTGCCGACGACACGCGTGGCCCGTGAGTTGCTCTATGCCAAGCTTACCGAGCCCGGCACGACCGGTGCCCAGATTGATACGTTGCTCAGCGATCCGCAGTTGCAGCGCCTGGCGGAACTGGGGCTCGATATGCTGGACGAAGAGTTTGTCTGGTACGCTGACGCCAACGCGGTCGACTTTCTGCGGCTGATGATGCCGCAACGGCCGATTCACCTCGATGTCAGGTTGCGGGACGGCGCGCCGGACCCACGGGAAGTTCAGCGAGAACTGGCGCGTCAAATGGCCGAACGGCTCGCCCAATCGCTGGCCGACCGCGCCGAGCCGCCGGCACTTCCAAGCGTGGTGTGGGCATTCCGCGTAAGTGACGTGCAGCGGGCCGCCGAGCAATTGGGTAAGCTCGAACTCGTCGGGTCGCTGCTCTGCTGGACCCATCCAGGCCTGCGCGGCCGATTGAACCGCCGCTCCCTGGCCGGCCAGTCGTTCATCACCCTGACCCTCAACGGCCGCATGGCCGCGCCGTGGCTGACCCAACACTTGGCCTCGCTCGACGTCGCACCGGAACTCGCCGCGCGGCTGGTCGACACCGTGAATGGAACGCCGCTGGTCGTGGTTCTGGGCATGCGGCAGGATTTCCTCGTCCTGTCCGTCGGTCCGTCCTTCGATGCCATCGAAGCCATGCTGGGCGGTAGCGACCGGCTTATCGATCGGGTTGAACTCGCGCCGCTCCGCGACGTGCTCCAGCAGCGACTTACCGGTCTTGCCTACGCCAGCCCGGAAATGGCCGCCGCCCTGCGCGAGATGACCGCGCCACCGGCCGACGCATCGAAAGCCGATGCGTCAAAGGCTAACGCCGCCGCGACCGCCGACCTCGGACCGATTCTGGCTTACTCGATATGGACCGAACGCGGCATCGAACAGCGTACCTTCGACTGGCCGGCAGGCAAGGACTGGGCCGAAGTCGAACCGCTTCGCCTGCTGTCGCACGCGGGCGAGCATCCCGTGGTCCTCGTCGCTTGGCAGAGTTCGATGGACCGAGAGCAATTGGCGGCCTGGGCCGATCGGGTTGAGCAGCGTATCGAACAACTCGACGCGTGGCTACGGGGTCGGCTGACCGGCGTGTCGCTGCGTTACTATCGCGTGAGCGTCGCGCTATGGCGGCCAGTCGGCCGGCGCGCGGGCGAGGCCGTTCGCCAGACGGTCTTTCCACTGCTGGAACACGGGCAGGGGATGGTCGTCGTCGATGCCTGCCGAAACGATGCCGGGCGGCTTGTCGTGCGGCCGGCGCTGGTGCTCGATCTTTCACCGGCTGAGTCTTTCCATGCGACGTATGTCGAGCTGGAGCAGATGCTGGCTGAAATTCGTGCCGCGCTGGCCGACGCCGAGTTCGAGCCGCGAGTGAGGTCGCAGGCCGAGGCCAACCGGACTCGCGTGTATCATTGGGGCGACGATGAGCCGGACGCCTTCGCGCCGTCGCTGGGTCTTTGCGATGGCGTGGCCGTTCTGGCTCTTTCGCGTTCCCACGCGCTCGAGCTACTGAAACCCAGCGCGTCGCCGCCGGCCTTCCTGGCCGGCGGGCCGGATGACCTGCTCTCGGTCGTCTACCTCGACTGGTCGGCCCTGGTGGAACTTGCCCGGCCCACCGGCCACGAGGTAGCCGTCGCGCTGGCCAATCGGATCGCGCAGACCGATGCCGGCCCATCGTCCGCCGACCGGTGGGAGCCGCTCCACTCGCAGGTTGACACTCTGTTTGACCTGCTGCAAGTCGTGCGCGGCGTAAGCTGTCGCGGCTACCTATCAGACGGCGCCCTCGTCACGCACCGCATCGTCGAACTGCGCGACGTCGAGTAGGCCGCTGTCACAATGGTTGAAACAAGATTGCGCCGGGCACCATCGTGGGTGTCTGGAAGTGCCTTTCCCCTTCGACTCTCGACTCCTGGTCCGGTCTGCCAGTGAAGGGGCAACTCAACGGTCGCGGACCCCGCGAAGCGCGTCTTCGGCAAGTTTCAAAGTGTTCGCCGCCACGCGATCGTCGGCCAACTCGCGATGGGTGAGTAGCTCGGCGAGGTTCGCCACGCAAGTTTGCAGCATCACGGCTGGCGCGTCGCGAACGCAACCGAGCGAGTCGTCCAAGTCCAGGCAAGTCGCGGCAAGACGGTAACGGAAGAATTCGACCAGCACGCGATCGTGGTCCGGAACGCTTGGGAACCGCTCAACGAGGGCCGACTGCGCGTGCAAAGCTTGCTCGAACCGGGCGGCCGCTTCCTTGGCTCGCCCGGCCTCGGCGCACACGGCGCCCAGCTTGGCGAAGATCAGTGCCCGGCTGCGGGCGAAATGGGGAATGGTAGGGTTGTTGTCCACCAGCCATTGGGCCTCGTCCAACGCCTTCAGCAGTGCCTGCTCCGTTTCCGGCAGGGCCGCGGATCGCTCCTGCCACGGGAACAGCGCCACATGCACCCAGGCATGGGTTGCCGCCAGTTCGTAACGATAATCGGCCACCTGCGGGTATTGGTTTTTCAGAGTTTGGAGGATATCCAGAGCCCGTTGCCGGCCGGACGCCGCAAACGTGGGCGCGGCCGGGTCCGGTCCAAGAGGCCGGTGGCACAATGCGAGCAGAAAGCGGTAGTCGGCCGCTTCCGGGTGTTCATCAACGAGTGCTTCCAGCAGATCAATCGCCCGGGCCCTGTACGCTCGCTCCGATTGGGCGGGCCGTTCCGCGAAGCGCTCCTCGCGTCGATCGCGGGCGCTGAGTGAATGGCCCGGGAGTCGGCCGGAGAGAAGGAAGCAGGTGCGCGCCAACTCGTATCGGTAATTCTCGGACGGCACCTGCCCCGAGGCGGCCGTTTCCAGCGACCGAAGGGCCTCGCGGTGGGCGTCGTAGGCCACCTGCGGTTCAGACCGGCCGAACCGCACGTTGCCCAACTCGTTGTAGCCGCGGGCCAACTCGACGCGAGTCTGGACGTTCGCGCCTGCCATCTCGCTGAGTGCGTTGAGCTTCGCGATGGCCTTGAGATACTCCTGCTCGGCCTGCTCGGTCTGGCCTAGCCGTTGTCGGATATCGCCCACGCGCCGAGTGGCAATGGCCGACTGGAGCAAAACGCGGTCGTCATTGCCCACTTGCTCGGCCAGCCGATCATAAAACACAAGCAAGTTTTGCAGCAGCGCAGCCGTCTGCTCGGAGGGCTGCACTTGGATATAGTCAGGTTGGTTGGGCGCCGCGGGCCGGGCCGATCGAAGCCCAAGGCAGGCACATGCTTGCCCGGCGGGGTCGGAATCGGAGGGGATCCAGACGCGTTCCGGCGCCAATTGCAGATAGAGGCCCTCAAGCACCTCGAGCGCTACGCTCGAGGTTGCCTCGGTCCGCGCCAGGGCCTGGCGTGTTTCGTGGTAGGCCGTCCTGGTCCGAGCGTGTCCCATGAAAGCCGTAACCGCAAAGGCAACCACCAGCATCGCGGCCATTGCCGATACGGCGACCAGGGCCGGATTGCGGCGGCGCCAGCGAACGCCCCGTTCAAGCCAGGAGGCGCGCCGCGCGCGAATCGGCCGATCCTCGAGAAAACACTGCAGGTCGTCGGCCAGCGCCGCAGCGCTCTGGTAGCGGCGCGACGGCTCGCGAGCCAGGCACCGGAGCACGATAGCCTCCAGATCCCGTGGAATCGTCCGGTCGATCTTTCTCGGGGAAAGCAGGCGCGCGGAGATGTCCCGATCCGGCCGCCGGAGCGCCAGTAGTTCGTACAAGGTCAGGCCCAGGCCGTAGACGTCGGTTCGGGTGTCGGCCATGCCGCGCAACTGCTCCGGCGCCATGTACCGGGGCGTGCCCACCACTTCCTTCCTGTTTTCGCGCCCGGAGTGGGAAGGCTCAATTGCTCGGGCCAGCCCGAAATCGGCAAGGCAGGCGTTTCCTGCTTCGTCCACCAGGAGGTTGCCCGGCTTGATATCCCGATGCAACGTCCCCTGCGAGTGGGCATATTCAAGGGCACGCGCAGCCTGCAAACCCAGGCGGGCCACCGTGATCCACCGGTTGTGGGCGATGTGATTCTCGGGCTCCCAGGGTTGTGAATCATGCAGGACAGGTTGCGGGGGCGGATACTTCGCCGCGATCAACTCGCGTATTGAGACGCCGATGTCCTGCTGTTCGGTTGCCGCAGAGTCGCCCGGAGGCAATCGCCCTGGCGAGATAGTCGCCGCGGCGCGCATGTTGGTGATGAGTTCGTCCAGGCCCACGCCTCGGACCAGCGGCATGACGTAGTAGTGCATGCCATCTTGCTCGCCTACGCCGAAAACCGGGACAATCGCCGTGTGTTGCAGGCGGGCCGCAGTTTGAGCCTCGCGCTGAAAGCGTTCGAGTCGGTGGTCGCCAAGGAGCACGTGCTCGGGCAATATCTTCACGGCCACCCGCCGCGCAAGCGATCGTTGCTCGGCCTCGTACACCACGCCCATGCCGCCTCGCCCAATCTCGCGAATGATGTCGAAATCGCCCATGCACTCGGGCAGATCGAACGACATTGCCTGCCGTTCGATCGACTTGCGCCGGTTGTCTTCCTCGACTCGCAACTGCTCCATCATGGCGACGGCAGGAAACAATTGCTCGATTTGCTCGGCATATCGCGGATATTGGGCGACGTACTCGAAGACGGACGGCGACTCGCCTCTCCGGCCGCGAGCGGCGAACTCGTCGGCCAGTAGTTCCACGGGATCGCGGCTGCTTGATGAGTCGATCATGCCTGGCTATCTCGTTATGTACCTCGCCGCTAGGCAACCTCGCCAACCGTCATCACGTTCCTCAACCGCCCGAGCGCCCGTAGGTAGCGCTTACTGGCCGCGTACTTGTCGATTCCCAGGATTTCCGCCACCTCGTTGTTGCCGAGTTCCTCGAGGTGTCGCAAGACGAGCACCTCACGATCGATCGCTTCCAGGTTTTCCAACGCCGCGCGGAGTTGCTCCATGATCTCGTTGCGGACGGCAAACTGGCTGGGGCTCGTCAGACTGTCCGATAGTTGCGCGAGCAGCAACGCCGAACCAGTATTTCCAGTTCCCCAACAATCGAACCGGACTTCTCGGTTCACGTCGCGCATCTGCGCCCCCAGGTAACGGCGATGCAGGTCGATTAAAATTTGAATGGTGAGCTGTCGTAGCCAGACGAAGAAGGGCACGGAAGGTTGGTCCAGGAAATCCCCAATCCGGCGATTCGCCTCAAGGAAGGCATCCTGCAGAACGTCGTCCACATCGACCTTGCCGAGCAGTCGGGCATCCAGCCGCAACATGACCATCCGCGCGAGCCTCGCTCGATAATGATCGAACACTTGCGCGACGGCCGCCTCCCCCTGCGTTCGCAGTCGAAGCAGTTCGTCCGCGGCTTCCGACATTGTAACCATCAATCCCCAATTCTCCCGGCGTTACGAAGGATACCTGTCCACAATTGCGGTGGCGTTACGGAATCTACTATACAAGCTACGAACCCCGCCCGCCACACCCTGCCGCAATTATTCATAACTAATTAAATAAGGAATATATGATGCTCCGCCGGAGACACGGTTTTACCCTGGTCGAACTGCTTGTGGTGATTGCGATCATTGGCATCCTGATTGCGCTGCTTCTGCCCGCCGTTCAGTCGGCCCGCGAATCGGCTCGCCGCATGCAGTGCGCCAATAACCTGAAGCAAATCGCCCTGGCGATTACCAACTACGAGGTAGCGTTAGGGACCTACCCCCCCTCGCGAATCATTTTCAAGCCTGCCGGAAGTAGTCGAACGACGGTCAACGGCTTGCTGTCGCTGATCTTGCCGTATATCGAACAGTCGAATCTCGCGGACATGTACGACTACGGAAAGGGGTTCGACCATGCGGACAACCAGGTGGTGGTCAATATGGCTATACCGGTTTACCAGTGTCCATCGGTCCCCGGCGACCGCGTGATGCCCATCTACAACCGGTTTGCGAAGGGGGCGGAAACGCCGACTGGGTACACGTCGCAAGCGACCGACTACATGCACCCGCGCGTGGTCATGGACTTCGACGGCAAGAGTTTTGGCAGCGGCGCGTTGGCCGACGAGACCATCAGCACCGGCCAAGCGCGACCCAGGAAGCCCAGGGACATTACCGACGGCTTGAGCAATACGATACTAATGTTGGAAGTGGCTGGTCAGCCGACTAACTACATTCTGGCTCGGCCTAACTCCAACCCTCCGGCCTACTTCGGGTGGTATGGCGAATGGGCTGACACGGTAGGCATTTTTGTGGTGCCTTACACGGCGGACGGTACGACGCCAAGCTTCATACACCCCTCGTGCGGCGGTGGAACAACGGCCCGCGGAAGCTGCATTATGAATTGCAACAACAATCAATCGCCCTACAGCTTCCATCCCGGCGGGATCAACATTGCCATGTGTGACGGCTCGGTTCGTTTTCTGGCCGAGTCGCTCAACGCCGAGACGTTTTGGGGGCTTTGCTGCCGCAACGACGGCAACGTGCTCGGGGAGTTCTGACTCTCTTCATCGCGTCTGAAGGGTGGCGACGAACAAGCCGTGGTTTCGGTCCGGTGTCGGTCGCTTGCCGTTCCCGGTCGTTGCCCCCTGATATGGGTATTGCGGCAAACTCTGCTTCGTTGCAAAATATGGGGCTTTGGGCTTTCGGGGCGCAGTTTTCTCTGATGTTGCCGTCCTTACCACGCGTGCATCGCTCGCGTCGGAGCGAGGATGCCCGCGCGCCCGGAAATGAGGAATAACGATTCGATGCCAATTTCCAGCATTATTGCGCAGCTTACCTTTGCCCGCGGCGTTCATCCTCCGCAGTGTAAGGAGTTGGCGGAATACTGTCCTATCGAGGTGCTTCCAACGCCGCCGAAGGTAGTCATCCCACTGCTCCAGCATTTGGGAGCGATGTGTTTGGCCACGGTCAAGCCGCGGCAAGAGGTCGAGTTGGGCGACATGGTGGGCGAGGCGACGGCGCCGGTTTCCGCGCCGGTTCACGCAAGCGTGCGAGGGCGGGTCGGACGCGCTACGATGGCCACGCTGCCCAACGGACGCCACGTGCCGGCCATTGCCATCGACGCGGCCGAGGAGCAGCCGCTGGAAGGCGAGGCGCTACTCGAGAACCTCTATCATGGCGATTATCCGGTCGACAGCTTGAGCCATTACACGCCGCAGGCCGTTCGGCAGGCGGCGCGCATGGCCGGACTGGTGGGCCTTGGCGGCGCGGCCTTCCCCACGCACGTCAAGCTGTCGCCCCGTGACGAGACGCCCATCGACACCTTGCTGATCAACGGCTGCGAATGCGAGCCTTACTTGACCGCTGACGACCAACTCATGCAGGTGGCGTCTAGGCCGATCGTCACCGGGGCGCTCTTGGCGCAACTTGCCACGGAGGCGAAGCGAGTGATCGTGGCCATTGAGAGGAACAAGCCGCGGGCCATTCACGCGATTCAGGAGGCAGTTCAAGGCACGCCCGTCGAGGTTTGCGAACTCAAGCCGACTTATCCCCAAGGTGGCGAGAAGCAACTCATTGACTCGGTACTCCACCGCGAGATTCCCGCCGGCAAGCTGCCAATGGACGTGGGCGTCGTAGTGATGAACGTCGGTACGGTGGCGGCGTTGGCACGGGCCGTGCTGTATGGCCGGCCGCTAACCCATCGGGTCGTGACCGTTTCCGGCGGCGGAATCCGACGTCCGGCGAATCTGCTAGCGCCCATCGGCGCCAGTTATCGCCACCTTGTGGAGCATTGCGGCGGCCTGCGCGACAATGCGGTTCGCGTTGTGGCCGGAGGCCCCATGATGGGCTTTACCCTGGGAACGCTCGATACGCCGGTCACCAAGGGCACCAGCGGGATCACCGTGCTTTCCGAGTCAGAGGTACGGCGGGCGAAAGAGACTCCGTGCGTCCGTTGCGGGCGTTGCGTCGAGGTATGCCCGATGCACCTGGTGCCGACCAAGCTGGGGCTGGCGGCGCGCGCGAACAATGCCGAGCTTGCCCGGCGGCACCATATTTCGATCTGTGTCGAATGCGGCTGTTGCGCGTACGTTTGTCCGTCCCAACTCCCCCTGGTGCAGTTGATTCGCCTGGGTAAAGTACTGGCCCGACAATAGGGATTTCCCACCTACCGAACCTTCGACCGTTTTACGACGCATGCCCGACATTCCGCTTCCCCCGCTGATCGAGGTTGCCCCCTCACCACACGTGGCGGAGCCTACGTCCACCACTCGGCGCATGATGATCGACGTGTTTATCGGCATGGTGCCCGTGCTGGTGATGGCCGTGATTGTGTTCCATTGGTACGCGGTGGTGCAGATGGGCGTTTGCGTGCTCTGCTGCCTGGCCACCGAGGCCGTCTGCTGCTGGATTCGCGGCAAGCCGATCCCACTGGGCGATTACTCGGCCGCAGTGACCGGCGTGATTCTGGGGCTCTCCCTGCCGTGGGCCGCGCCCTGGTACATCGGCGTGCTGGCTTCGGTCGTGGCAATTGGCCTGGGGAAGGTCGTTTTCGGCGGGCTGGGCTACAATATCTTCAACCCGGCCATGGTCGGCCGCGCGTTCGTCATGCTCAGCTTCGCCCGTGAACTGGGCACCGCCGCCTACGTCGTGCTCCACTCGAATCTCGAAATTCTCACCCAACCCACCCCGCTCACCTTCGCAAAAGAAGCGACTCGTTCGCTCGGTGCCGAGGGCTTTTGGCCGCTGTTCGTTGGGCAGGTGAACGGCTCGCCGGGCGAGACGAGCGCCGTTGCCTTGATGGTGGGCGGATTGTACCTGTGCGTGCGTCGCTCGGCGGCCTGGGGCATTCCCGCTGGAATGCTGCTGGCCGGTTTCGTAACGGCCGAGGCCCTGTACGCGGCCAGCCTCACGGCCTATCCGCCGCTGTATCACTTGATCACCGGCTCCTTCCTTTTCGGGGCCTTTTTCATCGCGACCGACCCGGTTACCAGCCCAGTGATTCACCGCGGCCACTTTCTCTTCGGCGCGGGAGTTGGCATATTGTCCATTTGCATTCGGGTCTTCAGCGGATATCCAGAGGGCGTAATGTTCGCTGTCCTGCTGATGAACGGCGCCGTCCCGCTGATCAACCGCTGGACCATTCCCCGCCCGGTCGGCGGCCCCCTAAAACCAACCTGATATTGACCAGCTCGGGCTCCCCGGGCTCGACGATAACCCCCATCAACAATCACTCAAAACGCATGGATTCCGACGCATCCCAAATCGGCTACCTTCGGCAAGCATGGCTCGTGATTCTGCTCGGCCTGCTGTATGGCGGGGCCCTGGCCGGCGTGCAAACGTCGCTCGGCCCCCGGATCGAGCAGAACCGCCGCGAGGAGACCTTTCGGGTCATTCCACAAATCGTCCCCGGCGCCGACTCGGCCCAGACCGAAGAACTCACGGTGACCGGCGCCGACGGCCAGCCTGCCCGCGCCCTCAAGGCGCGCGACGCGCGGGGAAAGCTGGTCGGCTGGGTCCTGCCTGCCAGTGGGCTGGGGTTCGCGGACCGGATCGACCTGCTCGTTGGTCTGGACGCCGAGCGGATTACGGTGACCGGTATCTACGTACTGGACCAGAAGGAGACGCCCGGGCTGGGGAACTTCATCGAAGGCGAGCTGTTCCGCGACCAATTTGCCAGGAAGTCGGCGGAGGAGCCCCTCGTGGTGATCAAGACCGAGCCCATGATGGGAAAAAATGAAATCCGAGCGCTCGGCGGCGCCACGATTTCCAGCGAAAGCGTGGCGAATATCGTCAATGGGGCCATCGATAATCTGCGCGATGCCTTGCCGACACAAAGCAACGGAATCCCGTCGCCCATGAGCAATAACGAACATGAGCAATAACGAACCCACCGCACTGGAACGATTCATCAACGGCATCTTGCCCGAGAACCCGGTCTATCGGCAACTTCTCGGCATGTGCCCTACGCTGGCCGTCACCGGCGCCGTGAAGCCGGCAATGACCATGGTCCTAGCGACAGGCTTCGTGTTGATCTCCGCCAACTGCATCATCAGCCTGATACGCGGGCTTCTTCGACCGCACCTGCGAATCCTCGTGTTCACGCTGACCATTGCCACGTTTGTGACCATTGCCGACCGTATACTGGCCGCCTACTTGTACGAGATGAGCAAGCAACTGGGGCCCTACGTGCCGCTGATCATCGTCAACTGCCTGATCATCTCACGTTGTGAAATCTGCGCGTCGAAACAGAGCTTGCCGGTCGCCCTGGCCGACGCAGTGGGCGTGTCGCTCGGTTTCGCGGTTGCCCTGGGTAGCATCGCCACGGTGCGAGAGATTCTTGGCAGCGGCACTTGGTTCGGCTTGCGCGTGATGCCCCCCACGTGGCCGAACTGGGGCATCATGGTCCTGCCGCCTGGCGCGTTCCTAACCCTTGGAGTCCTGCTGGGCCTGGTCGAATGGCTGACCATCCGGAGGAGAAAGCACGCCCAATGATGGAAATATTGATCAATCTGATTCAAATCGGATTTACCGCGGCGATCATCAACAATTTTGTCCTGCACTACTTTGTTGGTATCTGCCCGTTTCTGGGCGTTTCGCGCAAGGTGGAAACGGCGTTCGGGATGGGCTGCGCGGTGACGTTCGTGATTTCGATTGCGGCGCTGTTGAGCTGGACGTTCACGTACTTCATTCTGCGACCCGGAGCGCCGCTGCCCGGTTGGGTGTGGCACATGGCGGGAGGCGATCCGGCCGTCACGGTCGACCTGTCGGTACTCAGCTACATCATGTACATCTTCATAATTGCCGGGTCGGTGCAGTTCGTGGAGATGTACGTGCGCAAGTTCTTTCCACCGCTGTACAAGTCGTTCGGAGTCTACCTACCGCTCATTACGACCAACTGCGCCATCCTGTTCGCGTGCCTAGAGATCATGAAGAACCTCCAGGACCCAACCCGGCTGTGGGGCCTGCACGAGGCGCTCGCCTTGGGGCTGGGCGGCGGAGTCGGCTTTACCCTGGCCATCACGCTCATGGCAGGTATTCGTGAAGAACTCGAGATGTGCGACGTACCCAAGCCGCTGCGCGGCCCCGGAATCAGCCTGATCACCGCCGGGATACTGGCCATGGCCTTCATGGGCTTCGCTGGCGTCGACAAGAGTGTCGAGAACGCATTGAAACGGTTCACTCAGAACGGAACCACGAGTATCCAACATCAAGCACGGAGTACCGAGTATTCCAGCCCATAGGACAGGCGGCTCCGGACGTGCGGCGGGCAGGCGCTGCCGCGCGCCGGAACTCCGAACCTTGAGTACCGCGTGCGGTTCCCCCGAGGCGATTTATGTTTGCTACCGTGACGATTCTCCTGGCCGCCGCCATCCTGGCGGTGCTTGCCGTTGGCGTGGCCTATGTGCTGGGTTGGGCGAATCAGACATTCCACGTGGCCGTGGACCCAAAAGTGGAAGCCGTGCTTGACGCGCTGCCCAACGCCAATTGCGGCGCGTGCGGCTTCATCGGTTGCTCCGAGTATGCCGAGGCCGTCGCAAGCGGAAAGGCCGAAGTGACGCTCTGCTCGCCGGGCGGGAGCGGATGCGCTCAACGCCTCGCTCAAATCCTTGGCGTGACCGTCCAGGAAAGCTTCCCCTATCGCGCCGTCGTCCACTGCGCCGCCCATTACGAAGATCGCTTGCAACGCATCCACTACGCAGGCGAGCCTACCTGCGCCGCCGTGAACCTCGTTGCCGGGGTGCAAGGATGCACCTACGGATGTCTCGGCTTCGGCGACTGCACTCGCGCGTGTAAGTACGACGCCATTGACGTGATCGACGGCCTCGCCACGGTCGACTACCAAAAGTGCATCGGTTGCAAGGCCTGCGCCCGCGCCTGCCCGCGCAATATCATCAGTATGGTCCCGTTTAAGCAGGAACGCATGTTGGTCGTCGCTTGTTCGAACCAGGATAAGGGCACGGAGGTGCAGGCGGTGTGCAAAGTCGGCTGCATCGGCTGCACGGCATGTACCCGCCGCGCGGAACTGATGCAAATGAAAGGCAACTTACCGGTTGTCGACTACGACCGATACGATTCGCTCAACCATTTCGATGAAGCCGTCGCGAAGTGCCCGCGGGCAAGCATAGTGAACATAGGGAAACCCACTCCGGCTGATCTGGCCGCCGTGGCCGGCGAGTCGCTTCCCAGCCGTATCGAAGCCGATTTCAAGACCACCGTCGACGAAACCGAGTGGCGCGGCTAGGATTGACCAAGGCTCGGCAGTCGCGACACGAGGCGCAAGATCGCGTAACACCTTGTTGAGTCTCGGCCTTCCATGGGATAAACTTCCGGCGTGTCATCTCTCGTCTTCTCGCGTGAATTATCCGGGTCAGAAGACGCGGCTGAGGGCGCCGCCGTCGACGACCAGGCAGGTTCCGGTGATGTAGCTTCCGGCGTCGCTGGCCAGCAAGAGGGCCGGGCCAATCAATTCTTCCGGTTTCGCCCAGCGGCCGAGCGCCGTCCTGGCCGCCAAACTGTCCTGCTGTTCCTGGCTGAGGATGGACATGGGCATCTCCGTGGCGATCGGTCCCGGCGCAATGCAGTTGACCGTAATGCCGAACGGTCCCAGGTCCAGGGCGCTCGCCTTGGCCAAACCGATCAGCGCCGCCTTCGTGGCCGAATATGCGTTGCGTTTGGGCGTGCTGCTCAAGGCCATGATGGACGAAATATGAATCACACGACCCCAGCCGCGTTGCTTCATGCCCGGTGCCAGCGCGCGGGTCAACGCCATGACACTCGTCAGGTTCAGGTTGACCAGATAGTCCCAGTCGTCGTCGTGGATTTCGTCGATCGCCTGAACGATGTTCCAGCCGGCGTTGTTCACCAGGACATCGACCTGGCCGAACCGCGCTACGGCTTCGTCCGCTATGCGCTGCACATCCTGCCGAAGCGACATATCGCCGCAGGTAGCTTCCACACGAACCGCCGTTTCAGATCGCAGCTTGTCCACGGCGGCCAGTAGGGATGCTTCGTTCCGGCCGCACAGAAACAGGTCCGCCCCCGCCCGGGCAAAGCCGCTAGCGATGGCATACCCGATGCCCTTGCTGCCGCCGGTGATCAAGGCGACTCGACCCGTCAAATCGAATGGTTTGTCGTTCATGCGATTCCTCCAAAATCTTCTCAGTGTCCCGGTTACGGTAGCATTGACGTCTCGATTACGGCAGCGTTGACAGGCTGTCCAAGCCGTCCTCCAGCCAATGGCATAAAGGGGAACGAGACAGTTGTTCGGAAGACAACCCAACAGAGCAAGACTCCGCGACAGCATCACACACCCGAGAGGACTCGAACCTCTAACCCTCGGTTCCGAAGAAGCCACCGGGCGGCCTGCCAAAAAGTAAATATTCGCCAAAGGGGTGGAAAATCAACGAATTGATCTGGCGGCTGCGGGGAAAATCGGCTACTT